>CAZNQE010000003.1:0-70400 GCA_964575005.1 uncultured Polaromonas sp. | reverse complement strand
CCCACCAGCACGGTGTTGGGCGGCGTCTGGCCGGTGCCCAGCGCCTGGCGCAGCAAAGACATCACGATGATGATGCGCACAAACGAGGTCATCATGAGCAGCAGCGAAGGCAGCAGCGTGAGCGTGGTCATGAGCGCCAGCAGCTGCAGCGTCAGGCTGTACTGCTGACCGCCCTTGGCGTTGCTCACGTTGAGCAAAGGCATGCCTTGCGCGAAAGCGTCTGCGGGCAGCGCCAGCAGGGCCATGCCGCCTAGCAAGGCGGCGGCAAGACCGAATTGTTTGAAACCAAAATTACGCACGGTCAGCCTCCAGTTCGGAGGAATCGACCTGGCCGACAGAAGACTCTGGCCACTGGCCCAAAGCCGTGATCTGCGCAGGCGAAATGCCCACCAGCACTTCGCGTTTGCCCACGCGCACCAGCGCGATTTTTTGGCGTGGACCGACGCTCACAGCCTCGATGATTTGCAGCTGACGTGCCGCGCCGCCGGGGCGCAAGGCGCCGGACTGCAGGCGCTTCAGGCCCCACAGCAAGCCGCCCAGCAAAGCCAGCACCAGCAGCAAGCTGCCCATAAAACGCAGCATGTCCATGCCCGAGAGTCCAGCAGCCATGTTCAGAGGTTCTTCATGCGCTCGGAAGCGGGTACCACGCGCGTCAGGCGAATGCCGTAGCGGTCATTGACCAGCACCACCTCGCCCTGCGCGACCACGGTTTTGTTGACCAAGAGGTCCAGCGCTTCACCGGCGATGTGGTCCAACTCGACCACGCTGCCCTGCGTCAGGCGCATCAGGTCGCGGATCTTGATCATGGCGCGGCCGACTTCAACAGACAGCGTGACCGTGATGTTTTGCAACACGTCCGGGTTGATCTGCGAGTTGCCACCCAGGGTGGGGTCTTTTTCAAAGTTATCAGTCATGTTCGGTCCTGGGGGTTCATTGCATGCCGGGGATCAAGGCGTGTTCAATTTGCACGGCGGTCTGCGTGCCCAGCGCGCCCACTTGCACGTCAAAGGCAGGCACGTCATTAATCAGTAGCCGGGCCAGCTCGGGTTTCTTGAAATACAAGATGTCGCCCACTTCCATGTTTTCCACGGTCCTGAAGTCGCCGTCAAAAGAGGCCAGCTCCACGCGCATCTCCAGGTTGGCGCTGTCCACGGCAGCACCCAGTTCGTCGCGCCACTGGTTGTCAGACTCTTCGTTGCCGTCGCCGGTCTGCACGCGGTTGCGCAGCAGCTCGCGGACCGACTTGAGCGAGGAATACGGGTAGACCAGGTCCAGGAAGCCCTGGGTGTTGGGGCCGCTTTCAGACTCGAAACGGGTCAGGATCACCAGGTCGTTCTCGTCAGCGATCTGCGCGAACTGCGGATTGATCTCGGAGCTCACCAGTTCGAAGTCGATCTCCATGAGCGGCGACCACGCTTCTTTGAGCGAGCGGAAAAACACATTCAGGATCATGTTGATGATCCGCGTCTCGGTCGGCGTGAAAAGCCGGCCCGAAGGCAGTTGGCCCACGCCCCGGCCAAAGCCGCCAAAAAAACTGTCCAGCGAGCTGAACACCACCACCGGGTCAATGACGACGATGGAGTAACCGCGCAAAGGGTTCATGCGCACCACGTTGACTGACAGCGGCGGACGCAAGTCCTTCATGTAGTCGCCAAAGCGAACAATCTGCACGCGGGTGGGGCTGACGCGCGGGCTGCTGCGCAGCATCTCGACCAGACCCAGGCGGAACAAACGCACAAAGCGCTCGTTGATCATGTCGATCGACGAGACGTTCACGCCCAGGCTGCTGTCTTCGCTGGCCAGGTCGTGCTTGCGCACGCGGGCCGCGGTGTTAAAGCCCGTGTCAACGGCAATGCTGCCGTCGCTCACGCCTTCGGCCAGCGCCGAGAGTTCTTCCGCAGAAAGTAAATTGGTGGCCATCAGCGCTTCTTAGCTCAAATAGTCCCGGACATCACTGAACGATGAAGGACGTGAAGTGCACGTCCTCAATGCCGCCGAAGTCTTCACTTTTTTCGAGCATGGTGTTCATGGTGTCGCGCACGCGGGTGGCCAGATCTTTGCGGAACTCGGGCTTGGCCAGGTCAGACTCGACGGTCTGGCGCATGGCGTCCATGACCACCGAACGCAAGGCGAACTCGTGTTTTTTCACGTTGTCGATCACGCGCTGGTCATAGCGGGTCGAAATCGCGATCTGCACCGACATGACCTTGCGCGAGCCGGTCAGGTTGACAAGGAACTCGCGCTCGATTTGGTAATACGTGGTGTCAAAGCGGGTCAGCTCGGGCGACTTTTTCGTCAGCTTGCCGGGCGGGCCGTCTTTGCCGTCCTTGCCTTTTCCGTCCTTGCCGTCCTTACCGTCAGCAGCAGCACCGTGGCCGTCTTCCTTGGCGGCATCGGCTTCAAGCTGCTGCTCGGCCGTCAGGACCGGCTTGGCCTTGAAAAACCCTGTAAAGAACAAGGTGCCCGCGACAGCCCCGCCCAGCAGGACCAAGGCCAGCAAGATCGCCACGACGATCAGCAAGATCGGCTTCTTCGGCTTGGGTTCACCGGTTTCAACAACTTCTTCAGCAGCAGCCATGGCACACCTTCTTCATTCGGTTCTCAAAAAAATTCAATCAGGCCAACACATCCCAGTCGCTGTCGCTGGCCCGCGTGGCCGAGGCGACTGACAGAGCCGGTGCCTCGGTGGCACTGACCTTGTCGCTGTCCTGGCTTGCGCTTTGGGGCGCGGCAAACCGGGGTGTCGGATTTCCGCCAGCCTGGCCCGCGGAATCCCCGTTCACCCACACATGAGCAACTGTCGTGCCTGACTGCGCCAGGCTGTCGCGCAGCTTGGGCAGGCCTTGGGCAATCAGCTCGCGGGTCAAGGCGTTGTCGCTGCGGAACACGGCGTCCAGGCCGCCGGCACGCATGTCCAGCTCCAGGTCAATGCGGCCCAGGCTGGCCGGGTCCATGCGCATCTGCAACTTCCACTCCCCACGCTCGATTTGCGCTTGCAGGCGCTGCGCCAGGGCCTGGCCCAGGCGGTCGGCCAGTTGCTGGTAATGCTCGGCGCGTGCGCCGGCCTGGCTGGCTGGTGCGGTGTCGCCTTGCAGCGCCAGGCTTGACGCGGCAGTGCGCCCGCCTTCCAGCGCGGGCAGCGGGCCAGCGGCCGCGTCGCTCGCTTCGGGCGCCAGAGCGGGTTCGTCCAGCGCCGTCGGGCCGCTGAAGAATTCGCGCAGATTCAAGACCTCGGCGCTTTCAGCCATGGCCTGGGCTTGCAACTGGCCCCAAGCCACGGCCTGGCCGCTGCCGGCCAAACCGGCCAGGCGCTTGGTCAGGGCGCTGATGGCTTCGCGCGGCATCTGCAATTGCAGGCGCAAGGCTTCGGCCAGGGTATCGGGCGTGCCTGCTTCGGCCGCGACGGTGGCGCTGCTCGCTTCCACCTCGCCAGCGGCTTTGCTGATTTGCCAGCTCATATCTGTCAGGCCCAGGCCATCGGCCTGCTTGGCCAAGGCGGCGGCGCTGCCAGAGGCCAGGGTCAGCCCGGCGTTCATGCCGCTCATGCCTGTGCTCAAGGCCCAGGCGGCGGGCACGGCCGCGCCGGTCAACAGGCTGGCGGCGCCCTGCCCGGCTTTGTCCAGCATGGCAGGCATGCCCGGCGCGCCAAACAGCAAAGCCAGGGTGCCGTCATCCAGGCCCTGGGTGCGGGCAAAAGCCATCAGGCTGTCGGCGTCCGGCACCGGGGTGGCGGCGGTGATCAATTCGAGCTGCGGGCTCAGGGCCACGGCTTGCAGGCCGGCTTCAGCCAGGCCTGCGGCGGCAAGGTCTTGCCGCTCGGCCCCGTCCTGCAGGCCGCGCAGCAAGTTGGCAAAGTCGGCTCCCCGCAGTTCGGCGCCGGGCGGCACAGCGCCAGACACCGCCTGGCTGGCGGCGCCCGTAGCGGCGGAAGGAGAGGAAATAGAAAGGTTGGCGTCCATGTTTTTCAGCGTCAGAGCGGTGGTTCTGCTTGGCCCCCAAGGGCCGGGTACACCACTCTTTAGCAATAAGCGTGACCGGAGAGGTCTTGCCACCCGCTTGCCGGGTGTCGGTTTGGTGTGGCACAGACTTTGCAATCACTGCCGCTGAGCAAAGATTTTAACGATTTTCACGACTAAAACGAGCGCCAGCACCCATGAACACTCTGACCCTGTCAGGTATCCGACAGAACCTGTCGCGCTTCAATTACACCGGCCTGAGCATCCCGGCCGTGGTGCTGCTGATCATGGCCATGCTGGTGCTGCCGCTGCCCGCCTGGCTGCTGGACGTGCTGTTCACCTTCAATATCGCGTCGAGCGTGCTGATCATCATGATCGCCATCAGCACCCGCAAGCCGCTGGAATTCTCATCGTTTCCGTCGGTTTTGCTGTTTGCAACGATGCTGCGCCTGGGCCTGAACGTGGCCTCGACCCGCGTGATTCTGGTCAACGGCCATGAGGGCGAAGACGCCGCTGGCAAGGTGGTTGAGGCCTTCGGCCACATCATCATTGGCGGCAACTACATGGTGGGCTTCATCATTTTTGCCATCCTGATGATCATCAACTTCGTGGTGGTGACCAAGGGTGCCGGCCGCGTGTCAGAAGTGAACGCCCGATTCACCCTGGACGCCATGCCCGGCAAGCAAATGTCGATTGACGCGGACTTGAACGCCGGCGTGATCGACCAGGAAACCGCCAAAAAGCGCCGCGAAGAACTCTCGCAAGAGTCCGACTTCTTCGGCTCCATGGACGGTGCCTCCAAATTTGTGAGCGGCGATGCGATTGCCGGCTTGCTGGTCGTGATCATCAACTTGATCGGCGGCCTGATCATTGGTGTGGCCCAGCACGACATGTCGTTCGGCGAAGCCGGCCGGGTCTACACCCTGCTGACCATCGGTGACGGCCTGGTGGCGCAGATCCCAGCACTCTTCTTGTCGCTGGCCACCGCCATCATCGTCACGCGTGTGACGACGTCTGAGTCCATGACCGAGCAGGCGACCAGCCAGCTGTCCAACCCCAGCGCTCTCTTTATCTCGGCCAGCATCATGGCCGTGCTCGGCCTGGTGCCCGGCATGCCGCACCTGGTGTTTTTGCTGCTGGCGTGTGCCTGCGCCGGCATGGGCTACATGGCCCTGCGCCGCAGCCAGCCGCAAGCAGGCAACGCAGGCAGAACTGGCCAAGGCGGCTCGTCCGGTGCATCTGGCGCTGGCGCTGCCGCTGGCGCGGCTGATACCGGCCTTGAGCAACCCAAAGAACTCGACTGGGACGACGTAGACCAGGTGGACTTGATCGGCCTTGAAATCGGCTACGGCCTGATCCCGCTGGTCAACCCGGACGCTGGCGGCCAGCTGATGGCCCGCGTCAAGGGCGTGCGCAAAAAACTCTCCGTCGAACTCGGCTTTCTCATTCAACCCGTGCGCATTCGCGACGCCCTGAACATAGACCCCGACACTTATCACATCGTGCTCAAGGGCGTGGTGCGCGGCAAGGGCGAGATCCGCGTGGGCCGCGAAATGGCCATCAACCCCGGCCAGGTCTACGGCCAGCTCGAAGGCATCGCCTGCAAAGAACCCGCTTTTGGCCTGGACGCCGTGTGGATCGACCCTTCGCAGCGCGACCATGCACGCACTCTGGGCTACACCGTGGTGGACGCCGCCACCGCCGTGGCCACACACCTCAATAAAGTGCTACGCGACAACGCTGCCGACCTCTTGAGCCATGACGAAGTGCAGCAGCTGCTGGACAAGCTGGCCGTCAAATCCCCCAAGCTGGTCGAAGACCTGGTGCCCGGCAAGCTGTCTCTTGGTGTGGTCACCCGCACGCTGCAAAACATCCTGGGCGAGTCGGTGTCGATCCGCGACATGCGCACCATCGTCGAAGCGCTGTCTGAAGCCTGCACCCGCACCCAAGACCCGGACCAGCTCACGTCCATCATCCGTCCCAAGCTGGGCCGCATGATCGTGCAAGGCCTGGTGGACGACAAGAACAGCCTGTCCGTGATCACGCTGGACCCGGGCTTAGAGCAACTGCTGCACAACGTGCTGCAACAAAGCGGCAACCAGACCATGGTGCTCGAACCCGGTTTGTCAGAACGCCTTTTCAGCGCACTGCGCGAAGGCGCCCGCACGGTCGAAGAACTTGGTCACCCCGCCGTGCTGGTGGTGTCCCCGGCGATTCGCCCCTGGATGTCCAAGGCTGTGCGCTTTCGCGTCAACGACATGACCATCCTGGCCTACAGCGAGATTCCTGAAGACCAGATGGTCAAGGTGATCCACACCGTGCAAGCCGAGACCCGGAACTAATTTTCAAAAGCCGACGCCATGCAACTCAAGCGAATCCTTGCCCGCGACTCACGCGCTGCCACCGACCAGGCGATTGCCCTGTATGGCGCGGACGTGCTCATCATCTCGAACCACCAGGTCAACGGCCGGACCGAACTGGTGGTGGCCCTGGACGTGCCTGCCCAAGCCAACGCGGCCGACCTGAGCGGCCAGCCGGCGCTGGGCATGGTGGCTGCGCCGTCGGCCAGCACCGCCGCCCTGCCCCGCGCCGACCTGCTTCAAGCCAAGGGCGGAGCCGCCAACTTTTTGGACGCACTGCGTCAGGCCGAAAAAGCCAGCGCCAGCGACGCGCTTGAGCCCAGCGACGAACAACCAGCTACCTTCAAGGCCAGCGCACCTACAGTTTCTACCGCCCCACAGACCAAGGCCCAGGACGCACGCGACTACCTGCGCGGCCGCGAGATCGTGGACCTGGTGCGCGACGAGCTGGCCAGCCTGCGCCGTGAATTCCGCCTGACGCAGCAGACCGCCAGCTGGCAGCAAGGCCTGCAGCTGGCCGAGCCGGTGCGCAGCCTGGCCCGCGCCCTTGGCGAGGCGCCCATGCCCCAGGCTTTGAGAGCCCTGATGCTTGACACCTTGCAAGACCACGCCAGCGAAGACACCGCTCTGGGCGCCTTCAAGTCCGTCCTCAGCCACACCCTGGCCCGCCCCGACGCGGCTTTGCCCACGCAAGGCGTGCATGTTCTGGCCGGCCCTTCTGGCGCAGGCAAGTCCTTGATGGCCGCGCGCCTGGCCCGCCATGCCGAGCAAGTGCACGGCGCGGCGCAAGTGGCCTTGATCAGTTACCACGACGTGCGCGCCGGTGCCTGGAGCCAGATGCAAATGCTGGCCGCCCAACTGGGTGTGGACTGCTTTCGGGCAAGCGACGCAGCCACGCTGGCTTTGCTTTTGAATGAACTCACGCCCCGCCGCCTGGTGCTGATCGACACGCCCGGCGTGCAGATGGCCGAGCGCCTGGCCGAAGTGCGTAGCGTGCATGCCGCAGCGCAATTTCATGCGGTCGTGCCGGCTGATGCTTCCAGCGCGACGCTGGCTCGCCTGCTCACGAACAACGCTGAAAAATCAGGCGGCGCTACAACGCTGCAAGCCTGGGACAGCCTGCTGGTGAGCAAGCTCGATGAATGCACCCAGCCTTGGCCCTTGCTGCATTTTCTGAGCAATAATCCGCTGCCTTTGGCCGGCGGCAGCGACGGCTGCGGTGCACCTGACCTGTTCCTCGCAAGCCCTGTGCAGCGCCTGGTGAACCTGGGTGTGGACCAGCTGGCAAGCGCCTCGGCCGAGCAGGATTCAACGCTCGGCGCGGCGACTGGCTCGCCAGCCGATGCCGCCTGGTTGGCGACGCACAGTGCCGCTGGCATGACCCGCGCCTTCCTGGACTTCCAGGCCGCCTGAGCCCCTGATAGCACGCAGACAGCACGCTGACAGCCCTAGATATTTCCTGAAAGAGCGAATGATCAAGCCCTCCCGAACACAGGTAATCGGCATCGCCAGCGGCAAAGGCGGCGTCGGCAAGACCACGGTGTCCGTGAACCTGGCCGTAGCGCTGCAAATGGCCGGCCAGCGCGTCATGCTGCTCGACGCCGACTTAGGCCTGGCCAATGCGCAGATCGCACTCGGCGCCCGCTGCGAATACAACCTGAGCCACTTCCTGAGCGGCGAAAAAACGCTCGAAGAAATCATCGTCACCACCCGCGCCGGTGTGCGCCTGGTGCCCGGTGCCTCGGGCGTGCAAGACATGGCGGCCTTGGGCCCCGTGCAGGCCGCCAGCATCGTGCAGGCCTTCAGCGCGCTGACTGAAGAAGTGGACTTTTTGATCGTCGACATGGCCGCCGGCATCTCGCCTGCGGTGCTGGCTTTCATGGCCGCCTGCCAACGCCGCTTCATCGTCGTGCGCGACGACCCGTCTTCGATTGCCGACGCCTACGGCACCATCAAAGTGCTGGTGCAGGACTGGGGCCTGGGCGAGATTTACCTCATTCCCAACAACATGCCCAGCCAGCAGGACGGGCAGATTTTGTTTCAACGCATCAACCAGGTGTGTGCGCGCTTTTTGAACCACACCATCAAGTACCTGGGCACGATTGAAAGCGACGAGCTGATCTTGTCGGCGCTTAAAAAATACCAGTCGGTGCTGGAGTACGCGCCCGGCAGCGCCGGCTCCCGCGACTTCCGGCGTCTGGCCGAATCCGCGCAGCAGCTTGACGCCGTGACCCAGGCTTCAGGCGGGCTTGAATTTTTTGTGGAAAGGCTGGTCCAGCAGACCTGACCCTTAACTTATGGCCGTCCACACCCGCCTTTATGAAGAAGTCCAGAACCAAAACAGCAGTGAAGCGCTGGTCATGGCCCACCTGGGCATGGTCAAGCGCGTTGCGCTGCACCTCAAGGTGCGCATTCCGCCCTTCATGGAACTCGATGAGCTGATCCAGGTCGGCATGATCGGCCTCCTGGAAGCCGCCCGCGCTTTCGACCCCACCAAAGGCATCGAGTTTGAGGGCTTTGCGCACAGCCGCGTGCGCGGCGCCATCCTTGACGAAGTGCGCCGCCTGTCGTTTTTGCCGCGTTCGGCAGTCGCCTTCAACAAGTCGCACAGCAAAGCCACTGACGCCCTGGCGTCGGAGCTGGGCCGCATCCCGACCGAGGCCGAGCTGGCCGAGCACGTGGGCAAAGACCTGGACGCCTTTCAAAAAGAGCGTGGCCAGGCCCGCCGCTTTGAGACTTACTCCATGGAAGTCATGACCGACGAAGTCATGAACATCGCCGACGACAGCTCCCAGCAGCCTGAAGTGATCGTGGAGCATGCGCAGTTCATGGGCGCGCTGACCGACGCCATTGGCGAGCTGGCTGAACGCGACCAGCTGCTGATGAATTTGTATTACGTCGAAGAGCTCAATCTCAAGGAGATTGGCGAAGTGCTGGGTGTGACGGAATCTCGCGTCAGCCAGTTGCTCAGTGCCGTCGTCAAGAAGCTGCGCGGCACCTTGCAGGTCGAAGAACCCGTCGCCAAAAGCCGCGGCAAGCGCTGAATCAACTGTCGCCCTCAAGTTTTCGGCCGGCGCGCCGATTCATTGAGCGTCACAGTTGAATATCAGGAGTCAGGCGATGCGAGTTAATTTCAAGGCGATGGAGAGCTACGGCGCTGGCAACACGGCAACACAGGCCGTGGTCGCCAACAAGGTCGAGCTGATCCAGATGCTGTTTGACGGCCTGATCGAAAGCCTGATGACTGCCAAGGGCCACATCGAGCACAACGCCATCGCTGAAAAAGGCAAGGCCCTGGCGCGAGCCAACCGCATTTTGTTCGGCCTGCAAGGCGCGCTGGACTTTGAAAAAGGTGGCGACCTGGCCAGCAACCTGAACGAGCTGTACAGCTACATCACCCGTCGCCTCCTGCATGTGAACATTCACAACGACGTGGCTGCCCTGATGGAAGTGCATGGCCTGATGAACGAAATTCGCCAAGCCTGGCGCGATGTGCCCGCCCTGCTGCCTGTTCAGGCCAGCATGATGGCCCATTGATGGGATATTGACACCCGATCTAGCGATTAGAACGATTGAGGCGTTAAAGTAGAGTTTGCTCAGCGCCCAAGTTGGTCATTGGCGGCCGTCGGCGGGTCGCGGTCAGCTTGTCTGGAGAATGTAGATGGTCGGTCTTATCGGTATTGTTGTCTTGTTTGGATGCGTTTTCGGCGGTTTTATCCTCGCCGGCGGCAGCATGGCGCCCATCATCAAGGCAGCTCCAGTCGAGACCTTCATCATTGGCGGCGCGGCTGTCGCCGCCATGTTGATCGGCAACAGCATGGACACGGTCAAGGGCGCTTTTGGCGGCTTTGGCAAAGTGTTCAAAGGCCCAAAATACAAAAAAGACGACTACTTGCAAACCATTTTTGTGGTTTCCAAGATCATGAAGACGCTCAAAAGCGAAGGCGCTGTGGCGCTGGAAGCGCACATCGAAAACCCCGAGGCCAGCGCCATCTTTGGCGAATACCCGGCCTTGCTCAAAGACCACGACCTCTTGCACCTGATCACCGACACCATCCGGCTGTTGGTCGTGTCGTCGAGCAACCTGAGCGCGTATGCGGTCGAAGAAGTGATGGAGCAGTCCATCAAGACCCACCACCACGGCGCGCTCAAGCCCGCCGAAGCCCTGGCTTCGATGGCTGGCGCCCTGCCCGCCCTGGGCATCGTGGCTTGCGTGCTGGGCGTGGTGAAAACCATGGGCGCGATTGACCAACCCCCGGCCGTGCTGGGCGCGCTGATCGGTGGCGCGCTGGTCGGTACATTCCTGGGCGTGTTCTTTGCCTACGGCCTGGTTGAACCCATGGCCGGCCGCCTGAAGCAGATCATTGACGACGAAGGCGAGATCTACAAAGTCGTCAAACAAATCATCATCGGCACCATGCACGGCCACCCCATGCCGCTCATCATTGAAGCGGCGCGCGTGGGCATCAGCCACCATAACCAGCCCTCTTTTGCCGAGGTCTTTGACGGCCTGCGCGGCAAGTAAACATGGCTGAAGCCGCTGCCGCTACGGCCCCGGAAGCCCCAGCCACTGAAGCGGGCTCCATCGAAGGTGCCCCGCCTGCTGAGGCCGCGCCAGCCGCGCCCGCGCCCGCGGCCGACGCCGCGCCTGCGCCGCTGGCGCCTGTCATCGTCATCAAAAAAGTCATCGACGACGGCCACGGCGGCGCGCACGGCGGTGCCTGGAAGATCGCCCTGGCCGACATGATGACCGCCATGATGGCCTTCTTTTTGCTCATGTGGCTGCTGGGTTCGACCAACGAAAACCAGCGTAAAAGCATTGCCGACTACTTCAAGCCCACCTCGCACAGCAATGTGACCATGGGGCAACTCGCCGGCTCCAACGGCATTTTGGGTGGCCGCTCCATCATTGACCCGGACGGCTTTCCGTTTTCGGCCAAACAAACCTCGAACATGGAGCGCGTGACGCCCAAGTCTGAAGGCGGCCCGACTGAAAACGACCCTTCCCCCAACGGTGACACGCGGGCCAACCCGGACCAGGTGTCTGAAGAGGAAAAGAAAAAAATCGTCGAAGAAGCCGACCAGGCCAACTTCGACAAGCTGGAAGACGAACTCAAGCAAAAGCTCGAGCAAAACCCCAAGCTCGAAAACATCAAGGACCAGGTCAAGTTCGTGCGTGAAAAAGAAGGCTTGCGCATCGAAGTCATCGACAAGGCCGACTTCGCCATGTTTGGCCTGGGCACCAACAAGCTGCAGCCACGCGCCCAGGCGCTGCTGGACGAAATCGCCAAGTCGCTGGAAACCATGCCCAACAAGTTGGCCCTGCGCGGCCACACCGACAGCGTGGCTTTTGCCAACACCGATGGTCGCAACAACTGGTCCTTGTCAGCGGAGCGCGCCGAGACCACGCGCCAGGTGATGGAAAAGCGCGGCGTGGCCAGCACACGCTTTGCGCGCATTGAAGGCGTGGCGGACACCGCCCCCTACAACACCAACGACCCCAAAGACCCGCGCAACCGCCGGATCAGCATCACGGTGCTTCACCGGGACTGATTACCGGGGACTGGGTCGCTGGGACAGGGTTGAAGGTGAACCGCCCGTAACACTTGTGTTACTTTTGGGCGGACACAGCAGTTGCCGGCAGAGTGTTTTTGCGGTGAAAATCGGCCGAACTCATCTAGCCGCTGGCGTTTGTCCCACGTCCAACTGACCAAGTGCCTGACATGACCCAAGCCACCAAGCCTACGCATCCCATCACACGCCGCCACGTACTCGGGGCGTTGCCGGCTTTTGCTGGCGCCGCTGTGGCCGCAACGGCTGGCTTGGGCTCGGCAGCCCAGGCACAAACGGCGCCACGCGGCGCGCCCGTGCTGGTCGGCATCGACGGCGAGTTTGGCCTGATCAACAGCACTTCGGCTCAGGCCGTTGAGCTGGGATGCCGTATCGCGATCGCTGAAATCAACAAAGCCGGCGGCGTGCTCGGCCGGCCCCTGGACGTGGTCACGCGCGACCACCGCTCCATCCCCGCTCGGGGCATCAAGAACATCCGCGAGTTCGCCGAGATGAAAGATCTTGTCGCGGTCCTGGGCGGCCGCTTCAGCCCGGTCATCATCGAGCAGTTGCCCGTGCTCAAAGAGTCCAAGCTGCCATTCATCGCCGTGTGGTCGGCGGCGGACATGATCGTGGACAACGGCACCCAGCCCAACTATGTGTTCAGGGTGTCCCTGCGCGACAGCCTGGCCATGCCTTACATGTTGGCCAGCGCCCAGCAGCGCGGCATCAAGCAGGTTGGCCTGCTGCTGACCAACACCTCCTGGGGCCGCAGCAACCTGGCCGCGGTGGACAAATACTCAGCCACCCAGCGCAGCCCTGAAGTGGTGGACACCGCCTGGTACAACTGGCAGGAGCGTTCGCTGGTGGACCGCTACCTCAAGCTGCTGAACGCTGGCGCCAAGGCCATCGTGCTGGTGGCCAATGACGATGAAGCCGCCCTGCTGGTGCGCGAGGTCGCGGCCCTGCCCAAAGAGCAGCGCATTCCCATCATCAGCCACTGGGGCGTGACGGGTGGACGCTTCTTCGCGGAAGCCGGTCCCGCCCTCAAAGACGTGGACTTCACGGTCATTCAGACCTTCAGCTTTTTTCAGGCCCGCAAGGAAGAGCTGAGCCGCTTCATGGCCACTGCCAACGAGCTGGGTGTGAAGCGCTTTGAAGACATCGAAAGCCCGGTGGGCGTGGCCCATGCGTACGACGCCGTGCACCTGCTGGCCATGGCCGTCAAGCAGGCGGGCTCGACCAACCGAAGCGCCGTGCGCCAGGCGCTCGAAAGGCTGCCCGCCCACCAAGGTCTGGTGCGGCGCTACGCACCAGCTTTCACAAGCACCCGCCATGAAGCGCTGGACACCAGGCAGCTGCTGATGGCGCGCTACCGCGACGACGGTGTCGTGGTGCCTTTGACCTAGGACACCTGGCTTGTTTTCACGCGCCTCGCTTCCCACCAGCCTGACCCGCCGCTTTGCTCTGGCTGCGGCTGGCCTGGCCGCAGGCGCCCTGCTGCTGACCGCACTGGCCTCCTGGTGGCTGATGAACCGCCAGCATGACAACGCCTTGCAAGAACTGGCCGCACGTGAGCGCCAGTTTCATGCCCAGACTGTCTGCTTGAACCTCACCGCTTTGGCAACCCGTATGTCGGAGGTCGCAGGGAGCACCATCCTGGCAACAGGTCTGGTGGACAGCGTGGGTAAGGAAACCTACTTGCAGCCCTTTCTGGCCAGCTTGCGCCAGGTCAACGGCATTCCTGTGCAGGTGCTTTTCACAGACTTTGAGGGTGGCGAAATCGCCAGCAACAACGGCCAGTTCAATGCCGAGCAGCGAAGCTGGATGCAAGCTCAGCTCAAAATCGGCAAGCCGGCCTCGGCCATTTTTATGAACGAGGGCAAGCCCGAACTGGTGGCCCTTGAGCCGTTGATCTACCCGCGCACCAGCACGCCGGAGGGTGGGCTGCTGTACAAGGTCGCGCTGGAGGCAGTGCATGTGCACCCTCAGATCCATTTGCTGTGGGGTGCGCAGCTGCCAGCCGACCAGCGCCAGACCAACCCGGTAGACACACCGCCGGTGTTTGAATCGCTCGGATTTCGGGTCGCCGGCGCCCCCGCCGCGGTGGAGGCGACAGACGCGCTGTCGCCGCAATACCTGCCCATCGTCTTGCTGACGCTGGGAATGTTTGCGGCCGTGGTGCTGGCCGGCGCCCGGCTGGCGTCAATACTCACGCGTGACCTGCGGCAGCTCCAGGGCTTTGCCAGCGACCTGGTGCGCGACGGCCTGAGCCAGGAGCGGGTGCAGGCGGGTGGCACTGAAGAAGTCGCCAGCCTGTCGACCTCGATCAACAAGATGCTGGACCGCCTGTACGAGCAGCGCCAGGCCCTGACCCGGGAACGCGAAAAGCTGCTGGACCTGGCCGACGCGCTCAAGCGCGCCGACAAGCGCAAGGACGAGTTCGTGGCCATGCTCGCGCATGAGCTGCGCAACCCGCTGGCGCCCATCATGACGGGCGCCCAGATGCTCAGGCACGCCAACAACTTCGACCCCATGGTCGAAGAGACCGGCCGCATCATCGGCAACCAGGCCCAGCACATGGCCCGCATCATTGACGACTTGCTGGACATCTCCCGCATCACGCGCGGGCAGGTCACGCTCAAGTTGGAAACCATCGACCTGGCCGGTGTGGTCGCCGTCGCCATCGAGCAGATCCAGCCCTTGATCTCGTCGAGCAAGCACCGGCTCAGCGTGAACGTGCCCAAGGGCGTCATGCCGGTACGCGGCGACCCTGCGCGGCTGGTCCAGGTGGTGAGCAACTTGCTCAACAACGCGGCCAAGTACACCGCTGAAGGCGGGCACATCGACCTGAGCGCCGTCGAAGAAGACGGCGAATGGCACCTGACCGTGGGCGACAACGGCACCGGCATCGACCCCGACCTGATGCCCGAAATCTTTGACCTGTTTACCCAGGGCGAACGTTCGTCAGACCGTCGCCAGGGCGGGCTGGGACTGGGCCTGGCCCTGGTCAAGAGCCTGGTGACCATGCACGGCGGCCGGGTCACGGCAGAAAGCGCCGGCCTGGGTCGTGGTTCACGCTTTCATGTCTACCTGCCCTGCGCCCCGCTCAAAGACCTCAAGCAGACCCCCTTGCCGCCTGTGCTGACCGAGGCACAGGCCGCCCCGAGCGAGCGAAGACTCAAGCTGCACCTGGTGGACGACAACGTGGACGCCGCCCAGACCCTGGCCATGCTGCTGGAGATGGATGGCTACGACGTCAGCGTGAGCTTCAATGCGTCAAGCACGCTCGCCAAGGCCCGGGACTACGTGCTTGACGAGGCCAGTGTTCCCGACGCCTTCATCCTGGACATCGGCCTGCCTGACATGGACGGCACCGACTTGTCCCGGCGCCTGCGTGAGATTCCAGCCTTGGCCGGGGTCACGCTGATCGCGCTGACCGGCTACGGTCAAGGCGCAGACGTGGCCCGCTCGTTGGCGGCGGGCTTTGACCATCACATGGTCAAGCCTGTGGACTACGAACGCCTGAGCGCCCTGCTCGCCAAGCTGCCTTGCCGGCAGCCTAGCCCCTCGCGCGAAACGGTCTAGCGCCCAGCCAAGCACTGAGCCGGCGACGCCGGCCCTGCCGCTCAAGTCTCGAAGCGCTCGACCTCGCGCCGGGTGGCGTCGGCAATTTTGGACAACTCAATCACGGTGGCCGTGATTTCCTCGGACGCGGCGGCATTGCTGCGGGCGATGCTGTCCACGTTGCTGAGGTTGGCGTTGATCTCTTCAACCGCCGCGCTTTGCTGCTCCAGGGCGGCCGCAATGCGCTGCAGCATGGTGTCGGTTTCGCGGGCGGCGCCTTCAATGTTGGTCATGTCCTTGTTGACCTCCATGACGGCTGCCACAGCGCGGTGCGCCTCGTCCACCGCCTGCTTGACCAGGGCCGCAATTTCCTGCGAGCTTTCAGCGCTGTTGAGCGCCAGCTTGCCCACTTCGTCGGCCACCACGGCAAAGCCTTTGCCATGCTCGCCGGCGCGGGCCGCTTCAATGGCGGCATTGAGCGACAGCAGGTTGGTCTTGTTGGCGATCTTCTCGATCACTTCCGTGATCTTGTTGATTTTTTCGGAGTTGGCAGCGATGTTGTTGACCACCTGCACCATCTCCTGCATCTTGCTCATGCTGGCGCGGACCGAGTCCACCGACTGGCGCGATTGCTGGCTGGCGAACTCAGTGTTGCGCGAGACTTCGGACACCGAAGTCACCGTCTGGCGCACGGCCGTGGTCACCTGGCTGATGGCATGCGTCTGGTTTTGCGCACCGTCTGAAATCTGGCCGATGGCATTGCTGGTCTCGCTGGAAGCAGCGGCCACCTGGCGGGTATTGCCGTGAATGACCTGCATGGCGCTGCGCAAGGCGTCCAGCGACAAATTGACGTTGGTCTTCAGGGCTTGCAGGTCGCCCTGTGCGGCCACAGTGATGCGCTGGGTGAGCTTGCCGCTGGCCACGCTGTTCATGACTTGCGTGATGTCCTGGAACACCGCTTGCTGCGAATCGATGCTGGTGTTGATGTTGTGCTTGAGCGCTTCGAGGTCGCCCTTGGCTGACACGGTCACGCGCTCAGTGAAGCGACCCTGCGCCACGGCATTCATCACCTGCGTGACGTCCTTGAACACGGCTTGCTGCGCTTCAATACTTTGGTTGATGTTGCGCTTGAGGCCGTCCAGGTCGCCCTTGGCAGCCGCGGTGACGCGCTCAGTAAAACGACCCTGGGCCACGGCGTTCATCACCTGCGTGATGTCGCGCAGCGTGGCGTCCAGCGAGGCTTGCATTTCAGACACCTTGGACAAGAGAGGCGAAGAACCACGCGTCTCATGCTGGCCATGCGCTCTGAAATTGCCTTCGCCGATCTGGCCAGCCAGGTCTGCCACCAGGGCCGACTCCACCGCTTCGCGGCGCAGGATCACGGCCATGAAGATCAGCACGATGGCCTCGAACACCACGTAGGCGGCGTGCAAGATGATGATCCACGGATTGATGGTGCCAGACAGCAGTTGCACGCCGCCCAGGCCACCCGCCTGCAGCAGGCCAAAGCCGACGTGATGCACCGCTATCAAGCCGGCCGCCGCCACCACAGGGCGCCAGTCGCGGTAGTACAGCAAAAACGCCAGCAGCGTGAAGATGCCGAAGTGCGTTTCCGACATGCCCTGCGTCTGTTGAATCGTGAGGGCTGCAAACACCATGAAAGCCGAGGCGCAAGTCAGGCGAGACGCCAGCGAGCCCGGCGCCAGCCGGTAAATGACCCACGGCACCAGCAAGGCCGGCACGCCCACGGACAAGGCCAGGCTCCAGCTGCCATTGAAGGCGGCAATACCCAGGCAGATCAGCAGCAAAAAGCCCAGCGTGCCCACCATCAGGCGGTCTGCGCGCGCGCGCAGGGGTTGGAGGATGTCCTCGATATTGAGGGGCATGCTGCCCGCTCCTGTGTTCGTCATGGCCGTGTCCTGCAGATAGCGTTGAAAATTTCGGGGTCGTTGATGAGGTACCAGGCCAGCATGCCGGCGCTGTAAAGCAGCCAGACAGCCAGCAAGGACCAGGCACAGGCGCGCAGACGGGAGCGCTCAGGGCTGGCCTGGGCGGGGTGCGCGCTCGGCGTGCCGAGCAAAAGCCTGGGCATCTCAGGCCATGAACTTGTCGACTTCGCGGCGCGTGGCGTCGGCGATGCGGGACAACTCCACCACCGTGGCGGTCATCTCTTCAGAAGCCGATGCATTGCTGCGGGCGATCTTGTCGAGGCTGGTCAGGTTGGCATTGATTTCTTCAACGGCTGAGCTCTGTTGCTCAAGTGCGGCCGAGATGCGTTGCAGCATGCTGTCGGTCTCATGCGCGCCCTGCTCGATTTGCATCATCCCTTGGTTGACCTGCTTGACCGTGGCCACGGCACGGCTGGTTTCTTGCACAGCTTGTTGCACCAAACGCGCGATTTCTTGCGAGCTTTCGGCGCTGTTGGCGGCCAGCTTGCCCACCTCTTCAGCCACGACAGAAAAGCCCTTGCCGTGTTCACCAGCGCGCGCCGCTTCAATGGCAGCGTTGAGCGACAGCAAGTTGGTCTTGTTGGCAATTTTTTCGATCACTTCGGTGATCTTGTTGATCTTCTCGGAGTTGGCGGCAATGGAGCTCACCACTTCGACCATGAGTTCCATTTGCTTCATGCCGTCGCGCATGATGACCATCGATTCTTGCGACTTCTGGCTGGCGACCACGGTGTTGCGCGAGACGTCGGTGACCGAGGTCGTGGTCTGGCGCACGGCTGCGGCCAATTGCGAAATCGCATGCGTCTGGTTTTGCGCGCCGTCAGAAATCTGGCCAATCGCCTGGCTGGTCTGATTGGACGCCGCGGCCACCTGGCGGGTGTTGTTGTGGATGGTGGACATGGCACTCGTCAAGGCCACCAAGGAGCTGTTGATGTTGTTCTTCAGCACGTCCAGGTCGCCCCGGCCCATGGTGCTCACGCGCTGCGACAGGTTGCCGCGCGCGACTTCGCCCATGACCTGGCCGACATCGCCCAGCATCTCGCGCAGGGTCTGCATGGCGTGGCTGGCTTGCTCGATGGCGCGGCGGTAGTCGCCCTGGGCGTTCGATTCGACGCGGGCCGAAAAGTCGCCGTTTTCCAGCGCGGCCATGGCCGTGCTCAGGCTTTGCATGGTGGCATGAATGGCGTCTGCTGCGCCGTTGACAGCAGCCTTCATGGTGCCCAGATCGCCGCGCAAGTCGGTCTGAATGCGCAGGTCAAAGTTACCACCGGCCAGCGCGCCCACGACCCGGTTCACGTCGCTAATGGCGGCTTGCTGCGAATCGAGCATGCGATTGAGCGCCTGGGCGGTTTGGCCGACTTCGTCGGCGCTGTCGTTTTCAACGCGGTGCGAAAACACGCCGGTGGATTCAATCAGACCCACGGTGGTGCGCATGCGCTCCAGGGGTTGCGTCACCGAGCGAACAATCGACAAGCCCGACCAGACGCCGAGGATTACGCCAGCGAGGATCATGCCGATGCTCAGGCGGCTGTTGAACTCGTAAGCCGCTTCGGCATTTTCATATTCTTCCTTGGCTTCGGTCAGCTGAACTTCCATGAAGGTTGAGAACTGCTCACTGATCGGGTCAATGGTGGGGTACAGCGGGCCCACGGTGAAAGCCGTCAGGGCTTCCATGTCTTTCTTTTCCAGAATGGCGCTGAGCTTGTCCAGCTCGACGTCCACCTTGACGAAGGACGCCAGAATGCCGTCGATCATTTTCTTTTCTTCGCCGACCATCTCGTCAACCGGATGGGCCGCCCATTTTTCGATGATCGTCTTGCGGGCCGTCACCAGGTTCTTTTGCGCTTCTTCCCAGGGAATGTTGCCGTTGCGAACCTTGTGCGCCGTGTCCACGATGTTGACCGCGTACATGTCCGCAATCACCTTGAGGTCGCGCAGGTGCACCAGGTGGTCGGTGTACACAAACTCAAAGCTCCTGATGCTTTGGCTCATGCCGCGCAGGCCGGACAAGCCAACCACGACGGAGACGATGCTCATCATGGCAACCAAGAACATCAGTCGTGCGTTCACTGAGAAATTTTTCAACATGATGGAAGACTCCGGCAAAAAAAACTGAAAGCGTGGACAGACAAAAACAGAGGCGAAGGGTCAATTCATGAAACGCGACAGGGTCACGGCGGCTCGGCCAGTTCGAGCTCGGCCTTGGCTGCAAACAGCGTGGGCGCCAGGCGGCTGCGCAAGCGGTAGATCTGCTGATTGGCCGCGGCATCCACATGGATGGCGTCAAAGAAAACCAGGGTTTGTTCGGGCAGGCGCGGCAGCGCCGACCAATCGCCGGCGCGCAACTCGCGCAGGCGCAGCACCTCGTCCACCTTGAGCATGATCGGCTGTGCGTCACGGTCGGGGGTGTACACCACGCCCATGCCTGGCGCCACAGAAGGACTGCCCAGGAATTCACCCAGATTCAGGCTTTGCAGCACCTCGCTGCGCCATTCGCAATGCGCGCCACCGCCTTCGGCGAGCGCGTCCAGGCCCAGGATCTCATGCACGCTCAAGGCGTCCAGGAGAAGATGGATCTGGCCCGCGCGGACCTGAAGGTAGATGGCCATGTCAGTAGGTCTGTCAGTCGGCCTCGACGAGCGCTGCGGTCCGCTCGGTCTTGAAGTTTTCAGCCAGCCTGTAAATGGCCGCGGCGTCCAGGATCAACACCACCCGGCCATCGCCCAGGATGGACGCGCCACCCACGCCCGGTAGGGCTGACAGGCGCGGATGAATGTCCTTGGTAAAGAGTTCCTGGCGGCCCACGAACTCGCTGACCGACACACCCAGCGTGCGCTGACCGTCGGACAGCACCACCACGAAGCGGTGTTCGTCGTCGGGCTTGGCTTCAAAGCCCAGCAATTCGTCAAGCCGGACGATGGGCAAAAAGTTGCCGCGCAGCAAGATGGCGGTGCGTCCCTTGACGGTCTGCACGTCAAAGTCATTGACCTCGATCAGCTCGGCCACGTAACGCCCCGGAATCGCCAGCGTCTGGCCCGAGGTGTTGACCAACAGCACCTGCTGCACCGCGGCAGACAAAGGCATTTGCATCGTGAAAATGCTGCCCCGGCCCAGCTCGGAGTCGAGGTGGATGTTGCCACCCATGCGCATCACGTTGGTACGCACCACGTCCATGCCCACGCCCCGGCCCGAAGTCTCGGTCACCACTTCGGCGGTGCTGAAACCGGCGCGGAAGATGAACTTCAAAATCTCGTCGCGGCTCAGTTGCAGGCTTTCGTCTTCCTTGATCAGGCCGCGCTCCACCGCTTTTTTGCGGATGCGTTCCGGGTCCATGCCCCGGCCGTCGTCGCTGACCTTGATCAAAATGCGGCTGCCCTGCTGCTCGGCCTGAATGCGGATGACAGCCTCTTCAGGCTTGCCAGCGGCCTTGCGGTCCTCGGGCTTTTCAATGCCGTGGTCAGCGCTGTTGCGCACCATGTGAAGCAAGGGGTCGGCCAGGGACTCAACCATGGCCTTGTCGATCTTGACTTCCTGGCCCAGCAACTCCAGGCGGATCTGCTTGCCCTGGGCTTGTGCCAAGTCACGCACCATGCGCGGAAAGCGCTTGAACACCATCTCCACCGGCACCACGCGCAGGCCCATCACGCTGTCTTGCAGGCGTGACAAGGCGTCTTGAATCAGGCTGTCGGTTTCTTGCAGGCGGCGCGACTGCTCGTCGATCAAGTCCAGCACTTTCTGGAAATCGACGCCGCTGCTTTGGCTTTGCGCGTCGAGATCACGGCGCAGTTTGATCGCAGCGTCGCGCAGGTGCTGGTCGGCAATCACGTGCGCCAGCTGGCCACGCACCAGCACCATTTCACCGATCTGGTTCATGAACTGGTCCAGCATTTCGCCGGGCACACGGATCACGTTGGACGCAGCGGCAGCAGCAGCGGCCGGCTTGGCCGGTGCTGCCTTGCCGTCTGGCGCGGCGGCGACCACGGTTTTGACGGGCACAGCGCCCTGGGGCTTGCCCAGCTGCGCCTTGAACTTGATCAGCTCTTCTTCGGGATCAATCGCCTTGAGTTCGGCCTCGACCGTGGCACGGTCACTCTTGCTGATGAACAGCATTTCATACCAGCTCTGGCCATTGACGAAGACCGAGCGGTTGGTAATGACGCTGCCGCGCTGGCTGACCCAGGCCAAAAACGCTCCGGCGGTGGACTCGGACGACTCCAGGTGCGCCATGATCAGGTAGGCGTTGCCACCTTCCTGGATCAACTCCATCAGCTCGCGCGTGTTCTCCGACGACAGCAACTCCGCCAGTTCGGGCGGAATGTTCAGGTGGGCCACAAAGGCGCGAATGGCCTCGACCGGCGTGTCGCCGGCCTTGTCATTGCCCCACAGATAGTCCTTCATGCGCTGGTTCAGGCGCTGGTGCTGGGTCGGGTTGGCGCCCTGCTCCAAAGGCTTTTTGTGCTTGCTGGCGGCCAGTTCGCGGATGAAGGCCAGTGAGTCGCGGGTGAGCTGAATCACCTCGCCATAAATGGCCAGCTGGCGGCGGGCGGCGCGCGCATAAGCGTCCACAAACAGCAGGGGCAAGTCCCAATGCATGTCGGGGAACAGCGAGGACATGTAGGCATGCACACGCGAGAAATTTTGCGACACCAGATCGGCCAGGTCTTCGTCGGCCATGTCGGCGCTGCTTTCCAGCGCGTCGAGGTTTTGACCAATCTTGAGCAGCAATTGCTCCAGGTTGTCACGCAGGGTACGAGCCAGCACCTGGGCCAGCGATTCGCCGCCCAGATCACTGCCGGTGGTCTCGCCCAGCGTCTTCAAATCGCTCAGCAAAGCGACGATGCGCTCGACCAGCAACTCACCGCGTTCAGCGCTCAGGTCAGCGTCGGTCGGCAGGGCTTCGAGAATGTCTTGAATGCGGCGTGTGATACCGCCATAGCCGAGCTTGGTGGCGGCGCGCACCATCCAGCCCAGCGGGCGGCGGATGTCGTTGGCCACGGCCAGAATCTGTTCGGCGTTTTGCTTGGCGGCAATCGAAGTGGCCAGCTGCTCCAGGATGGGCAGGCCGTTGCGCACCAGGCGCAAGAAGATTTCCTGGTCGTCCGGGCGGTCGTCGGGATTGCCGCTGGCCGCAGCCGCGGGGGCTGCTGAAACGGGCGCGGGCGTGGGCGCAGGCTTGGCCGGCGGCGCACTGACGGCGGCTGATGGCGGCGGCGGTTGCGGCGAAGGCGCGGGTGCAGGGGGCGCTGCAACGGGCGCAGGTGCGGCTGCATCACCGCCGCCTTGCGCGCGGCGGTAAGCCGCTTCCAGCTCTTTGGCCAGCTCGATGGGCTTTTCGCCGTCGGCGCGCTCGGTCACGGCCAGGTCGCGCAGGGTCTTGATTGAATCGAGTGAACGCAGCAGCAAGTCCACCGTGGGCTTGTCCAGCGTGGTGACGCCTTCGCGCACCAGGCCCAGCAAATCTTCAGCGCGGTGGGTCACTGACTCCAGCGCGCCCAGCTCCATCACTCGGCTCAAGCCCTTGAGCGAGTGGAAGGCGCGGAACAGCGTGGAGATTTCCTCGCCATTGAGCTCGACGCCGTCAGCCTTGACCAGCAAGGACTCGATGCCCTCAATATGCTCTTCCGTCTCCACGGCATATTGAGCCCATATGGTCTCGATGAAATCGTCAGACATCTGCGACTCCGGCTCAGAGGCCGAGAACCTTGCGGGAAGCCGTCACGATCTCGCTGCCCTTCTTGGCATTGAGGTCCAGGCTCATGGCGCCGGACGGCTTGGCAATGACTTCAGCCGCGCCCAGCTTGCGTGCTTCCAGCGCTTGGGGCGAGCCGGTCTGCGCCACCGACGACACGATGATGACGGGCACGTTGCTCAAAAGGCGCAGGCGCTTGAGGCATTCAATGCCGTCCATGTGCGGCATCTCGATGTCCAGCAGCACCAGATCAGGATTGAGTTCCTTGATGTTTTGCAGGGCTTCGAGTCCGTTGGTGGCCTCGCCGATCACGTTCAAGTCCGGGTCTGCGGTGATGATGCCTCGCAGCAAAGCGCGCATGACAAAGGAGTCGTCAACGATGAGGATATTTTTCTGGGTCATGGTGGGGACTTCGGATCAAGCAAAAAAGGAAGGGAGTTTGGTGGGCGCTGTCTGCCCTGCCATACGAGCCAGGCGGGCGCCCAGGTCTTGTGGATTGAGAATGGCGGTGGACAGGCCCGCCTTGATAACGGAGGACGGCATGCCGTCCACGATGCAGGTCGATGGCTCCTGGGCCAGCACGGCCGAGCCTTTGCGGGCCACCAGTTCTTCGGTGCCCTTCATGCCGTCGCTGCCCATGCCGGTCATGATGACGGCCACCGTGGGGCAAGTCACACTGGCCGCTGAGCGGAACAGCACGTCGGCGTTGGGGTGAATGGGGGCGTCAGCCTGGGTGCGCTCGTACAGCATCAGGCGGCCCTGGAAGGGCTCGCGCACCACGGCGTCCGTGCCGCCCTTGATGATGACGACCATGCCCGGTTCGAGCTGCATGCCGTCTTTGCTCTCGACCACATTCAAGCCGGTTTCGGCACGCAAGTGGGTGGCAAAGCCGCTGGTAAACAGCAGCGGCATGTGCTGGGCCACAACCATCGGGCACTTCAGCGGGCCGCCCATGGCTTTCAAGGTTTGCGGCAAGGTGGCAGGGCCGCCGGTGGAAATGCCCAAAACGATCAAGCCGGGTGCGCCCTGGTTTTCAGCTTTGCGCAGGGCCACGGGCTGCGACGTGTCCACGGTCGAATGGATGCGCGAGGCACCGCCGAAGGAAATGCGTGAGCGCTTTTTGGCCCAAAAGCGCAGCTTGTCCACAAGCTCGTCGCCGATCTTGACGATGTCCAGCTGCACGAAAGACGATTTCTTGGCGATGAAGTCCACCGCGCCCAGCTCAAGGGCCTTGATGGTGGAGACCGAATTGCGCTCGGTCAGGCTGCTCAGCATGACGATGGCCGTGGGGCAGCGCGCCATGATCTGCCGCGTGGCCTCCAAGCCGTCCATCACCGGCATCTCGACGTCCATGGTGATGACGTCGGGCTTGAGCTGCTCGGCCAGTTCCACACACATCTGGCCGGTGCGGGCCTCGCCCACCACCTCGATGTCGGGATGCGACTCCACCATCTTGCGGATGGCAATGCGCATGAAAGCCGAGTCGTCGGAAATCAGGAGCCGGATCATACGGGCACCCCGTTGCGGATGTACCAGGGGCCACCGCGTCCGAGCTTGCTGTCAAAGTACTGCGTGGTGAGCAGCTGCACCGAAGCACCCATCACCAGCACGCCGCCCGGCGCCATGGCGCGGGCCAGCATGGTCTGCACAGCGCGTTTGACGTCGTCATCAAAGTAAATCAGCACGTTGCGGCAGAACACCAGATCCATGCCCTGCACGGGCGGGCGTGTGTTCATCAAATTGAAGCGCTCAAAGCGCACAAAGTTGCGCACCCAGTCGCGGATACGGTAGTAGTTCACGCCCTGCATGGCGCCGCCCGAGGGCATGTCGATGGTCTCGAACATGGCGCGCCAGTGCTGCGGCAGATTGCGAAACGAACCCATGCCCAGGTCGCCGTAAACGCCCTCGCGTGCGGTACGCAAAGCCTGGTTCGAAATGTCTGTGCCCAGCACGTACATGTTCCAGCTGCTCGACGGCGTGATGCGCCCGTCGCGCACCTGCGCCTTGCCGGCCGCCTGCAAACCTTTGAGGCACATGTAGGCCAGGTCATAGACTTCTTCGCCGGTGGAGCTGGCGGCCGACCACACTTGCAGGCGCTGCGCGTTTTCGCGCGCTGCAATCAGCGGCGGCAAGATCTCTGACGTGACCATTTCCATCAGGTCCGGGTCACGGCAAAAGTAGGTCTCGTGCACGGTCAAGTTCTCGACCAGTGACTGCCATTCAGGATGCTCGGACGAGCAGGTGTTCATCGAGGTGACCCAGTCACGCAGGATGTTGACCGGCATGTCTTTCAGGATGCGCGCGAGCTTGCGCTCGACCAGGCTGCCTGACTTGATGCCAAAGCGCGACTCGACCCCGCCCATCAGCTGGTTGATCAGGCTGAGCTGGTTTTCGGCTTGCACCTTGTCCACCGCGGGCGAGCCTGCGGCCAAGGTGGTATTGACGGACTTGCTGGCAACCACCGCGCTTTTCACGGCGGCCTGCATCTGCGCAATCAAGTCATTGACGTTGTCTTTGGACAAAATGGTTCCCGGTTCAGGCGTGAGCCGCCCTTGACAGAGGCTCCAGAGACAAGAGCGAAATCAGCTCGCCATTGAGCCGACCGACTTCGGTCAGGTAGTCGTTTTCACCCGTACGCACGGGCGAAATATCTTTTTCAGCGATCTCGATCACGCGGTCGACCTTGTCGACGATCAGCGCCCAGATCGCGTCGTGCACGCGCACCACGATGTAGGCCGCCTGGTCGGACTTGGGCACGCCCAGCATGTCGCGCATGTCCAGCACCGGGGCCACGTCGCCCTTGATCTGCACCACGCCCGCCAGCGTCGAGTCGCCCTGCGGCAGCTCCACCGACGCGCTGAACTCCTCGACCCTGTCTATGCAGGCCAGCGGCAAAGCGCAGCGCTCGTCGCCCAGGCGGAAGGCCAGCAGGCGGCGCATGGTCTTTTGTTCGCGGTCCGACATGCTCGAGAGTTCCAATCCGTGTTCGTTGAGGTAGCGCCTGAACAGGCTCATCTTTTCAGCCGGCACCAGCCCGGCGATCGAGATCAGTCCGGTCATGCGTCCCAGGCGCGGGCCCACGCCCGACAAATAGCCTTCAAGCTGGGTGTCGCCACCGGACACGGCTTGCACATCCTCGCGCGCATAGCGCTCGATGCCCACGATGTCGCTGACGGACACGCCCAGTCGGGCGCCGTCCACGGACACCACCAGCACAAAACGCGGGCTGACCTTTTGCGCGCGCTTGAGCATGCGCGCCATCGACAAAACGAGCAGCGCCTTGCCGCGCAAATCCATCAGGCCTTCGACCTCGGCGCTGGCGCCGGGCAAGGCCGTGAGCTCTTTGATCTCCACGATCTCCATCACGCTTTCCATCAGGAAGGCGTAGGTCTCGCCACCGTCTTGCACGGTCACGGTCTGGATGTCGTTGCTCACGACGTTTTGTGCCTGCCCGGCATCGGTCTCCTGGGCACGGCCCAGCAATCCGCCACCGCCTTCGGGCACGCCGACGGGGTTCATCTCCTGCAAGCCCAGTGCGGCTTCATTGAGCAGCAGCACCATGCCGTCGGGCAGGCTGAACTCGGCCTTCACGATGCCGTTGGCGCCCTCGTCCGCCCCTTCGTAAGGCTTGATGGCGTCCGGCTCCAGGTTGATCTTGTTGAAGACGCGGTCCACCTGCACCACGATCGTGTCCTGCCCGGCGGCGAGCACCAGCAGATTGCCCTCGGCACTGGCCGAGCGCGCGGGCAGGCCCAGGCGCGCCGCCAGGTCCACCTTGAGCAACACCGAGCCGGCCACGTTCACCAGCCCTTCGACATCGGGCGGGGCGTAGGGCAAGGGCGTCAGCGGCAACAGGTCCAGCACCTTGATCACGCCAGCGGCGGAAAAGGCAAACCGGCCCGAACCCATCTGAAACAGGACAAGTTCCATGGCTTAGCCAGCGATCTTGAAGCGGTCGATCTCGCGGCGGGTGGAGTCAGCCACCTTGGACAGCTCGATCATGCTGGCAGCCAACTCTTCAGACGCCGCCGAGTTCGTGTTGGCGATCTTGTCCAGGCTCATCACGTTGCTGTTGATCTCTTGCATCATGCGGGTCTGCTCTTCGACCGCGGCCGAAATGCGCTGCAACATGCCGCCGGTCTGGCTGGAGCTTTGCACGATGCGCTCCATGTCGGCGCTGACTTCTTGCACCGCGAGCACGGCGCGATTGGCCTCAGACACCGCCTGCTGAATCAGCGTCGTGATTTCCTTGGTGCTTTCGGCGCTGCTGGCGGCCAGCTTGCCCACCTCGTCAGCCACCACGGCAAAGCCTTTGCCATGCTCGCCCGCACGCGCGGCCTCGATGGCGGCGTTGAGTGACAGCAAGTTGGTCTTGTTGGCAATCTTCTCGATCACGTCTGTGATCTTGTTGATCTTTTCGGAGTTGCGGGCGATGCCATTGACGACTTCAACCATCTGCTCCATCTTGGTCCGGCCGTCCTTGACGATGTCGGCCGACTGCTGCGCCTGACGGGAAGCCGTCTCGGTGCTGTTGGAGATGTCGTTGACCGCTTCGGTGGTCTGGCGAATGGCCGTGACCACCTGGCCGATGTACTGGCTCTGGCTTTGCGCGCCGTCGGCCAGCTGTCCAATGGCCGTGCTGGTGTCGCTGGCGGCGCCGGCCACCTGCTGGGCGTTTTCACCAATGCTGCGCATGGCGCCGGCCAGGGCGTCCAGCGTTTTGTTCATGTCGGTCTTGAGCTTGCCCAGGCTGCCCTTGCCTTCGGTCTTGACGCGTGAGGTCAGGTCGCCGCGGGACATGGCTTCCATCACCTGCACGATTTCGCTCAACACAGCTTCCAGCGCCTGCGTGGCCTGGCGCGCGTTGTCCAGAATCTGCTTGTACTGACCGCTTTCGCCCTGGTCCCGAATGGCCTGGTCAAACTGGCCGTCGGCCAGCGACAGCATGACTTGGCGCATGCTGCCCACGGTCTGGCTGACCCGGCGCTGCACCGAGGCAATGCGCTGCAAGATGATGGGGAACAGGCCTTTGAGGCCGTTGGGTTGCGGCTCACGTGCAAAGTCGCCCTCGCCCATGCGGGCCACCACAGTCAGTGATTCGCGGAACACGGCTTCGACCTGGTCAAGCACGTCGTTGACGCCCCAGGCCGTGGCAAACAGGCGGTTGCCCGCCGGAATGTTGACGATGCGTGACTCCAGCTGACCCACACTGGCGGTGCGCAAGACACCTTCGACCTGCGCCAGCAAGGCGGCTTCGGACCGCATGCCCAACAGGCAGGCCAGCCAGATGAGCAGCACCGCGCCCAGGAGACCCCAAGCCAGTGCATCTGCGCCCGTCAAGACGAGCACATAGGCGGCCAAGGCCGTGGCAATCACTCCCAGCAGCCAGATGGCCGCAGCGGGGTTCAGCTCAAAGCGCTTGAAGCGAGAGGACCAGATCTTCATAGCTCTTGCCTTTTTCTTTCATAAACGAAGTCATCAAACGGGTGGACGCCTCAATGGCGTCGCGCGTGCCTGCGCGCTGCTCTTCGGCCAGCATTTGCCGGTACAGCTGGTCAATGACGACAAGGGCCTTGGGATTGGCCTTGCGGCGCACCGAGTAGTAGCCCAGCACCGCGCCACTGGCATCCACCGACGGCGTGATGTTGGCCAGCACCCAGTAAAAGCTGCCGTCGCTGCAAAGGTTCTTGACGTAGGCGAAGATTTCGCTGCCGTCCTTGATGGCGCTCCACAGCATGTGGAACACGGCGCGTGGCATGTCCGGGTGGCGAATCACGTTGTGCTGAATGCCGATCAACTCGCTTTCATCGAGTCCAGAAAACTCGATGAAGGTCTTGTTGCCGTACGTGATGCGACCCTTGAGGTCGGTCTTGGAGACGATGAGGTCGTCTTCCCGCATCACGCGCTCTTTGTTCGTGGGTGTTATTTTGAGTTTGCTCATTGCTTTTTGCTCTCAACAAAGAAGGTCTCGACCTGCCCCAGGCTCTTGACTTCAATCATTCCGCGCGGCTCCAGCTCAAAGTGGCCTTGCAGCAACTCGGCAGTTGAAGACGACACATGAATTTTTCCGGCCTGGCCGGTGGACTCCATGCGGCTGGCCACGTTGACGGTGTCGCCCCACAGGTCGTAAGTGAACTTGCGGATGCCGATCACGCCAGCCACCAGGGGGCCACTGTGAATGCCGATGCGCATGTTCAAGGCGCCGCCTGTGCGCTCATGCAATTCCTTGAGCGCTTTGACCATGTCCATGGCCGCGCGTGTGACGGCCAGGGCGTGGTCGTCGCGCGCCACAGGCACGCCGCCGGCCATCATGTAGCAGTCGCCGATGGTTTTGATTTTTTCAAGGCCGTGCTTTTCCGTGATCAAGTCAAAGCGCGAAAACAAGTCGCCCAGCAACTTGACCAACTCGCTGGCTGACATGGTGCGCGACATGGCGGTGAAGCCGACCATGTCGGCAAACAGCACGCTCACAGCGGGGCAGGCGTCAGCAATGTGCTCTTCGCCAGCTTTGAGGCGCTTGGCAATGCTGCCCGGCAAAATGTTGAGCAGCAGCTCTTCGGTCTTGGCTTTTTCTTCGCTCAGCGCTTCGTGCTGGCGCTTGAGCTGGCGCATGCGCAGGGCGTCCTGGTCGCGCAGCTGTTTTTTGTCCACCGAGGTTGTCACACGGGCGCGCAACAACACCGGGTTAAATGGCTTGGGCAGGTAATCCTCGGCACCGAGTTCAATGCAGCGCACCGCATCGTCAATGCCGGTACCGCCCGAAATCACGATGACCGGCGGCCACGGATGATGCGGAGAATCGCGCAGCACCTGCAGCACTTCAAGCCCGTTCATCTCGGGCATTTCCATGTCCAGCAGCATCAGGTCAAAGGGCTGGCGCGCCAGCATCTCGATGGCTTCCTTGCCGTGATTGGCTTCGGTGATGTCTTTCAGGCCAATGGATTCCAGCGAGCGGCGTAGACCCATGCGGATCAGGCGGCTGTCGTCCACCAGCAGCACGCGGGCGTGCGCCAGGCCACGGGCTTCGCCACCCAGCTCAGGAGGCTCCACTGACGTGGCGCCGCGCTCGATCAAATCTAGAGGCTTCACGGTTCAGCCGTCAGATTTCGGCCAGGAGCTGTGCCACTTTTTCAAGCAATTGCTTGGCATTGAAGGGCTTGGTCAGGCTGGCGTTGGCCCCCGACAGCAAGGCCGAGTCCAGGCCAAAACGCGCACTCACCACGCGGCTGCCGCCAGAAATCGTGAGGATGGGCACCAGCGGAAAGGTCTCGCGCAGCTTGGTCACAAAATCCACGCCGTCCATGTTGGGCATGACCACATCAGTGATCACCAGATCCACATTCGAGACCGCAAAGAGTTGCAGCGCCTGCAGGCCGTCGCTGGCTTCAATCACCGAATAGCCGCCGATTTCAAGAATTTCCCTCACGCCCTCGCGCAACAGGTCTTCGTCATCTACCAAAAGAATCGTCGTCATCCGTAGTCCTCAAAATGCGCAGTACAGCCGCGTGCAGCTCGGGCGCAATGCCGAGCAAATAGGCGCCATCATAAACTGAACCTCATCTTTGAAATGATATTTGCGGTTTAATCAAGCTTATCTAACGCTCTAAGCGTGTTTAACGACTTGAGAGCCAGTCTAAAAAGCCGATGAAACCGATATTTTTCAAGCAAGCCACCCTTCCTATCGCAGCGCGCGTTGCCCTCTCAGTGGCCGTGGCCCTGCCCTTTTTGCTGGCACTGGTGGCCTGGTGGGAGTGGCGTGCACTGGCGCTGTCGCAAGCGGTGCTGACCGAATGGCAGACCCGCCTGGGCGGCAGTGGGCTTGAATTTGTGGCGGCGATGACGGCGCAGCAGCGCTTGCAAAACGAACTGACCCTGACCCTGCTGGCCTTGACCGGCGTGCTGGTGCTGGTCATTCTGGCGGGGCTTTGGCTGCGCCGCATCACGGAGCCGATGCGCGTGCGGGCCGGGCGGAATCGCCTGCGCCAGAAAAAGACCGAGCTGCAACGCAGCCAAGGCTTTCTGGAAGAAAAAATCCAGTACGTCAACGGCATCTTGTCGTCGATTCAAAGCGGACTCATGGTGCTGGACAGCCAGGGCCAGGTGCAGGACTGCAATCCGGCGCTGGAGGCCCTGACCGGCCAGCCGCGCAGCGCGCTGCTGGGTCAGCCTTGCCAGAACTTCTTTGACGCCGAGCCGCTGTTGCTGTCCGCTTTTTTCAAGGACCTGGGCAGCCGACTGAGCGCGCTTGAGCGAGCCAACCCCCAGGCCGTGGCCGACATGCTCATGCACACGCCGCTGGCCTGTCTCAGGCTTGACGCTCAGGGCGGCATCGTGATGTCCAACCCGCGCGCCCGTCAGCTCACCGGCTTTACAGGCGCCGAGCTGCGCGCCCGCAAGCTTGGCGATTTGCTGCCCGAGGGCATGGCACGCGCCGGCAACGTCAGCCTTCAATTGCCCTTGTTGCGCAAAGACCAAAGCCGCGTGAACCTGGACGTGTACTGGACGGGCACGGAACCCGATGACAACGGCGGCGGCCTGGTCTTCCTGAGTGCTGCCGACGCGGACCTGCCTTGGCAAGTGGTGCGGGCCACGGCATTGAGCGCGCTGATCGAAAGCGACGATGAAGACGCCGTACTGGCCCGACTCAAGCACGCCAGTCGCCCGAACAGCACGCCGGTGCGCGTCAGCGCCAACTGCCGGTTTGACGCCGAAGGCTTGATGACCCAGACCGTGATCAATCTGTATGACGTGTCTTCGCTGGTGCGCAAAAACGACGAAATTCGTCAGCAGCACAGCGTGCTGGAAAAAACCATGGAGGCCATGCAGGACGGCGTGCTCCAGATCGACCGCAATGGCCTGGTGGTCAACGCCAACCCCAAATCGCTGGACCTGCTGAGCCGCGGCAAGTCGAGCATCGTCGGGCGTTCCATTCACCAGCTGTTCATTGAAGGCGTGCCCAAGCGCGATTTCCCGAACTGGATTCCGGCCAATCACAGCGCGGTGATGCAGGACATCCGGGACAACGACCCCGACAACTTCTGGTTGCTGCTGCGGGAGCTACCGCAGCCGGTGCTGGGTTTTGACGCGCATCACAACCTGCGCTTTATCAACGTGTCGGCCTGCCAGCTGCTGGGCGTGGACGAAGATTCGGTGCTGGAACAATCGTTTTCAGACTGCGTGTTGGGCGCCGCTGACCTGGCGCACTTGAACGCCTTCATTGCCGACCCATCGCTGGACAACGCGGCCGATGCGCCGGTGGTGAATTGGTTCAAGGGCGATTCGAGCAGCGTGTCGATTGCGTCGAGCTTCCAGCGCCTGGGCGTGGGCAACCAGACCTGGACCATGGTCTGCCTGGGCCTGAGCATCGAAGAGCTCAAGGCCGTGGCCATGAAGACCAATCAGAACGTGGAGTGGAAGCTCACGCGCAAGGACGAAGACTCCATCCCGGTGGTGCTGACGGCGGCGCCCTTGCGCAGTTCTGCCGGGCTGATCAGCGGCGCGGTCATCACGCTCAAGGACATGCGCGAGATCAAGGAAAAAGAAGCCGAGAACGTGCGCATGGTCCAGCAGATCGAGCAGTCTCAGCGCCTGGACGCGCTGGGCCAGCTGGCCGCTGGTGTGGCGCATGACTTCAACAACCTGCTGGGCATGATTCAAAACCATGCCGAATTGGTCGAGATGAAGGTCGGGCCGGAATCCAACGCCACCAAAAACCTGAGCGCGATCTTGCAGGCGACCACGCGTGCGCGTGACATCGTGATCAAGCTCAACGGGCTGGGGCGCGATCAGATCAACACCGAAGAGGTGATCGAGGCCTTTGAACTCGCGCCTTTGATAGACGAAACCCAGTCGTTGCTGCAAGCCACGCTCAAGGGCATCGACATTGCCATCGAGCATGCGTCAGCCGATGCGGCGCGGGTGGTGCTGACGGGCGACAGCGGCAGCTTGCAGCAGGTGCTGGTCAATCTGTGCGTGAACGCCAGCCACGCCATTGGCGAACGGCGCGACGGCCGCATCATTTTGTACGTCTCGCGCTTTCAGGCTGACAAGGTGCGCGTGGCCGTGATCGACAACGGCAGTGGCATTCCGGCGGCCACCCTGCCCCGCATTTTTGAGCCGTTTTTCACGACCAAGGAAGTGGGCAAAGGCACGGGCCTGGGCTTGGCGATGGTGCGCAGCATCGTCACCAAGATGGGCGGCACCATCGATTGCGAATCTGAAGTCGGGGTGGGCACCAGCTTTATCGTGACGCTGCCGATCACGTCTTAAGGCGTTTGGGCTCAGCCCGCCAGCGCGGTCTGCAGTTCAAGAATGCGTGAGGTGGTGTAGCGCACGATGCCGGCAATGCCGGAGTTGGCGCGCTCCAGGTCGCGCAGCACCTTGTCCATGGGAATGGTTTTGACGGTGACGTCTTCCAGCGCGATCGAGGTCCAGGCGTAAGGCGCGCCCGTGATGCCTTCAGCCAGGCCCAAGATACTGCCGTGGCCCAAGCGCACCGAGCGACCGCCCAGCGTGGCTTCGACCGCGCCTTCGACCAGCACAAAGGCATCGCCCTCGTGCTCTTGCTGCGGGCTGCACAAAGTGCGCCCCGCACGGTACAAGCTGGTGGGCAGGCGGGCCGTGGCCTGCAACTTCAGGTACATCAGCTGCTCGGCATTCAGGCCGTGGGTGTCGGGGTTGGCGTAGGCGTCGTTCAGCTTGCGTTGCAGCTGCACCGAGTTCATGTTCTGGTCACCCATGATCTCGTAGCCCAAAGCCCCGTCGGAGCCTTGCTTGAGCAAGCGGCTCAGGTTGTTGGCCATGCTTTGCTGAAGCAGCAAGCCTTCCATGGTGGGCACCAGAAGGCCGGTGTCGGCCTTGAGAATGGCGCGCAAGGGTTCAGTCCGGATCTCGATGCACTTGATTTTGCCGGCAGCGCGCACAGAGGCGCCGCGCACGCCGCCCTCCAAAATGGCCATCTCGCCAAAGGATGCGCCCACGCCCAGCGTGGCCAGCACTTTGTTGTCGGCCGGGTCAAAGACCTCGACCGAACCTTCCAAAATAATCGCCAGGTGCTTGGCCTGGTCACCCTTGTTGAAGAGCACCTGGCCGTCTTCGTATTCGATGGTTTCGCCCGCATTGATCGGGGCTTTGCTGGGCTTGAGCGCAGCGGGCCTGGCGACTGGCGCAGCCGCTGGTGCGGGTGCTGGCGCCTGCACGGGTGCAGCCGTCAGCCGGGAACGGGCCGGTTCTGCTGCCGGGCTGCGAGCAGCAGGCTCGGCGGCTGCCTCACCCGCATCCGCTTCCTGGGACTTGGGCAACTCAATGCCATTGCTGACAAGCAGCTCAAGGGCCTCCGCCAGCTCCATCTCCAGTTGCTTGGCCAGGTCAGACAGCACAAAACCCACGGGCTGCTTGCTTTGCGAATAAAAAAAGCGCTCAGCGGCATCAACCCGCGGCGTGGGGGAATTCGGGTCCAGAGGCTGTGGCCTGCGCACACGGGCGGTGGATGAGTCCATGCGGGCCGGTCAGGCGGTGGTGGTGAGCAGGTCAGCCTCAAGGCTGGAAATTTGCGCGGCGCGCAGCGCGCTCAGGCCCAAGCGCTGACTGGCCGGGCTAGAGAACAGCGCACCAAAGCGCAAAAAGCCAAGGCGGCCTTTGGGCGTGAGCACCTGCGCTGCGCGTGGTGCATCGAACAAGGCCCACTCTTGCGCCAGTTGCTGTGTCAGCGCCTGACCCACATCCGGCAGGCTGCTGGCCAAAATGTCGGCTTCTTGCACCAGCACGGTCAGGCAGTCGAGGTCGTCAATCAAAAACGGGCGATGGGCGATTTTCTGGTGCGATGCCGGAACAACGCTGGGATCAGTGCTCAGGATCAGGTGCTTGACGATCTCTGCGTCAGCGGCCGACATACCGTGCTGCGCCATGAGCGGCTGAAGCTTGCGCACCGAGCGCCATTCGAGCTCACTCGGGGTCTTGTTGACGCTGCCGTCATGCAGATAGTCGTGTCCGAGCATGGCCAGCATGGCCAGCCATTCGGCGTGTGCCGGCCTGGCCATGGCGACGGTAGCAGCCGAAGTGGCCACGTCCTTGCGGGTTTCCAGCAGCAGCACCGTCAGCGCGACCAGCGCATCGGCCATGTGCAAACGGTTGTGGTACGCAGGCTCCAGGCCTTGGCTGTGGCGCTTGACGCCGTCCTCTTCAATCAGCTGAGCCAATGCCTGCATGCAAGCGAGCACTGGCACCGCCTTGGTGGCGGCCGGGCGGCCCTGCGCATGGCCCAACTGCTGCAGGCAGCCGTCGAGCACCTGCGGCAAGCCAGGCCACGGCTGAGGCCATTGGGCACGCAAGTTGAGCAGCGCGGTTTGCAGGACGGTGAAGATCATTGGAAATTTAATTTTACGCCCAGGAAATTTATTTCCAGCGAATTCCTTCAATTCAAACATTACAAACTTTTTAATCGTTGTAAGGTAAAGTCGCGCTCGTCAAATATCAACACAACAACGAGACCCCATGACAACTATTAAAAATCTGCTTTCCAAGACGCTGCTGGCCAGCTTTGCCCTGAGCGCCGGCCTGGCTTTTGCCGCCGGTGAGCGCGCCACCAAGGCCGATGCTGAGGCGATGGTCGCCAAAGGCGTTGCCGCGCTCAAAGCCAAAGGCGACGCGGTCTACCTCGACATGACGGCCCCCAACAAGACTTACGCCGACCGCGACCTTTACCTGGTGGTGTACGACATGAACGGCAAATGCCTGGCGCACGGCCAGAACCCCAAGCAAGTGGGTAAAGACCTGATGAACCTCAAGGACCCGGACGGCAAGGAGTTCGTCAAGGAGCGCGTGGAACTCGCCGCGTCCAAGGGCAAGTTCTGGCAAGACTACAAGTTCACCGATCCGCTGACCAAGACCGTCCAGCCCAAGCAGATGTACTGCGAAAAAGTGAACAACGTCGCGGTGTGCGGCGGCGTTTACAAGTAAAGCTTTTCAGCGGCCGTCTTCCGGCCCTCGCCTGTTCTTGAAGCCCCGCCTAGGCGGGGCTTTGTCGCACTGTTTTCCTGGTAATCCATGACCTCCTCCGCAAAAAAGACTCGCATCGGCACCAAACTGATGGTGGCTCCCGTGATTGTTGCGGTGCTGCTGCTCGCGTTCGGCGTCTTCAGCCACATGAACATGGTGGCTTTCCAGCGCGGCGTGGAAGACCTGCTCAAAGGCTCGGTGGCCACCGAGCGGATTGCGCAAGAGACCGAGGCGACCGTGAACGCCACCCACGCGGCGGCCTACCGCAGCCTGGCGCTGCTGAACCTCAAAAGCGAAAAAGCCGAGCAATCTGCCGCCGACCTGATGACGCAGCAGATGACCGCGCTGGATGAAGCCGACCGGTCTATCGCGGCATCGTCACAAGCCGAAATTCAGGCCATGTTGCCTTTGCTCAAGAGCTACGAAAAGGCGGTTGCCGAGGCCTACGACGCCGCCACTTCGGACACCAACCTGGGCGCCATGATGATGCAGGACGCCGACAAGGTTTATGACCAGTTGATCGTCACACTGCAAGGCACCAGCGCTGCCAGCCGGATTGCCGCCAGCCGTGACCAGACGGCCATGGACAAGCGCATGACCTGGCTGGAAACCGTGCAGGCAGGCGCTTTGCTGCTGGCCATCCTGATCGGCCTGGCACTGGCCTACGTGGCCGGCCAAAAGATCTCGCGCCCGCTGCGCAGCATGCAGGCGCAAATTGCCGACATCGAAGCCACGGCTGATTTTTCGCGCCGCGTCAGCGTCACGGCCACAGACGAAGTCGGCCAGACCGCCGAGTCCTTCAACAACCTAATCAGCACCTTGCAAAGCGCCGTGCAAGAGGTGAACTCGGTGGTGGGTGCGGTGGCTGTGGGCGACTTCAGCCGGCGCATCGTCACGCCGCTCAAGGGCGACATGGGCGTCATGAAGACCGCCGTCAATGAATCGGCGCAAAGCGTCAAGTCCACCATGGACGGGCTGAACGCCCTGATGCAGGCGCTGGAACACGGTAACTTTTCGGCAGCCGCGGATACGTCACTGCAAGGCGAATACGGGCGCGCCATGGCGCAGGCGGCGGCGGCCATGGGCTCGCTGCGCAGCATGCTGGGCGATGTGGGCCAGGTCATGCAAGGCGTGGCGCAAGGCCAACTGGGCCAGCGCGTCCAGGCCAATGGCAATGGCGATCTGCAAACGCTCAAGCACAACATCAACTTGTCGCTGGACGCCGTGGCCAGCACGATGCGGACCATCAATGGCAATGCGCGCCAGGTGGCTACGGCTTCGGCGCAGTCAAGCCAGGCGATTGGCCAGATCTCTGACGGCGCGCTCAATCAGACGCACGCCCTGAGCCAGGTCACCACCGCGGTGCGCCAGACCGTCACCTCGGTGTCGGACGTGTCGCGCAACACCGAAGTGGCGAGCCAGAAATCCAAGGAATCGGTGGCCATCGTGCGGGACGGCATGCGCAAGATGGCGCACATGGTCGAGGTGGTGAACAACATTGCCTCGAACTCGGAAAAGATCAACAAGATCACGGAAGTGATCGAAAAGATTGCCAACAAGACCAACTTGCTGTCGCTGAACGCCGCCATCGAGGCGGCGCGTGCAGGCGAACACGGCAAGGGCTTTGCCGTGGTGGCAGACGAAGTCGGCAAGCTGGCCATGAACAGCGCCGAGAGCTCGCAGGAGATTGCACAGCTGGTCCAACAGGCCGTGGCCGAAACGCGCCTGGCGGTGCTGGCCGTGCAAGAAGTCAGCGCCGACATGGCACGCATTGAAAGTGGATCGCAAGAAACCGATTCAATGCTGCAGCGCATCTCTGCCGCGCTGGAGCAGCAAAGCACGGCGGTCGAGGAAATCAATGCGAACCTGACCAGCGTGGACAGCATTGCCCGCAGCAACGCGGCGGCGTCCGAGCAGATCACTGAAACCGTGATGGAACTCTCCAAGATTGCTGACGCCACCCGGCGCGAAGTCGAGAAGTTCACGCTCTAAGCCTGAGCCGACCGTCCTGCCCTGTCGCCGGCTCAGTGCAGCGCGACAATGCGGCATGGAACTTTCAATCTGGCTCCCGTTTTTTGCCGCGGCCTGGGCCATCAGTCTTTCACCGGGCGCTGGCGCGGTGGCGGCCATGGGTGCCGGCCTTTCACACGGTTTTAAGCACGGCTATGTGATCACCTACGGCTTGGTCCTGGGCATCTGGACGCAGTTGCTGGTGGTGGGCGTGGGCCTGGGCGCGGTCATCGCGGCGTCCAGCACGGCATTCGCCTTTGTCAAATGGGTGGGCGTGGCCTACTTGGTGTGGCTGGGCATCAAGCAGTTTCGCGCGCCCGTGCAAGTGGCACCCAGCCCGGACGAAGCGCAAGAAACAAGCGCTGTCGCCGAGACCGGCCGGCAACTTTTCATGCGCGGCTGGATGGTCAACAGCTTCAACCCCAAAGGCACGGTGTTTTTGTTGGCGGTGGTGCCGCAGTTTCTCGACCTCACCCACCCCCTGCCCCTTCAGTACGTGGTGATTGGCGCCACGCTGGCGTTCACCGACCTTGTCGTGATGGCCGGCTACACCGCGCTGGCGGCCAAGGTGCTGGGCCTTCTACGCTCACCGCGTCAGCTCAAAGCGCTGAACCGCATCTTCGGGAGCCTGTTTGTAGCCGCCGGAGTGTTGCTTTCGCTGTTCAAGCGCGGCTGAAGCGGCGGCCGGCGCTCAGACCTCAAACCGCTCCACTTCCATTCGCGTCGAATCGGCCAGTTGCGACAGGCCAATCACCGTGGCCGTGATTTCCTCAGAGGCTGAGGCATTGGAGTCGGCGATGGCGTTGAGGCTGCCCAGATTGGCGTTGATTTCTTCCACCGCGCTGGACTGCTGCTCCATGGCTGCGGCAATCCGCACCAGCATCGACCGGGTCTGCTCCGCGCTGGCTTCGAGGTTGATCATGTCGTTGCGCACCTGAGCGACCGAATCGACCGCCAGACGGGTTTCGTCAACCGCTTCGCCCACGAGTGCGGCGATTTCCTGCGAGCTTTGAGCGCTGTTTTGCGCCAGCTTGCCAACCTCTTCAGCCACCACCGAAAAGCCCTTGCCGTGCTCGCCTGCACGCGCCGCTTCGATGGCGGCGTTGAGCGAGAGCAGATTGGTTTTGTTGGCAATCTTTTCGATCACTTCGGTGATCTTGTTGATCTTTTCCGAGTTCAGGGCGATGCGCCCGACGATGTCAACCATGCGCTCCATCTTCTCCAAACCGGAGCGGGTCATGGCGGTGGCGTCACGCGCCTGGGTGCTGGCCAGTTCAGTGTTGCGCGAGACGTCGGCCACAGCCACCGTGGTCTGCCGCACGGCCGTGGCCACCTGATTGAGCGCCAGCGTCTGGTTTTGAACGCCATCGGCAATCTGGCTGATGGCGGTGCTGGTCTGGCTGGAGGCTGCGGCCACCTGGCGGGTGTTTTGATTGACCTTGCGCAGCGTTCCGGCCAGGGCTTCAAGCGAGCCGTTGATGTCGTTTTTCAGGCGCAGCAAGTCGCCTTGGGCCACGGCATCCACACGCAGGCGCAAATTGCCCCCGGCAACGGCGCTCATCACGCGGCCGATGTCGCTGGTCATGCCTTCCAGGGACGTGACGGCGGCCGTCAACTGCTTGGCAGCCACCTCAAAGGCGCCGCTGGCTTTGACGCTCATGCGTGCAGACAGGTCGCCCGCTTGCAGCGCCTGCGTCACGCTTCCCAGGCCCTTCATGACTTCAGACACTGACTCCAGCGTCTGGTTCACGGACTGCTTGAGCCGCTCCATGTCGCCCTTGAGCGGCGCCCTGATGGGGCGCGAAAAGTCGCCCGCCGCCAGGCCTTGCATGGCAGCGTCGACTTCGGCAATGGCGCCCGAGAGCGTCTTCATCATCTGATTGAAGCTGTTTGCCGTTTGCGCAATCTCGTCGTTGCCCGGCACGTTGACCTGTCGCGACAAGTCAAAGCTCTCGCCAATTTCTTTCATGGTGCCCTGCAGCGCTACCAGCGGCCGGCTGATGCTCAAGGCGATCAGCCAGGCCAGGCCCAGGCTGAGCAGCAAAGCCGCAGCGCTGGCCGCGGCGGCAATCGTCAATTCAGTCTTGCGGTCAAGTGCCTGGTTTTGGGCTTGCGCCAGCAGCTTCCTGGCCACCTGGTCATCGACTTGCTTGACCGCATCCATCTTGGCGCTGACCTGGCTCCACCAGTCGGCTGCGGCGATCGGGTAGTCCCCGCTGGCGGCACTTTCGATCACGGCGGCGCGCATTTCCTGGGCGCGCAGTGCCGGCGCTGACTTCAGGGCGTCACTGAACAGGGCGGCATCGGCGCCGTCCGCACTGGCCATGAGCAAGGCCTCGAACGTGACCTGGCGCGCCACGATGGCATTGAGGTTGCGCAGCCCCTGGTCGCCCAGGGGCTTGCGGCTGGTCAAGGCCGAATTGATGAGTGCGCGCTCCCGGCCATAGAACTCCTTGGCCGACACCAGGTAAAAGTAGGCTGTGGTCTGGCGCGCAAACTGGGCGTCAGGCGCCTGGCGCTGCAGCAGGCCGATGCGGGCCAGCCATTTATCCACCTGAGCGCTGTACCAGCCCACAGCGCCAGGTGCGTCCAGCGCCAGCGCATCGACCTTGGTGCGAATATCGCTCAGGCCTTTGACCAGCTCGTCGAGCATCTCGATCTGCGCGCCGGCTTCGGGCGGCAATGTCGAGCGCAAAGCCAGCAAGCGCTGGTCCGACTGGGTGCGCTGCCGCTTCAGGGTTTCGCCAACCTGCGCTGCACCTTGCGCGCCGATGAATCCGCCGCTGAGTCCGCGTTCGAGCTGGAGCTGGTGGACCAGGTCCCCGGTGAGGGTCGCCTCTTGAATGGCCATGGCGCCGCGCTCAAAAGCTTGGCCTTGCTTGTAGCGCTCAGCCACCACATCCATTGCAAACAATGCAAGCACAAACAGGGTCAAACCCACCAACGCAAGCAAACGAGCACGGATACTGAACCGCGACAGCCACTGAATCATTCGATAGTCTCCTCAGGAAGCTCAGCATCTTAGCTTTACTGCCGGTAATTGCCTGTTTAGTGCATCAATCGGCGCATCCTTTGAAAAGGAAGTAAAAAAGCGTGGACTCCAAAGCCGTTCACAACATGAAACATAATCACTAAGACAACGATTAAATTCTTGGCCTTTGGCGGCTCCTAAATCGTTGTAATCACCAAAAATTGAAGTCGAGGTTGTCATGTTGGGCATGGTGTTCACAGAACTCATTGAGATGGTCGAAGACAAGTTTTCGCCCGAAGTTGCGGACAAGATGATCGAGGCGGCTGAGGACCAAGGCGGGGGCGTGTACACCGCCGTGGGGGCCTACCCCGCTGAACATGTTCAAGCCATGGTCGGCCGACTGTCAGAAATAACGGGCATTCCGGCGGGTGAACTGGTCCGCGCGTTTGGCCGGCATTTGCTCGGCCGCTTTGCCCACTCCCACCCCGGCCACTTTCAGCGCCATCCGGACGTCTTCGATTTCCTGGCTCGAATCGACTCGGACATTCACGTCGAGGTCAAAAAGCTTTACAGCAACGCCACCTTGCCGCGCTTTAAGGTGGTGTCTCGCAGCAAAGATGTCTTGGAGTTGCACTACAGCTCACCACGGCGCATGGAGTTGCTGGCACAAGGGCTTATCGAACAACTCGGCGACTTTGCCGGGCAGCCGCTTCGTGTCGAGGCACGCTCGGACGAGACGGGCTGCACCTTCGCTGTCACCAAAATCAGCCCGCTTGCCCAGGCCGCTGAATGACTGAGCAAGCTCGCCCAGCGCCACAGACACAGGACGCTGCGTGCCTGGCGCAGCGCATTGCCGAGCTGACACAGCAAGCTGAGCAGCAAGGCACGGAGATAGTCTTGCTCACGGAGAGCGTGTTCAGGCACGAAAGACGGGCCGAGCGCGAGCGAAAGGCCCGCAAGGAAGCCGAACAACTGCTCCACGACAAAAGCTCCGAGCTCTTCGAATCCCTGCAAACGACGCGCGAGGGCAAAGACCGGCTAAAGCTGGCCTTGTGGGCCAGCGGCGAAGGCATCTGGTCGTGGCAGGCGGACACGGACCTGGTGACGATTGACCAGCTGCTGCTGAACGGCGAGCCCGTGGACGTTCCGCCCGCGACGTCCGAACAACTGCGCATGGCTTTGCACCGGGACGATGTGATTGGCTATTTCATGGCCTGGAGCTTGGTAGTCAATGGCGATCGAGGCGATATTGACGCGTCTTGCCGCTGCCGATGGAGCGGCGAGTGGCGCTGGATTCGCGTGCGCGGGCGCCCGGTCGAGATGACTGAAAACGGCCGAGCCTTGCGCATCGTCGGCACCATCAAGGACATCACCGAGCAACGCCAGGCCGAGCAGTCGCTGCGCCTGATGGCTCAGGCCTTTGCCAGCACCCACGACGCCATGGCCATCGTCGATCAGGAGTGGCGGATCGTCGAGGGCAACACCGCCTTGGCCCGCATGATGGTTCTGGACGCCAAGGACCTTGCAGGTCAGTCCCTGAAAGACTGGATGGACTTGCCCGTCCAAAAGCCCGAGGGCAGCCGGCGCTGGCAAGGTGAGCTGGTGCTGGACAACCGGCGCGAGCTGGTCGCGGTGAACATGGTGGCTGAAGTGGTGGACACGCTGGAAACCAAGGGCCGCTACACCGTGGTGGCGCTGCAAGACGCGCGCGAACGCAAGCAGGCGCGGGAAGTGCTTTTACGCCTGGCCAACACCGATGCCTTGACCCAGCTGCCGAACCGAATTGCGATCGAAAAACGGCTGGACGAAGTGCTCATGCAGGGCAAGGCCGCGGCGCTGATCTTCATTGACCTGGACGGCTTCAAGCTGGTCAATGACTCGGCCGGCCATGAGGTCGGCGACGAGGTGTTGCGAGAAGTGGCCAGTCGCTTGCGAACGGCGATACAGCCGCCTTATTTTGTGGGCCGCTGGGGCGGGGACGAATTCATTGTGGTCATGCCGGACGTCCAGAGCGAAGAACACGTGCATGCGCTGGGAAGCGCCATCCTGGCGCATTGCCGCCAAACCATCCGAACCAAGGACCGTGAAGTGGCCGTGGGTGCGAGCTTGGGCGCCGCCTTGGCACCGCGCGATGGCCTGGATTCGGCCACCCTTTTGCGCCGCGCAGATGCGGCCATGTACATGGCCAAAGAGGCCGGGCGCGATCGCCTGGAGTTCTTTCAGATTCGCCTTGAGCGCGATGTGATGCGGCGGGCGGAGCTGATCAATCAGCTGCGCATGGATGCAGAACACGATGGGTTTCGATTTGAAGTGCAAACGGTCGTGAACCGCGGTGGTTTCATCGTGGGCGGCGAAATGCTGATGCGCTGGAACACGCCGCAGCACGGCGTCGTATCGCCTGTCGAATTTATTCCATTGGTGGAGCAAGCCGGGCTGATGCCGCGTGTCGGTCAATTCGCCCTGCACCGTGCTGTCCTGGCCGCGAAAACCTTGAAAACGCGGGGCGAAACAGCGTTTGTGGCGGTCAACCTCTCTGCTCTGCAGCTGCGCGATGCCAGGCTGTGCGAGCACCTGCTCAAGCTGTGCAAGGAGATGGGTGTTGAGCCCCAGCGACTGGACCTGGAGCTCACAGAATCAGCCTATGTGCACGAGATGAAGACCGCGGCACCCCTGCTTCACAAGCTCAGCGAAGCCGGCTTTTGCCTGTCGCTGGACGACTTCGGCACCGGGTACTCGGCGATGAGCCAGCTGCGTGATCTGCCGTTCAACAAGGTCAAGATCGATCGAACCTTCGTGCAAGACATCACGCACAGCACGCGTGCGCGCCGCTTGTTCGAAGGCATCGTCCATCTGTGCGACACCCTGGGAATGAAGACCGTGGCAGAAGGCGTGGAAACCGAAGAGCAGTACTGCCTTTTGTACGAGCTCGGCGTGGACATGTTCCAGGGCTGGCATTTAGGCCGACCGACCGACTTTGATGCCTGGCCGAAAACCTTCGATCTAAGCCCTCAGCCCCCCTTGAACTACCCGCGCAAAAAGAGCCGAAGCAGTTCACCGCAAAGCACCTCCTAGCGCTACGATGCCGAGCTCGTGAGGAACGTTAATCTCGATAAAAACTCGTGATTAAACGATGTGGACGAGTTTCAAATTATTTAACTAAATAATGATATTGAAAAGATTTTTGATCATTGCCATCTTGACCGCTTTGGCCCTGATCACCTTGCCCCGGCTTTTCAAACGCCAACCCGCCCTCGCGTTGGTGAATGCGCCGATGGTCGAGCTTCGCGCGCCGGTCGAGGCCGTGGTGTCCAAACGCGGCGCAGAGCCCAGCGGCTTTTACGAAGAACTCCCGCAAGAAGTCGTGCAATTGCGCTCGCGCCAGGCCGATCAACTGGCTGCGCTGCAAGCGCAAGAAGTCATGCTGACCGAGCGCCTGCAGCAGTTTGTGGGCAATGAGCGGCAGCGCCTGAAGCTCGAACTGGCTGCGCGTGAAGGCGACCAGCGCCGGGCCGAGCTCAATTTGGCCGCCGACACCCAGGAGTTCAAACGCCAGGAGTCGCTCACGGCGCAAGGCTTCATCAGCCCGGCCAAACTCGACAACGTCACGCTGGTGTTTGAAAACGCCAAAGTCGAGCGCGCGATTGCGCAGCTCAACACCGACCGCGCCAAGATGAACCTGCAGGCACTGACCCAAAACGGCTTCCTGAGCGAGCGGGCGGGCGGGCTGGACGTGAGCTATACGCAGCAAAGGCTCGATGAAGTTCGGCTTCGCATCCATGAACTCAAGGCCTGGGCCAGCAGTGTGTACGGCGCGGACATGACGACATTGGGCCACGCGGGCATCCGCACGCCGGGCCAGGGCCTGCTCATGGGGCTTCAAGTGGCCGAGGGCGCATTTCTGGCGCCTGGCGACTTGATCGCGCACTATGTGCTGTGCAAGCAGGCTTTCATCGATCTGCGCGTGCCAGTCATTGATTTGCCCGACTACCAGGTGGGCTCGCCCCTCTCCTTTCGCGTCAACGGCGAGTGGCGCTTTTACACCGGCAAGATCACCCAGGTCCAGCCGCGTCATGTCAGCGGAGCGCCACTCGCGCTGGCTATTGCGCCCAACGAACGCGAGCTCGAGAGCATGGCCCGTGTGCGGGTACAGCCCGAGTCGGAATTTACGCAGCGCATCGAGCGCGGATCAAACTGCATGATGGGCCAAACCGTGCACGCCCAGCTGCCGACGGCGCCAGGCTGGGTTCCGCGCTGGACGAGTTTCCTGGCTGATGTTTTCTGACACTGGCCATTTGCTGGCGCTGCTGGTGGCCCTGTCCATCGGCGCGTGGGCGCTGAGCCTGGCCAACCCGCAGGAGCCCGGGGCGCGCCAATGGGTGTGCTGGGGCGTGATCGGCTGCAACAGCGTGTACCTGGTGTGGCGACTGAGCTTTACGCTGCCACAAGAAGACACCGCCGGGGCTTGGCTCGCCTGGACCTATGCCGGCATCGAAACGGTGGCCCTGCTGGAGGCGGCAATCTTTTGGCTGTGCATGAGCAAAACCCGCGAAGCGTCCGGACCGGACCGCGGGCACGCTCTGGCGGCGCCTTCAGCGCATGCGCCCTCGGTCGAGATTTGGATTCCGACCTACCGCGAGCCCATCGAAGTGCTCGAAAAAGCTGTGCTGGCGGCCCAGGCTGTCGCCCATTCACGCTTGCGTGTGAAAGTGCTGGACGACGGGGATCAGGAATGGCTGCGGCTGCAGTGCATCGAGTGGCAAGTGGACTACCTCAGGCGCGGCGAACACAAGCACGCCAAGGCCGGCAACCTGAACAATGCCCTGGCCAGTACCGAGGCGGATTTCATCGTCGTCATGGACGCCGACTTTGCGGCGGGCCGTCAGTTCGTCAAAGCGGCGCTGCCCTACTTTGACAACCCGCGGCTTGCCATCTTGCAAACGCCGCAGACCTTTTACAACACCGACCTCGCCCAGCAACACTTGGGACTGGGCGGCGGCATGGCCGATGAGCAGGCGCTGTTTTTCAGGGAGATACAGCCCGCGCGCGACGCCTGGAATGTGGCGTTTTTTTGCGGCTCCTGCGCCATGATCCGAACAGCTGCGCTGCGCGACGTCGGCGGCTTTGCCACGGAAAGCATCACCGAAGACCTGCTGACTTCCTTGCGCATGCTGGCCAGGAACTGGCAGGTGCGCTACCTCAACGAGGCCTTGTCGATGGGTCTGGCGGCTGAATCCATCGAGGCATTTTTTGTGCAGCGAGACCGCTGGAGCCGGGGCGCCATCCAGACCCTGCTGCTGCCTGACGGGCCTTTGCGCAATCCCCACCTGAGCCTCATGCAGCGGCTTTTGTTCATGCCCTTGTATTGGCTGATCAACCCATTTTTCAACCTCGCCATCATGCTGGCGCCGGCTATTTGCCTGTTGACGGGCTGGCGCATCATGGTGATCGAGCAAACCGCTGATCTCTACATGTTTGTGCTGCCCACGGTGCTGCTCAACCTGGCCGCGCTCACCTGGATCAGCCGGGGGCGGTTCAGCCCCATCTTGTCATCCGCCTTGTCCATGGTGATGGCCGTGCGCTTGTCGGTCTCAGCCGTGGTGGGCCTGGCTGACCTGCTCGGCCTTGATCGTGCGAGCAGCAAGATATTCAAGGTGACCCCCAAGGGCAGACAAACGACTGCCGCCTCTGACCGCACTGTGTTTTGGGTTTTCATGAGCCTGACGCTGGTGACGCTGCTGGCCATGATTTACGCCAGTTGGGTGGCCCAGCGCAGCGTGTCCGAACCGAGCATTCACGCCTGGTTGATTTTTCTCAGTGCCTACAACCTGGTGCACTTCCTGCTTGCAATGGTGCTGGTTGAGGACAGACCGCGCAAGCGCTCCGAGGAACGATTCCAGATAGACAAAACGCTGCCCATCCAAAGCGAGTCAGGGCTTATCCGGCACGTGCAGGTGGTTGACATGAGCGCCAACGGCATCAAATTCGTCTGGTCGCAATCCGGTCCCCTGCCGGGTCAATGGCACTTGGTTTTGGGTGAACAAAAGATTCCCATGCAAGTGCTTCGGCAATATGCCCAAGGCAATGCATTCACCTGCGTAGGCAACCTGATGCCCGAAGGCGTGCCGCAGCGGCGCGCAGTAATTCAGTATTTGTTTTCAGGTGAATTCTTGCCCGCTTCAGGGGGCAGCCCACGCTTGTGGGGCGCCTTGAAACGGGCAGCACGTGCCGTCGCTGGCGCTTGATCGCAGGCACTGCGCAATCACTCGCGTAATCACTAGCGCAATACTGGCACAGGGGCAAAAAAAAACACCCACTGCGTGAGCAGCGGGTGTTTTCATGAATTCAGTGGTGGGACGTGCGGGGGTCGAACCCACGACAAACGGATTAAAAGTCCGCTGCTCTACCAACTGAGCTAACGTCCCACTTATTCTTTTTTGCTTCTCTTCCGAATCACTTAGCGATCATCAGTTGAGCCTCAAATTATAGCGTCATTTTTTAGGCTTCGGCAAGCCTTGCGAAATTTTATCGAGCAACCAACCTGCCGCGCACACACCAAATGTGGATGTGACGCTGACCACCGATCCATAGCCGTGGCAATTGAGCGTGCCGTCACTCATGGCGTCTGCTTTGTCGTTCAACAAATGGATGCCGGATACGTCGCAAGAGACCTGCGCCGCTGGGGGTTGCATGACGGATTCGCGACTGAACACACAGGCAATGCCGATCCGGCCCTGCCTGGATGCACCGGCTTGCTTGCGCAAGCGGTAGCGCAGTTGCGCGAGCAGTGGGTCGTGCGTGGTGAGCGACAAATCATCAATCTCGACGCGGTGCGCATGGCGCTTGCCGCCGGCTGCGCCCACGCTGATGAACTGCACATCAGGCCGCTGCAAGGCCCATGCGGCCAACGCCGCTTTGGCCTTGACCTGATCGCAGGCGTCCACCAGGGCCAAGGGACGCAGTGGGTCTGCATGCAGCGCATCGCCTGCGAGTTGAGGCCAGTTGCCTGGCTCGACAAAATCTTCAATGCAGTTCACGCGGCAATGCGGATTGATCTGGGCGATCCGCTCGCGCATGGCTTGCACCTTGGCCTGCCCCAGCGTGCCGTCCAGCGCATGGATCTGGCGGTTGATGTTGGACTCCGACACGTGGTCCAGATCAATGAGCGTGAGAGCTGCCACGCCGCTGCGGGCCAGGGCCTCGGCAGTCCAGGAGCCAACGCCGCCTATGCCGACCACGACCACGTGCGCGCGGCGAATCTGCTGGGCACCCAGCGCGCCGTACAGCCGCGCCAAACCGCCAAAGCGGCGCTCCAGGTCAACTGAATCTCCGGGGGCAACACGCTCAGCCGAATCGCCAGCCAGCGCAGTCAAAGCGGGCGCCATCTGCGCCTTACTTCAGCTTGGCCAAGCGCTCTTTACCCAGGCTTGCGGCCTCGGACTGCGGGTAGGCTTTGAGCAGGTCTTCGAGCGACTTGCGAGCCGCGCGGGTTTCCTTGAGTTCGATCTGGCAGTTGGCCAGCGACAGCAAGGCTTCCGGGGCGCGTGCGTGGTCGGGGGTGCTGCTGACCAAGGCACGGAACTGCACTTGCGCGTCTTTGTAGTTGCGCTGCGCGTACTGCGCGTTGCCCAGCCAGAACAAGGCCGAAGGCTTGTAGCCGGTGTTGGGGTAGCGCTTGATCAAGTCAGCAAAACCCGTCTGCGCCTGTGCAAAGTCGCCCTGACGCAAGGCCGCGAGTGCGGCATTGAAGTCACGCGCCTCCGCAGGCTGCGCCACGAACTCCCGTCCGTCCACCGACACCTTGGACGGCTCGAACTGCCGCAGGCGCTCACCCACGCCTTGGGTGTCCTGCGCCAGGTCTTTTTGGCGACGCTGGACTTCCGCGACGTCGCGTGCGAGTTGTTCTTCCTGGCCGCGCATGCGCGCCATCTCTGCGCGCAAGACCTCGATCTGGTTGGACAGCTCCAGCACGCTTCGGCGTAGCTGGGCGTTTTCCTCTGTCGCGCGGCTTTGCGTTTCGGCCAGGCCCATGTCCAAGCGCTGGCGCAGCTCGCCAATTGACTTACGCGCCTCCAGGATGGCCTTGCGGGCTTCGTCGTCCTCCAGCAGTCCGGCGCGCGACGGACTCGGCGCTGTGACGCAAGCCAACGCCAGCGTGGCCAAGGCCACCGCGCTGGCCCATCGAGCTACCGGTAGCGAAGGAAAGGAAAGCATCAGCGGTAGCTCAACTCAGCACGGCGATTGCGCGAAAAGGCATCTTCGGTGCTGCCCTGTGCGGCTGCTTTTTCTTCACCGAAGCTAACCGCTTCAAGCTGCGAATCGGTCACGCCCAAAAGACCGAGCGCGCGGCGCACGGCTTCGGCGCGCTTTTGGCCCAAGGCCAGGTTGTATTCACGGCCACCGCGCTCGTCGGTGTGGCCTTCAATGGCCACACGGCGTGCCTTGTTCGCACTCAAAAAGCGTGCGTGCGTTTCGATGGCTGACTGAAACTCAGGCTTGATGGTGAAGCTGTCGTAGTCGAAATAGATCACGCGGGCGGCACCAGCAGGGCCGGCGCCATTGGGGTCGGTACGGCCGATTTCGACCGGGGCTACGCCGCTACCCGTCACGCTCGAGGGCGTTGCGCCGGCTTGGCCCACCGCCGCGCCAGCGCGGTCTTCAACAGGCACATCGCTCAATTTCACACTGGAGCCGCAGGCCACCAGCGCCAGCGCCAAAGTGGATGTCGACAAGATTGAAATAAGCACTCGCTTCATGGGTCGCCTTGAAATAAAAGTTAGGAAAAAGTAAATAACGCTGAAAACTTAAAAGCCGGACAAAGCTAAAGAGGCCTTAGCCCCGCCAACTCAACGTCCGAATGGGGCCCAGTCGGGCTCGCGAATGTCGCCGCCCGCGCCCGAAAGCCGAGCCTTGATTTTCCCATCCAGCGTGCTGGTCATCAAGGCTTCGCGGCCTTGTTGCTGGGTCGCGTACAAGATCAGCCGGCTGTTCGGCGCGAAGCTGGGATTTTCGTCGGCATTGGTGTCTGTGATGGCAGTGCTGTTACCGCTGGCCAAGTCCATCACGTGCAATTTAAAAGCGCCGCCCACGCGCGAGATGTAGGCCATCCAGCGGCCATCCGGGCTGAGCGCAGGCGAAATGTTGTAGTTGCCCGTGAAGGTCACGCGCTCGGCATTGCCGCCCGAGGCAGCCATGCGGTAGACCTGCGGCGCGCCGCCGCGGTCACTCACAAAATAGATGCGCTTGCCGTCAGCGGTGAAAGTGGGCTCGGTGTCAATGCTGGCCGATTGGGTCAAGCGCTTGGGATCGCCGCCATTCGCGTCGATGACATACAGCTGCGAGCCACCGTCGCGACTCAGCGTGGCCACCAGTTGCCGGCCGTCGGGCGACCAGGCGGGCGCGCTGTTGCTGCCTTTGAAATTGGCCAGCAAGCGGCGCCGGCCCGTGGCCACGTCATGCGCGTAGATCACGGGCTTGCGCGACTCAAAGGACACATAAGCCAGTTGCGAGGCTGTAGGTGACCACGAAGGCGAAATGATGGGCTCAGGGCTGGCCAGCGCGGACTGCGCGTTCTCGCCGTCCGAGTCGGCCACCCACAGGTTGTAACGCTGGGCGGCTTTGGTCACGTAGGCGATGCGGGTGGCAAACACGCCTTTTTCGCCGGTGAGCTTTTCGTAAAGGAAATCGGCCACGCGGTGCGCCGCCAGGCGCAAATCCGCAGCACTCACAACATGGCTTTGGCCGCCCAGGTCTTGCCCGCGCACCACATCCCACAAGCGCACACGCACGTCAAAGCGGCCGTCGGCCAAGGCGGTCACGCTGCCGGCGGCCACGGCGTCAGCCCCAGCCTGGCGCCAGGTGCTGACTTCCAGGCGGGTGTTTTCGTCGGCCGCCGCGCCCGCAGCCTCCACCACGCGGAACATGCCGCTGCGTTCCAGGTCGGCCTTCACGATGACACTGATTTTTTGCGGTGATTGCGCCTCGCCCTTGAAGGCGGGCAAGGCAATCGGCACTTGCGTCAAGCCAATGCCGGACACCTCGACACGAAACTGCGCCAGCGCGGGGCCTGCACCCCAGGCCAGAAGGGCTGCCGAAGACAGGCGCTGCAGCGCGTGCCGACGGCTCGTAGCGGTGATACCCGAATCATTCATCATCACTTGAAGGCCCAAACTACAACTCATCCTATTTGCTGAAAATCGCGCGACCCCGCATGGTACACACCCACGGACTGACCTTGGGCATGATGTCTGATAATCCAGCCCAGCTTAATTCACGGCCTCACGACTTGCACTTGCCTCTTTTTTATCGCAGTTCTTCGCGCCAGCGCACGCTGAGCTGACCCATGGGCCAACCCAGCGTGACCTCCAGACTGCGGCAACGCTTTGCCCGCGTTTGGCCATTTTTCGCACAGTCCCGCGGCGCTTGGGCCTTGGCTGCCCTCGCCACCATTGCCGCGTCCGCGACCGAACCGATGGTGCCGGCACTGCTCAAACCCCTGCTGGACCGCGGCTTTCAGAACACCGGCTTTCCCTTGTGGCAGGTGCCTGTATTTCTCATTTTGCTTTTTGGTGTGCGCAGCCTGGCGGGTTTTGTGGCGCAGTACGCCATGGCCAGCGTCACCAATACCGGCCTGATGAACTTGCGCAGGGCGCTGTTTGGGAAACTGCTCAGCGCCGAGCTCACGCTGTTCAAGGACCAAAGCGCCAGTGAAATGGCCAACACCGTGGTCTATGAGGTGCAGACGGGCTCGCAGATGCTGATTAATGCCGCCATGCGTCTGGCGCGTGACCTGTTGAGCATGCTGGCGCTGGTCGCCTACCTGCTTTACCTGAACTGGAAGCTGACCCTGGTGGTAGCCATCATGTTCCCGGCTGTCGCCTGGGTGGTGCGCGCCCTGTCCAAGAGGCTGTACCGGTTGACGAAGCAAAGCCAGGTCGCCACCGACAGCCTGGCTTATGTGGTGGAAGAAAACGTGCTCGCGCACAGAGACATACGCCTGCATGGCGCGCAAGATGCGCAAGCCAAACGCTTTGACGTGCTCAGTGGCTCGCTGCGCAGTTTGTCGATCAAAAGCACAGCCGCCCACGCGGGCATGAGCGCCATTACCCAGATGTTGACGGCCTTGGCGCTGGCCACCGTGATTTCGATTGCGCTGGTGCAAAGCAACCAGGCCGCCACCACGGTGGGCGGTTTTGTGGCGTTTGTCACAGCCATGCTGATGCTGGTGGCGCCGCTCAAGGGCTTGTCTGACGCCGCCACGCCCGTGACGCGCGGCTTGGCCGCCCTGGAACGCGGACTGGACCTGATGGACCAGCGCCTGGACGAGCAAGGCGGCAACTTTGCCAAGCCCCGAGCGACGGGGCAGATTGTGTTTTCAGGCGTCGGCCTGCGTTACGGTGAGCAAGGGCGCTGGGCGCTGGACGGCATTGACCTGCACATCGAAGCCGGGCAAACCATTGCTTTGGTGGGCGCCTCCGGTGCAGGCAAAACCACCCTGGTCAACCTGTTGCCGCGCTTTACCAATCCCGGCCTGGGCAGCATCACCCTGGACGGCGTGGACTTGCGCGAGTGGCAACTGAGCGCCTTGCGCGCGCAATTTGCCGTGGTCAGCCAGCATGTGGTGCTGATCAATGACAGCGTGGCCGCGAACGTGGCCTTGGGCAAAGACATTGACCGGGCGCGCGTGCGCCGCTGCCTGGAAGACGCCAACCTGGGCGCCCTGCTGGCCGAACTACCCGACGGCCTGGACACCTTGCTGGGCCACAACGCCATGCAGATGTCGGGCGGTCAACGTCAGCGCCTGGCCATTGCGCGCGCGCTTTACAAAGACGCACCGATTCTGATTCTGGATGAAGCCACATCAGCCCTTGACGGCGAGTCCGAGCAGGCCGTGCAACAGGCGCTGGCCCGGCTCAAGGCCAACCGCACCTCGCTCATCATTGCGCACCGCCTCTCGACCATCCAGCACGTGGACCGCATTGTGGTGATGGACGCCGGCCGGATCATCGAGTCAGGCACGCACGAGGCCTTGCTGGCTCAGGGCGGCGCCTACCAGCACCTGTACAACCTGGGCTTTCCGCAAGCCTGAGCGAGCCGCCCTACAGCAGCACGATGTCGTAGTGCTCCTGCGCCATGGCCGCTTCGGCTTGAAGTGAAATCGGCTTGCCGATGAACTCGCTCAAGCCAGCCAAGTGCTGGCTTTCTTCGTCCAAAAAAAGCTCGATCACCTGCGGCGCAGCCACCACCCGGAACTCACGCGGATTGAACTGGCGCGCCTCGCGCAAGATCTCCCGCAAGATGTCGTACGTCACGCTGCGGGCTGTCTTGACCACGCCTTTTCCGCTGCAAGCGCTGCACGGCTCACACAATTGATGCGACAAGGATTCACGCGTGCGCTTGCGCGTCATTTCCAAAAGGCCCAGCGCTGAAAAACCGCCATTGACGCTGGTCTTGATGCGGTCCCGGGCAAGCTGCTTCTTAAACTCGGCCAGCACCGATTCACGGTGGTTTTCGCGCAGCATGTCGATGAAGTCGACGATGACGATGCCGCCCAGGTTGCGCAAGCGAAGCTGCCGCGCAATCGCCTGCGCCGCCTCCAGGTTTGTCTTGAAAATCGTCTCGTCAAAGTTGCGCGCGCCCACAAAGCCGCCGGTGTTCACGTCCACCGTGGTCAAGGCTTCGGTCTGGTCAATGATGAGGTAGCCGCCCGATTTGAGATCAACCCGTCGGCCCAGAGCCGCGGCGATTTCATCGTCGATGTTGAACAAGTCAAAGATCGGCCGCTCACCGGCATACAGCTGGATCTTGCCGTGGATGGAGGGCATGAACTCGGCGGCAAAAGCCTGTAATTGCGTGAACTGCTCGCGTGAATCGACGCGGATGCTTTGCGTCGCTTCTGATGCGATGTCGCGCAGCACGCGCTGCTGCAAAGTCAGGTCTTGATGCAGCACGGATGCCGGTGGCAGGCGCAGTGACGCCGCCTTGATGCGTGCCCAGGTCTTGCGCAAATAAGCAATGTCTTCGCCGAGTTCGGCGTCACTGGCGTCTTCGCCATTGGTGCGCAAAATAAAACCGCCGCCCTGCTCACCCGCCAAGGCCAGCAGGCGCTGACGCAAGTCTTCACGCTGCTTGGGCGGAATCTTTTGCGAGATGCCCACATGGTTGTCTTGCGGCAAAAACACCAGCAAGCGCCCGGCAATGCTGATCTGCGCCGTGAGCCGCGCGCCCTTGGTGCCAATCGGGTCCTTAAGCACTTGGACCATGACCGACTGGCCTTCGAAAAGCTGCTTTTCGATCGGCGTTGGCAGTGGCGCAGGCGCATCGCCCTTGGCCGCGTCAGGCTCGGCATGGCGGCTGTTGATGCTGCTCATGAGATCAGCCACATGCAAGAACGCAGCGCGGTCCAGGCCGATGTCGATAAAGGCGGACTGCATGCCCGGCAGCACACGCGCCACCTTGCCCAGGTACACATTGCCGACCAGCCCGCGTTCGAGCGTGCGCTCGACATGCAGCTCTTGCACGGCCGCGTGTTCGACCACCGCGACACGGGTTTCTTGTGGCGACCAGTTGATGAGGATGTCTTGCGGCATGGTCGGAGCGATGATTTAAAGAGGTTAGAGCTTCAGGCCTGTCGCTTGGAGCAGCAAAGCCGTCTCATGCAAGGGCAGGCCCATGATGCCGGAATAACTGCCGCTGATGCGCGTGATGTGCATGGCCGCCCTGCCCTGCACTGCATAAGCGCCAGCTTTGCCGAGCGGCTCGCCGGTGGCGGCGTAGGCCTCGATTTGCGCGCGCGTCATCTTGGCAAAAGTCACACGTGATTCGCTCAGTGCGGCGTGCGTTTTGCCCTTATGACTGACCGCGACAGCCGTCAGCACGCGGTGCGTGGCACCGGACAAGAGTTTGAGCATGCGCACGGCATCCGCGGTGTTCTCAGGCTTGCCCAGAATGAGCGGGCCCAAGGCCACGGTGGTGTCTGCGCAGAGCACGGGTGCTGGCGGCAAGTTGCGGCGCTGCATGCGCGCCACCGATGCGGCCAGCTTGAGTTGCGTGACGCGCTGCACATAAGTGGATGGCGCTTCTTTACCGTGCACGGCCTCCAGAGCTTCGGCGTCTTCAGCTGCATCCGCCACCAAAGTCTCAAGACGCACACCCAGTTGCTCTAGCAACTGCGCGCGGCGCGGGCTTTGCGAGGCCAGGTAGATAAAGTTCGGCAGCATGGCTGGTGCTTACTCGCGGTGGTAGGGATGGTTCACCGTGATGCTCCAGGCGCGGTAGAGCTGCTCGATGAGCAGCACGCGCACCATGGCATGCGGCAAGGTGAGGTCAGACAAACGCATGCGCTCGTGTGCGGCTTGCTTGAAGGCCGGGTCCAGCCCGTCTGGCCCGCCGATCACGATGGCGACGTCATCGCCTTCGCGCTGCCAGTGCTTGAGTTTGTCGGCCAGTGCCACCGTGGTCACGGCCGTGCCGCGCTCGTCCAGCGCCACGATGCGCGTGCCCTTGGGAATAGCGGCCTCGATGCGAGCACGCTCGGCGGCCAGCAAGTTTTCAAGCGTCTTGGAAGCTCGCGCTTCGGTTTTGACCGCCTTGAGCTCCACGCGCAGCTCGGGCGGAAAGCGCTTGGCGTAATCGTCGTAGGCGGTCTGCGCCCAGTCGGGCACCCGTTGCCCGACCGCGACGATTTGCAGCTTCATGCCTTGCGGGTGGTCTTCTTGGCTGCGGGCTTGGCCGTCTTGGCAGGTGCCCGAGTGGTCTTGGCAGGCACCTTCAGCACCTTGACCGCCGTTTTACCGGAGGCGGGCTTTTTGTCACCGGCCGGCTTGGTGGCGCCGGCGGCGCGGGCCGAGGTCTTGGCTGGCGCTTTTGCTGGTGCCTTAGCTGGTGTCTTGGCTGCTGCCCTCTTTGCCGGGGCTGCCGCCTTCACTGCGGTCGTGGTCGGGGCTTTCCTGGCCACTGCCTTTTTGGCGGGGGCTTTCTTGGCGGCAGCTTTAGGCGCTACTTCACCGCTGTCTTTGCCGGCCTTGCGGGCTGCATTGCGAGCGGCCGTGCGTTCAGCCGTACGGCCTTTGGGCACGTCCTTGGCCTGGCTTTCGGCGGCTGCCAATGCATCGGCGCGCGAGGCCTTGGCCTGCGGTGCAGCTGCGCCCAGCTTGAGCTTGACGGGCTTTTCGCCCCAGAGTTCTTCAAGGTGGTAGTACTGGCGAATGGTGGGCTGCATGATGTGCGCCACGGCTGCGCCGCAGTCCACGATGATCCATTCGCCGTTTTCTTCGCCTTCAATGCGGGGCTTGGCAAAGCCGGCGTCACGCACGGCGTCGCGCACGCTGGCGGCCAGCGCCTTGGTCTGCCGGTTCGACGTGCCCGATGCCACGATCACGCGCTCAAACAGCGAGGTAATGTGTTCGGTGTCAAAGACCTGGATGTCCTGCGCCTTCACATCTTCCAGGCCATCGACGATGGCGCGTTGGAGTTTCTGGACGTCTTTTTTGGCGGCGGAGGTATCGGTCATGCAGTGGGCTTTGGAAAAGCTTTAAGAGGAAGAGCGGGCTTGGTAAAGCCCATGAAGTGAAATATAACGCGCAACCGGCTCGGGCAACATGCTTGCAAGCTCAGGGTCTGTGGCCCAAGCGGGTGTCGCTTGTGCCGAAGTGTGTGCGCTGTAAAAGCTAAGCTTTTGGCGAATGGCGGTGGCGCTGATCGGCATCGCCGGGACCTGCAACCTGAGCACCTTGGCCGATGGCGGCCAGGAGGCGGGCACCTGGACCGCGGCTGGAGCCTGCGCACTTGGTGGGCGTTCAACCACGGCCAAAGACGCGAGCGCGAGTATATCTTGCCACCGATGCCAGCTCGAAAACGCGGCCCACTGGTCGCCGCCGATCAAGAGGAAAAGCTCGCTATTCGGCAACTCTGCCCGCAGGGATTCCAGCGTGTCGATGGTGTAACTGGGGCCGCTGCGCCTGAGCTCGAGGTCGTCCACGAGCACCTTGGGCAAGCCACCAAATGCCAGTTCGCACATCTTCAAGCGATGGGCGGCCGGGCTCAGGGGCCGGGTTTTATGCCAAGCGTCGCCGGTGGGGATGACGCGCAATTCATCGAGCGAGAGTTGTTCGACAGCCGCACGGGCCAGTGCCAAATGCGCGGTGTGCGGTGGGTCGAACGCACCGCCAAAAACGCCGATGCGCAAACTTGGCGTCAAACCCAGTCCCGGCGTGGCAAAAAGTCGCGCGTGAGTGCTGCCTCGGGCGACTCGGGCAGGTCTTCACGCCGGTATGACCAACTCGCCAGGGGCGGCATGGACATGAGGATGGATTCTGTGCGCCCACCCGACTGCAGGCCAAAGTGCGTGCCGCGATCCCACACCAGATTGAACTCGACGTAGCGCCCGCGCCGGTATAGCTGAAATTCTCGCTCGCGCTCGCCGTAGGGCGTGTCTTTGCGCCGCTCGACCAAGGGCAGATAAGCCGGCAAGAAAGCATTGGCCACGCTTTGCATCATGGCAAAGCTTTGCGTCATGCCCAATTCTTGAAAGTCGTCAAAAAACACGCCGCCAATGCCGCGTGCTTCTTGCCGGTGCTTCAAGAAAAAATAGTCGTCGCACCAGGTTTTAAAGCGCGGGTACTTGTCGTCACCAAAGGGGCTCAAGGCGTCCTTGCAGGTCTGGTGAAAGTGCACCGCGTCTTCTTCAAACGGGTAGTACGGCGTCAAGTCCATGCCGCCGCCAAACCAGCAGGCCGCTGCACCATTGGCCGGTGTCGCGGTCAACATGCGAACGTTCATGTGCACCGTGGGCACATAAGGATTGCGCGGGTGAAACACCAGCGACACGCCCATGGCTTCAAAAGGCGCGCCAGCCAATTCGGGCCGGTGTTGCGTGGCCGAAGGCGGCAAGCTGGCGCCGCGCACATGCGAAAAGCCGCAACCCGCGCGCTCAAACACCTTGCCGTTTTCCAGAATCTGCGTCACGCCGTTGCCCTGCAAGGGCTCGCCGGGTGCCTTGGACCATTCGTCAGAAACAAAGGCGCCACCGTCAATCGCGGCCAAGGCCGAGGTGATGCGGCTTTGCAAGCCCAGCAAAAAGCTGCGGCCGGCGGCGGTGTCGATTTTGTCAACCGAGGTGCTTGCAGGCACCAAGCTAATGTTTTTGCTCACGTTTTGTCTCCATCTGAACCCAGGCGCACAGGCGCGGCCAGGGCGGGTCTGAAGCCACTCACGCCGTCAAAGGCGCTGGCGATCACTTGCATGTCTGCGGCGCGATCGCCGCTGAGCGTCATGAACCGGCGGCATGAAAAAACGCGCTGGCCGTAGTCAAAACTGACCAAGCCCAGCGGCACCTCAGCTTCATACGCCAGGCGATAAAACCCGCTGCGCCAGCCGGGGCGAAAACTGCGCGTGCCTTCAGGCGACAGCGCCAGCCAGAAGTATTCAGCGCGGTCTTTTTTGCCGCGCATCTGCGCCACCATCTGCTCGACCACGCCTTGGCTCTTGCTGCGTGCCAGCGGCACACCGCCCACCCAGCGCAACCAGTGGCTGAAAACGGGAAAGCGAAACAGCGAATCCTTGCCCCAAAAGTTGACTTCGATGCCCATCGCCCACTTGAGCAACAGGCCCATCGGAAAATCCCAATTGGACGTGTGCGGATACACCACGAACACCCCCTGCCGGGCGGGCAGGCCTTCAAACTCAAAGCGCCAGCCCAGGCGGCGCAGCAACCATTGCGCGATCCTGTTCCCCTTGAACTGCACGGGATGCGGCGCTTCAGGCGTGGCCACCCGGATCAAACCGCCGCTCATCCGGCTTTCAGGGCCCGAAAGCCGATGTCGCGCCGGTACTGCGCGCCGGCAAATTGAATGCCTGACACCACTTCATAAGCCCGCTGCTGCGCTTCTTTGAGGTTGCTGCCCAGCGCCGTGACGCACAGCACCCGCCCGCCCGAGGTCAGCACCTCGCCCTTGGCCGCCGCGCCAGGTTTCGGTGTCTGGGTGCCGGCATGAAAGACCATGGCATCGGTGTCGCCGTGCTGCGTGTCCGCAGGCCAGCCGCTCACGAGGTCGCCTTTGCGCGGCTGAAGTGGATAGCCTGCCGCAGCCATGACCACGCCCAATGCAGGCCGACGGTCCCATTCAAGCTCCACCTCGTCAAGCCGGCCAGAGGTGGCGGCCATCATCACGTCGAACAAATCAGATTTGAGTCGCATCAAGATGGGCTGGGTCTCGGGGTCGCCCATGCGGCAGTTGAACTCCAGCGTCTTGGGATGGCCCTCTTTGTCGATCATCAAGCCCGCGTATAGAAAGCCTGTGAACGGAATGCCGTCTTGCGCCATGCCCTTGATGGTTGGCAAGATGATCTCTCGCATGGCCCGTGCGTGCACTTGCGGCGTGACCACGGGCGCGGGCGAATAAGCGCCCATGCCGCCGGTGTTCGGGCCGGCGTCGCCGTCCAGCAAACGCTTGTGGTCTTGGCTGGTGGCCAGCGCGGTCACATTTTTGCCGTCGCACATCACGATGAAGCTGGCTTCTTCGCCCTGCAAAAACTCCTCGATCACGACGCGCGCGCCGCCTTCGTTGTGCTTCACGCCAAGCGGGTTGAAGTCGGCGTTGGACGCGAGCATGAAGTCAATGGCCTCGTGCGCTTCGGCCACGGTCATGGCCACGACCACGCCCTTGCCTGCGGCCAAGCCATCGGCTTTGACCACGATGGGCGCGCCCTTCAAGTCCACATAGGCATGGGCTGCCACGGGGTCACGGAAGGTTTCGTATTCAGCGGTCGGGATGCCGTGGCGCTGCATGAAGGCTTTGGAAAAAGCCTTGGAGCTTTCGAGTTGCGCGGCCGCTTGCGTAGGGCCGAAGACGCGCAGGCCGTGCGCGCGAAATTCATCGACGATACCGGCGGCCAGCGGCTGCTCGGGGCCGACCACGGTCAGCCCAATTTTGTTGTCCATCGCCCAAGCGCGCAGGGCTTTGACATCAGTGACATCAATGTTCTCAAGCCGGGCGTCCAGCGCCGTGCCGCCATTGCCGGGCGCCACGTAAACCGCTTGCACCTTGGGCGACTGCGCCATCTTCCAGGCCAGCGCGTGCTCGCGACCACCACCACCTACAACCAAAACTTTCATGGAGTCAAACCTTGTTGCGCGGGGGCAAAACCCAGCGCCGAATTAAAGAGGGGATGCGTGGACTACAGCGCCGCGTTATGAAACACGTCTTGCGTGTCGTCCAGGTCTTCCAGCACGTCCAGGAGGCGCTGCATTTTCTGGGCATCATCGCCGCTGAGTTCAATGCTGTTGTCGGCGCGCATGGTGACTTCGGCCACTTCAGGCGTGAGGCCTGCGGCTTCCAGCGCGTTCTTCACTTTCTCGAAGTCCGTGTACGCGGTCAACACCTCGATGGCGCCGTCTTCGTCCGTGATCACGTCTTCCGCGCCAGCTTCAAGGGCGATTTCCATCACCTTGTCTTCACTCACGCCGGGGGCAAAGATGAGCTGGCCGCAGTGCTTGAACTGAAACGCCACCGAACCCTCGGTGCCCATGTTGCCGCCGTGCTTTGAAAACGCATGCCGCACGACAGCCACCGTGCGCACGCGGTTGTCGGTCATGCAGTCCACGATGATGGCCGCGCCGCCGATGCCGTAGCCCTCGTAGCGCACTTCTTCGTACTGAACGCCTTCCAGGTTGCCCGTCGCCTTGGCAATGCCATATTTGACGTTTTCGTTGGGCATGTTGGCTGCCTTGGCCTTTTCAATGGCCAGGCGCAGGCGCGGATTGGCGCTCAGGTCGCCGCCGCCCATGCGGGCCGCGACCATGATCTCGCGCATCACGCGGGTCCAGACGCGCTGGCGTTTTTCATCCTGGCGACCCTTGCGGTGTTGAATGTTCGCCCATTTGCTGTGTCCGGCCACGAAAGTCCTTGTCTGGGGGATGATCTGAATTAATCTCGTATTTTACTTTTCGCCGACACCCCAAGGAACGCCATGGCCGAACCGCTGCTCATTGCCAAAAACGCCACCATCGCCTGCCACCTCTTGCCCGAGCTGGCCAACCGGCACGGCCTGATCACCGGGGCCACTGGCACCGGCAAGACAGTGACGCTGCAAACCCTGGCGCAAGGCTTCTCTCAGATCGGCGTGCCGGTCTTCATGGCCGACGTCAAGGGCGACCTGACCGGCATCAGCCAGCCAGGCCAGATCGGCGACAAACTGGCCGGCATCCTGAAAGAGCGCGGCCTGGATTTACCTGAGCCGACGGCCTGCCCCACCCAGCTGTGGGACGTTTTTGGCGAGCAAGGCCACCCGGTGCGGGCCACTGTGTCTGACATGGGGCCGCTGCTGCTGGGCCGCATGCTCAACCTCAATGAAACCCAGGCCGGCGTGCTGAACCTGGTGTTCAAGATCGCCGACGACAGCGGCCTTTTGCTGCTGGACCTGGCCGACCTGCGCAGCATGCTGCAGCACGTGGGCGACAACGCACGCCAGTTCACCACCCAATACGGCAACATCAGCGCTGCCAGCGTGGGCGCCATCCAGCGCGGCTTGATGCAGATCGAAACCCAGGGCGGTACGCAGTTTTTTGGCGAGCCCATGCTGGACATCAACGACTTCATGCAGACCGACAGCGCCGGCCACGGCTTCGTGAACGTGCTGGCGGCTGACAAGCTGCTGAACTCGCCGCGGCTTTACGCCACTTTCTTGCTGTGGATGCTGTCTGAGCTCTTCGAGCAATTGCCTGAAGTGGGTGATGTTGAAAAACCCAAGCTGGTGTTCTTTTTTGACGAGGCGCACTTGCTCTTCAATGAAGCGCCCAAGGTGCTGATCGAGCGCATCGAGCTGGTGGTGCGCCTGGTGCGGTCCAAGGGCGTGGGCGTTTATTTCGTCACCCAAAACCCGCTGGACATTCCCGATTCAGTGTTGGCGCAGCTGGGCAACCGTGTGCAGCACGCACTGCGCGCCTTCACCCCGCGCGACCAGAAAGCCGTCAAGGCCACGGCGCAGACCATGCGCCAAAAGCCGGGCCTGGACATAGAAACCGCCATCACCGAGCTGGCCGTGGGTGAGGCACTGGTGAGTTTGCTCGACAGCAAAGGCCGTCCCGGCGTGACCGAGCGCGTGTTTGTGCTGCCGCCAGCCAGCCAGCTCGGGCCCATCAGTCCAGCGCAGCGGCAAGCTTTGCTGCAAAGCTCTCTGGTGGCGGGCGTGTATGAAAAAAACGTCAACCGCGAGTCGGCCCACGAGATGCTGAGCGCCCGTGTGCAGGAAACGGCGGCCACCGCCGCCGAGGCCGAGAGCAAAGCCAGCGGCGGCGCGCTGGGTGGGTTTAGCGACCTCGTCTTTGGTAGCACCGGACCGCGCGGTGGCCAGCGCGACGGCGTGGCGCAGATGCTGGTCAAGTCCGCCGTGCGGACCATGGGCAGCACAGTGGGTCGTGAGATCATTCGTGGGGTTCTGGGCGGGATTTTTGGTGGCAAGCGGCGCTGAAAATCACTGTCCCGGGGCTGCCCGCAGCAGAGCCTGCAGTCTTCCCTCCAAAACAACAAAGCCATGAACCCACCTGCTGTCGCCCTCGCCCCCGTCACCGTTGTCACCCATCCGCTGGTGCAGCACAAGCTCACGCTGATGCGACGCAAGGACGCCAGCACGCACACCTTCCGCACGCTGCTCAATGAAGTCAGCATGCTCATGGCCTATGAAGTGACGCGAGACATGGCCACGCAATTGGTCGACATCGAAACGCCCCTGGAGACCATGCAGTCCCCGGTGATCGACGGCAAGAAGCTGGTGTTTGTGTCTATCCTGCGCGCCGGCAACGGCATTTTGGAGGGCATGCTGAGCGTGGTCCCCGGAGCCCGTGTGGGCCATGTGGGGCTGTACCGCGACCCGAACACCTTGGAGCCGGTCGAGTATTACTTCAAGATGCCGCAGGATATGCAAGAGCGCGACATCGTGGTGGTGGACCCGATGCTGGCCACGGGAAACTCGGCCATTGCGGCGGTCCAGCGGCTTAAGGTTCTGCAGCCCAAGTCGATCAAATTCTTGTGCCTGCTGGCTTGTCCTGAAGGCATCCAAGCCCTTCAGGCAGCACACCCAGACGTGCCTGTTTTTACCGCCGCGATTGACCGTGAACTCAACGACCACGGCTACATCTTGCCCGGCCTGGGCGATGCGGGTGACCGCATTTTTGGCACCAAGTAAAACCGTCAAGCGCAAGGCAAGGGCTTGCGCCTTGTCCTACAAGCTCGCTTGAGCTGAGCCCCAAGAATGGGGCCGCATGTTCAAGAACCTCGACCCGGTGCCCGCGGTGGGAGCCGACGCACTGGCTTCAGGCCAACGTGCCCTCGTGTGGGACTCTGCCTGGGCCAGCCTGGCAAGCGGCTGGTCTGGGGGCGTGGTGCTGGTGGCTTTTGCGCTCAGCCTGGGCGCCCAACCCATGGTCATCGGCCTACTGGCCGCCATTCCCTTTGCCGCGCAGGCCGTCCAACTCCCAACCATCTTCATCGTCGAGAAATTCCGCCGCCGTAAAAAAATCGGTGTGATCGCGCTCAACTTGGCGCGCCTGGTCATCTTGCTCTTGGGCTTGCTGCCGTTTTTTGTGCCCGGGCCCTGGCAGCTGCCTTTGCTTTTGGCAGCGCAACTGGTCATTGCCGTGCTCGGGTCGGTTGCGGCTTGCGCCATCAACTCCTGGTTTCATCAGCTTTTGCCGCCTTCGGGGCTAGGTGCGTTTTTTAGCAAGCGTCTGTTGATTGCCAGCATGATGGCCTGCGGCGGCACATTGGCAGCTGGCCTGCTGGTGGACCACCCACCGCTGGGGCAGGCTAACTACGCTTTTGCTCTGGCCTTTGTTGCGGCGGGCCTGGCCGGCTTTGCCAGCTCGGCCTGCCTGGCCCGCGCGCCCGAGCCTGAAATGCACCCGGCTACCCCGTCCATGCCCCTGCGGGACATGCTGCGCGAGCCCATGTTCAACCCCAACTTTCGCAAGCTGGCCCTGATGCTGGGCAGCTGGAACCTGGCCAGCAACCTGGTCGCGCCCTTTCTCACGGTGTATTTGATCCAGCAGCTCGGCTTTTCCTTGAGCGTCATCACACTTTTATGGGTCACCAGCCAGTTGGCCAATGCGGCGGCGCTGAACCTCTGGGGCCGGCTGTCAGACCGATTGAGCAACAAGGCGGTGCTGCGTGTTGCGTTTCCGGCTTACTTTTTGTCCATCCTGGGCATCGTGCTGGCAGCCGGCATGGCGCCCGCCATCAAGCTGCCGCTGCTTTATGCGCTGCATGTGCTCATGGGCATCGCCTCGGGTGGGGCCAGCTTGGCCACCGGCAACCTGGGCCTGAAACTCGCGCCCAAGGGCAAGGCGACTTCCTACCTAGCCATGCTTGGCCTGGTGTCGGCTGTGGCGGGCGGCGTGGCGCCAATTGCCGGCGGCGTGATTGCGCAGTGGTTCAGCGTGCATGAACTGGCCATCATCGTGCGCTGGATCGCGCCGCGTGGCGGGGGCGACATCTCGGTGCTGGACTTTGCGCATTGGGAGTTTTTGTTTGCCTTGTCGGCGGCCATGGGCCTGTATGTTCTGCACGCCTTGTCGCGCGTTCAAGAAGGGGTGGAAATCAGCGAGCGCAAGGTGATTCAGGAACTTGGGCTCGAAGCGCTGCGCGCGGTCAATCACCTGTCATCAGCCGGGGGCTTGCTGGTGAGCCTGTTCACTTTTGAGCGCGTGGCCGAGCGCCGCAAGACGCCACGTCGCGCCGGTCTGTAAACTCCTTGCCCAATAGAGGCCGCGTGGGCTTCACAGCACAACTTCAAGGAACAGACATGGGCGCGCAGTGGAAAGCAAAAGGCAAGGCACAGGCAGCCGACGCCCGGGGTAAATTGTTTGGCCGTCTGGCCAAGGACATCATGGTCGCGGCCCGCAGCGGCGCTGACCCCGCATCAAACGCCAAGCTTCGTTTGGTGGTTGAACAGGCGCGCAAGGTCTCCATGCCCAAGGAAACGCTGGAGCGCGCGATCAAAAAAGGCGCAGGCCTGACGGGCGAAGTGGTGCATTTTGAACATGTGATTTACGAAGGCTTTGCGCCGCACCGCGTGGCTTTGATGGTCGAGTGCCTGACCGACAACGTGAACCGCACCGCGCCTGAAATGCGGGTGCTGTTCCGCAAAGGTCAACTGGGCACATCAGGCTCAGTGGCCTGGGACTTTGACCACGTGGGCATGATCGAAGCCGAGCCAGCGCAAGCCGGAGCCGACGCCGAACTGGCCGCCATCGAAGCGGGCGCGCAAGACTTTGAGCCCGGCGAAGAGGAAGGCACAACGCTCTTCATCACCGACCCGACGGATCTCGACATCGTGAGCCGCGCCCTGCCCGCCCAAGGCTTCACAGTGCTGTCGGCCAAGCTCGGTTACAAGGCCAAGAATCCGGTAGACCCGGCCACGCTCAGCCCAGAGCAGCTGGAAGAAGTCGAGGCTTTCCTGGCCGCCATTGACGGCAATGACGACGTGCAAAACGTCTTTGTGGCGCTGGCAGGTTAAGACGACTGTCGCTCAACCGCTCCGCGCTTAAGCCGAGCCAGACTCCAGCAACTTCACCAGACTCCACAGCGTGCGGTTGACGGGCGTTGGAATGCCCAAAGCCTCGCCGCGTTTGACCACGTGGCCGTTGAGGTAATCGATCTCGCTGGGCTTGGCACGAGCCAAGTCTTGCGCGGTGGATGACAACTGGCCGGGCATGGTCAGAGCAATTTTCGCCACGGCTTCATGCACGCTGACTGGCAGGTTCACGCCATCAGCAGCGGCGACCACCAGGCATTCGTTCACCACGTCTTGCATCACGCCCTGGATGCCTGGCGCGTCGAAAGTCTTGCCATAAGGCTGCTGGCTGATGGCCGAGATCGCGTTGTAGGCGCAGTTGATCACCAGCTTGGTCCACAGGGCTTGGCGCACCGCGGCAGACACTTCGGTGGGCACGCCGGCGGCGCGCAGTGCGGCTGCGGCGCCTTCACTGCTCAAGCTGTCTTTCTTTGCAGCACGGGCGGGTGCCAACACCAGCTCGCCCCGCCCCTTGTGCAGCACATGCCCTGGGCCGGCCATTTCAACCGCCACATAAACCACAGCGGCCGCCACGGCATGACCGGGCAAAACAGCCTGCAGGCGCTCCGCGTTGTCCACGCCGTTTTGCAGGCTCAGCACCAGAGCCTGCAAGGGCAGGTGCGGCGCCATCAAACGGCCCGCCGCCTCGGTGTCTGCCGACTTCACGCAAAGCAGCACCAGGTCGGCAGTGGCCACGGCCGCTGCGTCTGAGCTGGCCGCAAGCGGCACCCATTCGTCAAAGCCCTGGCCCTGCATGCGCAGGCCGCGCGCCGCCATGGCCTGCACATGTACCGGCCGGGCGATCAAGGTGACGGCGTGGCCGGCACGCGCGAGCATGCCGCCGTAATAGCAACCCACGGCACCTGCGCCCATGACGGCGATGCGTAACCTTGGGCTTGGCTCGGGAAAAATTGCCGCAGTTGGTGTTGGAGCGTCAGGGCTGTTTTGCATGCGCGGATTCTAGGCAGGCCGGGTTTCTGCGAACATGGCAAGCCCAGCCTGATTTGAGGAGAAGCGAATGAACACCCGAATGCCCGTGGACTACCGTGCGCACAGGTTTGCAGGGGCCATGCCTGCGCCAAGCCTGGGTTCAGTGGCGCTGCTGCTGGCGCTGGCCATGAGCTGGGGCTCGGCCTTTGCCCAAGGGCTGGGCGCGCGCGATGGCCGTTTGCAGCCGCCCAGCCTCACGCCCAACAGCGTGTCCAGCCAGGCCGGGCTTTACCCGGATCATCCGCAGCGCAGCTACGCCCAGATTGAGCCGCTGCGTTTCAAAGGGTCGGGCGCCCAAGCGATGCACCAACTCACGGATCTCGTGCGTACCACCCCCGGCGCCACGGTCATGACGCAAACGCCCGGCTACCTGCACGCCGAAATGCGCACCCGATGGCTCAAGTTCACAGACGACCTTGAATTCTTGCTCGACGAGCCGGCCAGCCTGATTCATGTGCGCTCGGCCAGCCGCCTGGGCCAGCTCGACTTTGGGGCTAATCGAAAACGGGTGGAGTTGCTCCGCGCGCAATTCGAGGCCGTGCAAAGCGGGCAGGCGCGGCCCTGAACTCGGCCGCTTGGCGATCAGGGAAAATAGCGGTTTGCCGTTTCTAGCTCCCTTATCGCCCATGTCTGACTACCTCACCGCCGCACTCTACAAATTCATTGACCTGCCCGACTTTGCCGAGTGGCAGGCGCCGCTACAGGCTTTTTGCGAGGCGAACGGGGTCAAGGGCACGCTGCTGCTGGCGGCCGAAGGCATCAACGGCACCATCGCCGGCCCCGAGGCTGGCGTGCGCGCGGTGCTGGCCCGTCTGCGCCAAGACCCGCGCCTGGCCACGCTGGAACATAAAGAATCGCGCAGCCCGCGTGAGCCCTTCTATCGCATGAAGGTGCGGCTGAAAAAAGAGATCGTGACGCTGGGCGTGGAAGGCATCAACCCGGCGCGCATGGCGGGGCATTACGTCAAGCCGGCGGATTGGAACGCACTGATCCGCGACCCGGATGTGATTTTGATCGACACGCGCAATGACTACGAAGTCAAAGTCGGCACCTTTGAAGGCGCAATCAACCCCGAGACCACCAGCTTTTCTGAATTGCCTGAATGGGTGGCAGCTCAGATGGCCGAAGGTGGCGTACTGGCCGCAAAGGATGGCAAAAAGCCACGCGTGGCCATGTTCTGCACGGGCGGCATCCGCTGCGAAAAGTCCACCGCCTTCATGCGCACCCAAGGCTTTGACGAGGTCTATCACCTCGAAGGCGGCATCCTGAAATACCTTGAAGAAGTGCCGCAGACGCAAAGCACGTGGTCGGGCGAATGCTTCGTGTTTGACGAGCGCGTGTCGGTCGGCCACGACTTGAAACCCGGCCACCTGGAGCTGTGCCGCTCCTGCCGCGACCCGATCACGGCCGAAGACAAACTCTCGCCGCTCTATGAAGACGGTGTGACCTGCCCGGCCTGCCACGGCAGCAAGACCGAGGCGCAGCTGGCCGGCTTTCGCCAGCGCCAAAAGCAGATTGCGCTGGCCAAGCAGCGCAACCAGCGGCACATTGGCGTGCGGCGCGAGCCCAAGCTCAAGGTTGAGGTCAAGCCGCAGCTTGAAGCAAAAGCTGACGGCGACAGGCAGTGAACGCATCGACGGCTTTGACAAGTCAGCGCGCCCTTCCCGTTCTTTATTCCTTCAGGCGCTGCCCTTACGCCATGCGCGCGCGGCTGGCGCTGGCCAGCAGCGGCATCGCTTGCGAGCTGCGTGAAATCGTCTTGAGGGACAAGCCTCTCAGCCTGCTCAGCGCATCGCCGAAGGGAACAGTGCCTGTGCTGGTCCTGCCCAGCGGTCAAGTGATTGACCAGAGCCTTGACATCATGCTGTGGACCTTACGCCAGTGCGACCCCGACGGATGGCTGAGCCCGCCAGAAGGCAGCCTGGACGACATGCTCGCGCTGATTCAAGCTTGCGACCAGGGCTTTAAGGCTGACCTGGACCGCTATAAATACCCGAACCGCTTCGGGGTTGACCCTCTGCTGCATCGCGCCAATGGCGTGGCCTGGCTAAACAGCCTGGCGCCTCGTCTGAGCGCGACCGCGTTCTTGTCAGGGCCGCAAGCAGCGCTCGCCGATTGGGCCATCGCGCCTTTTGTTCGCCAGTTCGCCCAGACCGACTTGCCGTGGTTTGAACAGCAGGCTGACCCAGCCTTGCAGCACTGGCTGGCGCGCTGCCTCGCCATGCCACTGTTCGAACAAATCATGCCCAAATACCCGGTTTGGACCGAAGGCACGGCAGGCATCCTCTTCCCGCCAGCCGCCAGCCGCTAGCCACCCACGACACCTGAACCTATAGGCCCATGAAAAAAGCCCGCCAACAGGCGGGCTTTTCACGCACAGGAACCTGCTTCGAATCAGGAGCCGCTTGTCGCTTCTTCTGGCTCGGGCTTGGCCTTGCCTTCTTTCTTGGGCAGCGGCTGAATGTCCAGTTTCACGTCGCCAGTTTCCACGCCTTTTTCGTCCTTGCTCAACTCGATGTCCACTGTCAGGCGGCCACCGTCGATCAAGCGACCAAACAGCAACTCGTCGGCCAGGGCACGGCGAATCGTGTCTTGGATCAGGCGCTGCATCGGCCGAGCACCCATGAGCGGGTCAAAGCCCTTCTTGCCCAGGAACTTGCGCAAGGCGTCGGTGAAGGTGACTTCCACCTTCTTCTCGGACAACTGCTGCTCAAGCTGCAGCAAGAACTTGTCGACCACGCGCAGGATGACGGTTTCGTCCAGCGCCTTGAAGCTCACTGTCGCGTCCAGGCGGTTGCGGAACTCCGGCGTGAACAGGCGCTTGATGTCGGCCATCTCGTCGCCCGACTCGCGCGGGTTGGTAAAGCCAATGGTGGCCTTGTTCATGGTCTCGGCGCCCGCATTCGTCGTCATGATGATGATGACGTTGCGGAAGTCGGCCTTGCGCCCGTTGTTGTCCGTCAGCGTGCCGTGGTCCATGACCTGCAGCAGCACATTGAAGATGTCCGGGTGTGCTTTTTCGATCTCGTCGAGCAGCAGCACGCAATGCGGCTTCTTGGTCACGGCTTCGGTCAAGAGGCCACCCTGGTCAAAGCCCACATAGCCCGGAGGCGCGCCAATCAGGCGGCTCACGGCATGGCGCTCCATGTACTCAGACATGTCAAAGCGAATCAGCTCGATGCCCATGATGTAGGCCAGCTGCTTGGCGGCTTCCGTCTTGCCGACGCCCGTGGGGCCGGAGAACAGGAAAGAACCAATCGGCTTGTCGCCCTTGCCCAGGCCCGAACGCGCCATCTTGACGGCCGAGGCCAGCACGTCGAGTGCCTTGTCTTGACCGAACACCACGCTCTTCAAATCGCGCTCAAGGGTTTTGAGCTTTCCGCGGTCGTCGTTGGACACGTTTGCCGGTGGAATGCGCGCAATCTTGGCCACGATCTCTTCGACCTCGGCCTTGGTGATGGTTTTCTTGCGCTTGGACACCGGCAAGATGCGCTGGGCCGCGCCCGCTTCGTCAATCACGTCAATGGCCTTGTCGGGCAAGTGGCGGTCGTTGATGTACTTGGCGCTCAATTCAGCCGCAGCCTGCAGGGCTGCCACGGCGTACTTCACGCCGTGGTGCTCTTCGAAGCGCGACTTCAAGCCCTTCAAAATCTCGACGGTTTCCTGCACGCTCGGCTCGACCACGTCGACCTTCTGGAAGCGCCGCGACAAGGCCGCGTCTTTTTCGAAAATGCCGCGGTATTCGGTGAACGTCGTGGCGCCAATGCACTTGAGCTGGCCAGAGCTGAGCGCCGGCTT
>CAZNQE010000002.1:46682-88556 GCA_964575005.1 uncultured Polaromonas sp. | reverse complement strand
GCTATGAACGAAGCGGCGGATTTTAAGTCCGCTGTGTATACCAATTTCACCACCCGGGCGAAGGCACTATTGTCGCCATAAAAAGGCCGCTATCGACGCACGGTTGGGGTGACTGCGGAAACCCGCCACGCTCACAGCATGACGATCATTTTGATAAACTTAAAAATCACCACAAACACAATCTTGTCCGCATCAACTTTAAATCGTGGGTCGTTACATTGAATTGACTGCAGCCGACGGCATTGCCGTTCGGAATTACGTCGCTGAGCCCACCGGACGGCCGCACGCCGCCCTGATCGTGCTTCAGGAGCGGGACCATCGGCAATTGGGTGGCCAGCCAATGGGGCGCCAGGTTCGCCCGCCGGCCACACGATTCGGCGTGGGCGCGGCGACTCGGGCGGTGGCAGATCTCTTCGCCGCTTCTGGCTATCTCGCAATCGCGCCCTCCACCTTCAATCGGGGCAAGAACGGCACGGATTTTGGTTATCAGTATGAAGACGCAGGCATTGGCCCGCGCCTGAAACGGCCCTTGGTGGCGTTGGACTCGCCTTTGGTGCAGCAGGACATCGCCGCAGCCGTTTCGCACGGGCAGCGCCATACGATCACCGCCCAAGTCGCGCTCGTCGGCTATTGCTGGGGTGGGCTCCTGGCGTGGCGGGCTGCCGCCAAGTTGAGCGATATTCAGGCGGTGGTCTGCCATGACGGTGGCGGCATGACCCAGCCCTCAGACCGAATACGCAAACCGCTATGCCCGGTGCTGGCCCATTTCAGCCTTGACACGAGCTGGACAGCCCAGGACACGCTTGAGGCTTTTTCCCAGGTGCATGCCGAGCCCGGAGTGCAAGTTCATCACTACGACGCTCGTTACGGATTTGGTCTGCAACGCGGCAATCAGCCCGATGCTGCGCAAGCGCAGTTGGCCCATGCACGCACGCTGGACTTTTTGGCAACGCAGCTGCCGCTCTACTGAGCTGCGATTTACGGACTAAGGGGAAAGTGGAGGCGCGGGGCGGAGTCGAACCGCCCTAGCTGGATTTGCAATCCAGTGCATAACCGATTTGCTACCGCGCCATGATCCGAAATAGAAAAGGACAGCATTTTGAAGTGCTGCCCTTTTAATTTGGAGCGGGAGAAGAGTCTCGAACTCTCGACCTCAACCTTGGCAAGGTTGCGCTCTACCAACTGAGCTACTCCCGCGATAACAGCCTCAAATTATAGCGTCGTTTTTCAACACTCCCGATGAGCGCTGAAAAAACTTTGCATTTATCTTCTGGTTGTCAGCCTGCGTGCTCAATGCTTGACCGCGCCATCGCCCGCCACGCCGACGGCGTTGGCAGCCGCAGCTACGGCAGCCGCTGCAGCTGACGCCGCTGCCACGGCAGCGGCGGCCAATGCCACTTCCTCGTCCGACAACGGAACAGGAAGCCGCTCCAGCGCCACAGCGAGGACCTGGTCAATCCATTTCACGGGGATGATCTCGAGGCCGCTTTTGACGTTGTCCGGAATCTCCTGCAAGTCCTTGGCGTTTTCCTCGGGGATCAACACCGTCTTGATGCCGCCGCGCAGCGCCGCCAGCAGCTTTTCCTTCAGGCCGCCAATGGCGGTGACTTCACCACGCAGCGTGATCTCACCTGTCATGGCAACGTCGCTGCGCACAGGAATGCCGGTGAGCGCTGACACAAAAGCGGTGGTCATGGCAGCACCCGCACTCGGGCCGTCCTTGGGCGTGGCGCCGTCGGGCACGTGAATATGGATGTCGCGCTTTTCAAAGATGTCGTCGCGAATGCCCAGCATGCGCGAACGGCTACGCACCACCGTGCGTGCGGCCTCGACCGACTCTTTCATCACGTCGCCCAGCGAGCCGGTGCGGGTGATGATGCCCTTGCCCGGCATGATGGCCGCTTCAATGGTCAGCAGGTCGCCGCCGACTTCCGTCCAGGCCAGGCCCACCACTTGGCCGATCTGGTTGGTCTGTTCGGCGCGGCCGTAGTTGAACTTGCGCACGCCCAGGAAATCATTCAGGTTGTCTGGCGTTACTGCGACGGGCGCGGTCATCTTTTTCAGCTGAATGCCCTTGATCACCTTGCGGCAGATCTTGGAGAGTTCGCGTTCAAGCGACCGCACGCCGGCTTCACGCGTGTAGTAACGCACGATGTCGCGCACCGCCTGCTCCGAAATATCCAACTCACCGTCCTTCACGCCGTTGTTCTTGACCTGCTTGGGCAAGAGGTAACGCATGGCGATGCTGGTTTTTTCGTCTTCGGTGTAACCCGACAAGCGAATCACTTCCATCCGGTCCAGTAGCGCTGGCGGGATGTTCATGGAGTTGGACGTGGCCACAAACATCACGTCGCTCAGATCGAAATCGACCTCGACGTAATGATCGCCAAAGGTGTGGTTCTGCTCCGGGTCGAGCACCTCAAGCAGCGCGCTGGATGGATCACCCCGGAAGTCAGTGCCCAGCTTGTCGATTTCGTCGAGCAAAAACAGCGGATTGCGAGTACCAGCCTTGGTCAGGCTTTGCAGCACCTTGCCCGGCAACGCACCGATGTAAGTGCGGCGGTGGCCGCGAATCTCGGCTTCGTCGCGCATGCCGCCCAAGGCCATGCGCACGTACTTGCGCCCGGTGGCCTTGGCAATCGACTGACCCAGCGACGTCTTGCCGACGCCGGGAGGGCCAACCAGGCACAGGATGGGCGCCTTGAGCTTGTCCACACGCTGCTGCACCGCAAGATATTCAACGATGCGGTCTTTGACCTTTTCAAGGCCGTAATGGTCCTCGTTCAGCACGTCCTCGGCATTGCCCAGGTCATGTTTGATCTTGGTTTTCTTGGCCCAAGGCAAGTTGGTGAGCACGTCGATATAGCTGCGCACCACAGTGGCTTCGGCCGACATGGGCGACATCAGCTTGAGCTTTTTGAGCTCCGACTCGGCTTTCTTGCGCGCCTCTGCCGGCATCTTGGCCAGCTTGATCTTCTTTTCGATCTCCTCGATGTCAGCGCCCTCTTCGCCTTCGCCGAGCTCCTTCTGGATGGCCTTGACCTGCTCGTTCAAATAGAAGTCGCGCTGGTTCTTTTCCATCTGGCGCTTGACACGACCGCGGATTTTTTTGTCCACATTCAAGATGTCGACTTCGCGCTCGAGCTGCTCGTACAAGTTTTCCAGACGGGCCTTGATGGCGTCGAGGTCCAAGATGACTTGCTTGGCGTCCAGCTTGAGCGGCAGGTGCGCAGCGATGGTGTCGGCCAGGCGGCCAGCGTCGTCGATGCTGGAGATTGACGTCAGGATTTCAGGTGGGATTTTCTTGTTGAGTTTGACGTAGTGGTCAAACTGCTGCATCACCGCGCGGCGCAGTGCTTCAACTTCGCTGGTCTTGTCGCCAGGCAAGGCTACTTCGGGCTGAACAGGCGTGACGTTGCTGGAAAAGTGAAGCTCACCCTCTTCGATCTTGTTGACCTTGGCGCGCTGCTGACCTTCGACCAGCACCTTGACCGTGCCGTCAGGCAGCTTGAGCATTTGCAGAATGGTCGCGACGCCGCCCACCGAGAACATGTCTTCAACCGAAGGCTCGTCCTTGGCAGCGGCCTTTTGCGCAACCAACATGATGCGCCGCTCGGCTTCCATGGCCGACTCCAGGGCCTTGATGCTCTTGGGCCGTCCCACGAAAAGCGGAATGACCATATGGGGAAACACCACCACGTCCCGCAACGGCAGCAAGGGCAGGTCAATGGGAACGGGAGGGAGGAAATTCTGACCAGACATAAACAGCCTTCAACTTGGCCGGCGGACCACACGCATTCAGCGCGCGTCACTCGGCGAAACACATCTGCCTCATCTGGGGCGGCCAGAACGCTTTTCAAGCGAAAAGCGGCGTCCGCCGGCCCTGATCAGGCTTTCTTGGCCGCCTCGCGGTAAACCAGCAAAGGCGGCTTGCTTTCTTCGATGGTGGACTCGTCCACCACCACCTTGTCCACGTTGCTCACGTTGGGCAACTCGTACATCGTGTCGATCAGCGACTGCTCAAGGATGGAACGCAGTCCGCGCGCGCCAGTCTTGCGGGCCAGGGCCTTGCGGGCAATGGCCTTCAAGGCGGACGGACGAATCTCCAAGTCCACACCTTCCATTTGCAGCAGCTTGCTGAACTGCTTGACGACGGCGTTCTTAGGCTCGGTCAAGATCTGAACCAGTGCGTCTTCAGAAAGCTCCGCCAGCGTTGCAACCACCGGCATCCGGCCCACCAACTCTGGAATCAGACCAAATTTAATCAGGTCTTCGGGTTCCACATCCTTGAAAGCCTCGGTCAGGCTGCGTGCTTTTTTGCTCTTGACCGCGGCACCAAAGCCGATGCCCGAAGCTTCCGTTCGGTTTTCGATGACCTTTTCCAGACCGGAAAACGCGCCGCCGCAGATAAACAGGATATTGGTGGTGTCCACCTGCAAGAAATCCTGGTTGGGATGCTTGCGCCCGCCCTGAGGTGGCACCGAAGCCATGGTGCCTTCTATCAATTTCAAAAGAGCCTGCTGTACGCCCTCACCCGACACGTCACGTGTGATGGACGGATTGTCGGACTTGCGCGAAATCTTGTCGATCTCGTCGATGTAAACGATGCCCTGCTGCGCGCGCTCGACTTCGTAGTTGCAACTTTGCAGCAGCTTTTGAATGATGTTTTCGACGTCTTCGCCCACATAGCCGGCTTCGGTCAGCGTGGTGGCGTCAGCCATGACGAAAGGAACGTTCAGCGTGCGGGCCAGGGTTTGCGCCAGCAGCGTCTTGCCCGAACCCGTAGGACCGACCAGCAAGATGTTGCTTTTTGTCAGCTCGACGTCGTCTTTCTTGGCTTTATCTTTGTGACGCAGGCGTTTGTAGTGGTTGTAGACCGCCACGGCCAGCGTGCGCTTGGCCGGTTCCTGGCCGATGACGTAACCGTCGAGCGTGGCCTTGATCTCGGATGGCGTCGGCAGGTCACCACGGGCTTCCTTCGCCTCGTCGCTGGGCGGCAATTCGTCGCGAATGATCTCGTTGCACAAGTCAATGCACTCATCGCAGATGAACACGGACGGGCCCGCGATCAGCTTTTTCACTTCATGCTGGCTCTTGCCGCAGAAGGAGCAGTAGAGCGTTTTTTCGCTGGAGGAGCCTTTTTTCTCGGCCATTGCAGATGCCTTTTCGCATGGCCCAGTGGGGCCTGTATCGGATGAGTCGTTGGCTAATGATAACCAATGGAAAACGGCGTTTTCTGTAACAGAAAACGCCGTTGCAGTAGGGTGCGGAAAAGAGGCTGATTAAGGCCGCTTGGCAATCACCTGGTCCACAAGGCCGTACTCTTTGGCGTCCTCGGCAAACATGAAATAGTCGCGTTCAGTGTCACGCTCGATCTTGTCGATCGGCTGGCCGGTGTTTTCGGCCAGGATGCGGTTGAGCTGATCCCGCGTCTTCAGGATGTCACGGGCGTGAATCTCGATGTCGCTGGCCTGGCCCTGAGCGCCGCCAGAAGGCTGGTGAATCATGACTCGCGAGTTGGGCAGGGAAAAGCGCTTGCCTTTGGTGCCGGCCGACAACAAGAAGGCGCCCATGCTGGCCGCCATGCCCACGCACAGCGTAGACACATCAGGCTTGATGAACTGCATGGTGTCGTAAATCGCCATGCCGGCTGTCACTGAACCGCCGGGCGAGTTGATGTAGAACGAAATGTCCTTGTCCGGATTTTCGCTTTCCAGGAACAAGAGCTGGGCCACCACGAGATTGGCTGTCTGGTCATTGACCGGGCCCACCAAAAAGATGACGCGCTCTTTCAAGAGCCGCGAATAGATGTCGTAAGAACGCTCACCGCGACCGGACTGCTCGATCACCATGGGTACCATGCCCAGGCCTTGGGTGTCCAGGGCGCTGGCGCTGTGAGCGCGAGGTGTGCCGTAGCTGTAATTTGCGACCATTGCTTATTTCTCCAGAGGGGATGCCGTTACTTGCGGTGCTTACCGATACTGTACCTAAAAACAAAGTGGGGCTTGTGCCGTCAAGCACAAGCCCCAGCTGACTTTTAAAGTCTTGAGGTGAAGCTTTTCAAGGCTTTCAGTTCTGGGCCATCAACTCGTCAAAGTCGATCGCCTTTTCGGTGACCTTGGCCTTGGACAGCACGAAGTCGGTCACATTGTTTTCAATCACGACGGCCTCGACTTCAGCCATGCGGCGGTTGTCGCTCAGGTACCAGCGAACCACGTCTTCGGGCTTCTCGTAACTGGCGGCGAGTTCTTCGATGTGAGCCTTGAGCTGCTCAGGCTTGGCCTGCAACTGGTTGCTACGCACCAGCTCAGCCACGACCAAGCCCAGGCGCACACGCTTTTCAGCTTGCGGGCGGAAAATGTCGTCAGGAATCGGCGCCTTGTCGGCGTCCTTGATGCCGCGCTGCTTCAAGTCAGCGCGAGCGGCTTCGACCATGCGGTCGAGCTCAGCTTGCACGCTGGACTTGGGCAGGTCGAGCTCGGCGCTGGCGATCAGGGCGTCCATCACGGCGTTCTTGTTGCGCGAAAGCAGGCGGAACTTGACTTCGCGCTCGAGATTCTTGCGGATGTCAGCACGCAGGCCGGCCACGGTCTCGTCAGCGATGCCCAGGGACTTGGCCAGCGCGTCATTGACTTCCGGCACGTTGGCGGCTTCGAGTTTTTTCACGGTCACCAGGAAGTCGGCTTGTTTTCCGGCCACGTCTTTGCCGTGGTAGTCCTCGGGGAAGTTCAGCGGGAAAGTCTTGCTTTCGCCGGATTTCATGCCGCGCACGGCGTCTTCAAATTCCTTGAGCATCTGGCCTTCGCCGACCAGGAACTGGAAGGCTTCTGCCTTGCCACCGGGGAACACTTCACCGTCGATCTTGCCTTCAAAGTCAATGGTGGCGCGGTCTCCGTCTTGCGCGGCGCTGTCCATGGCGCGCTGGGCAAACGTGCGGCGCTGCTTGCGCAGGATGTCCAGCGTTTTGTCGATGGCAGCGTCGGTCACTTCAGCCTGCAGCTTTTCAACGGCAGCGGCACTCAGGTCGCCCAGCTTGACTTCGGGGTACACCTCGAACACAGCGTCAAACAGCAACTCGCCTTCAGGCGCACCTTCTTTTTCACTAATGCGCGGCTGGCCAGCCACACGCAGCTTGGCTTCGTTGGCAGCGGCCGAAAAAGCCTCGCCAACCTTGTCGTTCATGACTTCGTAATGAACCGAGTAGCCGTAGCGCTGAGCCACCACGTTCATGGGCACTTTCCCGGGCCGGAAACCGTCCATCTTCACCGTGCGAGCCAGGCGCTTGAGGCGCGTGTCGACTTCAGACTGGATCGTGCCGACGGGCAACGAAAGCGTCATTTTGCGTTCCAGCTTCTCGAGCGTTTCTACAGTGACGGCCATGGTGTACTCCTGAATACCTAGCTTTGTTGAGGCGCAGCGCCTGAAATTCCAGCCGCTGCCACCGAAAAAATGAGTCGGGCCGCATCAAAGCCCTGACGCCGCGAACGGCAACCCTAAATTGTAGCTGAGGCGTTTCGCGGTCGGCCGATCAGCGCCGCAAGCACTGCTGCACCAAAGCAGCGCCATTTCACAAAGCTGTGACCCTGGTTTAGGCCCGACCCAGCCCATCAGGCCTTGCCGACTGCGTTGCGGCGCAAATGGGTCCGCAAGATGCGAACGCGCTCACGCCAGCCGCCAGCCACAGCAAAGTAAGCATCAGCAACCGCCCCCATTTCGCTATCCTCGTGCGAAGCGTCCTCGAGCCAGGCCGGCGCGTGAAAAATACCAACCGGCAAACCCGAGAAAAGCCGCTGCCAGTCGCGACGAAGTGCGTACCACTGCGAAGGATTGCGGGGACGCACACCAAACCAGCGACGCCGTCCCTGAGCCACGTCCAGCAAGGCACCCAGAAAGCCCAAGGATGCCGCGCAAACCCCCTTATCCGCCGGCGCCGAGCGGAGTTCGACTGTGAACAAGCGATGACCGCCGTCGACACCGATCACACTGTGCGTGCGCTGCCACAGCATCGGCTGACCACGGCGCCATGCACCCAGCACCAGCCAAGGCCAGAGCGGCAAAAACAAGACGCTCAGGCCGGCTGCCACTGTGCGGCTGGCCGCATTGCGCGTCCAAGTCATTCCAGGCCGGGCAGGTGCATTTTGCAAAGGCAATAAAAGTGCGTCGCGTCGAGACAAAGTGTTGCCCACGTTCCAGGCCGTGTGCTGCACGCTCGCGCCTTGCACGACCGCTTGGCTCAGCGACAGCTCACCGCTCACGTAGGTATTGGCCAGTACCAGGCTACTTTGGACCACCGATCCGCTGGCGAGCATCACGTCCTGACACAGCACAACCCCAGGCCCCAGCTTGGCGCCACGATTCACAACGCAACCCGGTCCCACCAGCACAGGTCCTTGCACGATCGCATCGGGGTGCACATGGGCGTCCGGACTCATCAAGCCCCAAGGCTGGCGTACCCATGTGGCGGGCCCCTGGGCCAGCGCCGCATCGCCCAGCATGCGGGCCTGCTGCGCCAACAAGTTCAAGGCGCTTCCCGGCTCTGCGTACTCACCGGGCTGAACCAGTCGGCCGCAATGGATGGCGCGCTGCAGCATCCAGTCATTCATCGCAGGCGCATCCGCATGCGGTGGCAAGCTAGCCACGTCGTGGCTGGCCAAGCTGCACCAACCCGCCCAGGCGGTGGCGCGATCCAGGAGCACGGCGACACCGTCGTCTTTCAGCAAGGCCGTGATCATGCGTGCGTCCAGCCACTGGTGGCCGTGTCCGATCAAGAGGCGTGACGGCCGCGCACCCAGGCTCTGACGTAAAAAGCCGTAAGGCGCTGACCCGTCCCGCACCAGATGCCAGCGAAAACGCAAGCCCCAGCGAGCTCCATCGCCCAGGACGGAGCGCAGGAGCTCAGGATGATCACTCGCCACCAGGTCGATGTCGCGCAGACCAGCGACGGCGCAGGCCTGAACCACATGCTCGACAAAGGCAAAACAGCCCAGTGGCAGCAGACTTGCCATCGGGTAATTCGAGCCAGGAATGCTGGAGTCGCTCAACGCTGTCAGGAACAAGACCACGCGCACGTCGTCGACTTCGGATGCAGGGAGCTTGCCCCCCAGAGGAAAATTCGTCTTGTCCATCAGTACGCGCCACGCCCGAGGATCACGGCGGGAATGGTCTTGAGCAAGAGCAGCAAGTCTTTTTTGATCGACCGCTGCCGGATGTAGTCGATGTCGCGCCTGACCTGTTCATCAAACGGAATGTCCGAGCGCCCACCCACCTGCAAGGCGCAGGTCAGTCCAGGCGTGACCGACCAGCGCTCGCGGTCCGTCAGCGTGTAGCGCGCGACTTCCGAAGGTAGCGGCGGACGCGGGCCGACCAAAGTCATGTCACCCTTGAGAACACACCACAACTGCGGCAGCTCGTCGATGCTGGTGCGGCGGATAAAGCGCCCGATTCGGGTGATGCGAGGATCACGCTTCATCTTGAAGGTGACACCTTGCTGGCCATGTTGATTAAGCGACTCCAGCTCGGCGCGCAAGGCGTTGGAGTCCACCCGCATCGAGCGAAACTTCGGAAAGTCAAACTCTTTCCCAAGGCGACCTACCCGTTTTTGGCGGTAGAAGACAGGGCCAAAGTCTGTCACCCAAATAAAGAAGGCAACGAGCAAGAAAAGGGGCAGAGCAAAAATCATCGCGGGCACGACCAACACGATGTCTAGGCAACGCTTGCTCCAGCTCAAAGCGCGTGTGACAAGTGACCAATACACCAGGTGCGCCTGCGCACGCCTGCGGCGCACCCACGCTGCGCGCGGCAGTCCGGGCTCACCCGAGGCCTCGGCAAGAGGTCGTTCCGGGCTTTTTTTGAATCGCTGAGGTGGCGGTGTCGCAGAGAGATTTAGAGGGGATGTCATGGACAGAATTACACCCAAGGCGGCGGTCTGACATGTGATGACTTTGTGAATCCGCCCGCACTGGCGGATTGAGGTTCACGCACGCGCTGAACTCCGCCAGAATTCGCGGCTCGACACCGCACCCGCTGACCCTTCCCGCCTGCTTCTGAATCGATGTCCGCCACCCATCCGCCACCCTTGCACAACAAAACCAGGTCGGGTCTGACAGTGCTGGTCGTCGACGACATCTTTGCCTCTCGCGATGCACTGGCAGACCAGGTTCGTTCGCTGGGTCATGCCTGCCTGACAGCCAGCAGCGGCGAGCAAGCGCTTGCGATGATTCCGGATGCCACGCCCGACTTGATTTTGCTGGACCTCTGGATGCCGGATCTTTACGGCTTCGAAGTGATACGGCGACTGCGCGAGCAGGTCACTGACCGCTGGTTGCCTGTCATCGTCACATCTGCCTTACAGGGCGAAGCGCATTTCATCGATGCCCTGTCGCGTGGCGCAGACGACTATCTGGCGCGGCCCGTCAACGCCGACTTACTCAAGGTCAAACTCATGCACTACGCCCGCGTGCTGGGCTTGCAATCGGGTCTGGCGCGCCTGGCGCAACGAGAGCAGTTGGTACACGAGCACATCCCTGACGCCGTGTTAACGCTGGACGTCCAAGGTCGGCTGTGCGAGGCGAACCGGGCAGCACGCGATCTTCTTGCGCGCCGCGGCAAACCTGAGCCCTTGGGTCGCGCCCTGGCGGATCTGCTCGGTCCGGAGATTGCGCGCTGGCTTCTTGGCAAGGGTGACCAGCTCGCCGACGAGCAAGGGGCGGACAGCCGGTCCACTGAGCTTGATCTGGACCTTGATCTGGGGCTGGTAAAGGGCGATGGGCAGTCCTTGCCGGTAGCCGTCTCTGCGAGCCGGTGGCAAAGCGGCCATGCTGACTACTGCACGCTTGTGCTGCGCGATCAGACAGAGCGCAGACGGGTGAACCGCATGAAGGAAGAGTTCCTGGCCACTGTGAGTCATGAGTTGCGAACGCCGCTGACCTCCATCATTGGCGCGCTGGGCTTGATGACGGCGGGCGTGGCGGGCACGCTGAGTCCGGGGGTGCAGGATCTTTTGACGGTGGCCAGCCGCAACGCTCAGCGTTTGAGCCGACTGACTGACGATGTGCTGGACCTGACCAAGCTGGAAGGCGGCGGTCTGCAGTTCAGCTTGCAAGCCTGCGATTTGGCACCCGTTCTGGTCGAGACTCTTAAAGTGCACTCCGCCTTGGCGCAGCGGCGCGGCATTGCGCTGTGCCTTCATGACGACAGCACCCAAGCGAAGATCCAGGCAGATCCAGGCCGATTGCTCCAAGTCATGGCCAACCTGCTGACCAACGCCTTGCGCCACACACCGGAAGGCAGTCGGGTCGACATCCGACTTTTTGGCTGCGCCGAGGGCTGGTGCGTTGAGGTGCAGGACCAAGGCCCCGGCATCGCGCCCGAATTTCGCCGCCGGCTGTTCGAGAAGTTTGCCCAGGCAGACAGCTCGGATCGCCGCGCGCAGGGCGGCACCGGCCTGGGACTGCATATCGCGCGCATGCTGACCGAGCGCATGGGAGGGCGTATCGGCGAGCGCAACCTTCCGCCGGTGCAAGGTCAGAGCGGCGCTTGCTTTTTTCTGGTGTTCCCCGCCTTGCGAGTCGACCAGCGCCGCCCTCGCCTGCTAGCCGTTGCCCGGGATACGCTGCAACTGGCCCAGTGGCGCGAATGGCTGGCATCGTGGGCCGACCTGGAGGGTGTCACCACGCTGGCCGCGGCTCAGGCACGCTTGGCGCAGAGCGGACCGGTGCCACTTATCTTGGCAGACCCGACTGCGCAAGGCTCGGCCGACGCTTTTTGCAGGGGTTTGCAAGGCTTGGTCAAGCCCAGCGGCCTGCTGCTGGTGAGCGATGCGGTGGACGCAGCTTTTGCAGACCGGCTCCAGTTGCCGTGGGTAGGTCGCAGCGCGCAGATCCGACTGGCACTACAAGAAGCAGTGCGGCATGCGCTCACCGTGGTTTCGCCTCTCGGCAAACTTATGGAAACGCCAATCGATCGCTCATCCAAAGCCCCACATGAACTCTTTTGAAGCGCTAAGCCCCGCAGAGGCAACCAGCGCCGCCGGCGCATTGCGCCGGGTCATGTGCATTGAAGACGATGCCGACATTCGCCTGGTGCTGGACTTCAGCTTGCGGCAGCTAGGCGCTTACGAGCTATGCCTTTGCGCCTCGGGCGAGGAAGCGATGGCGATGGCGCCTCGTTTCAAGCCCGAACTGATTTTGCTGGATGTGATGATGCCCGGGTTGACTGGGCCCGAAACATTGCAAGCGCTTCGGGAGCAGGGTCAAGTCGAGGGCGTTCCCGTGGTTTTTCTGACGGCCAAGGCTATGCAAGGCGAGCTTGAGGCTTTGCTGACGCATGGCGCGAGCGGCATCATCGTCAAGCCCTTCGACCCCGTGAGCCTGCCCGAGGACATCCGCATCTATTGGCAGCATGGAAAAGCCAGCGCGCGCTGAATTGCCGCCGGCACTGGCGCTGCGACTTCAAGCCTTGGACAAGCAGTTCCGAGTCGGCCTGCGCCAACGTCTGGCCGACGCCGCCAGCGCCAACCCGTCGACAGCCCGCGACGCGCTGCACCGCCTTGTGGGCGCAGCAGGCGTTTACGGTCACGCGGCCCTGTCAGGCCAAGCCAGGCAAGCCCTGGAGGCACTCGCCACGGGCAAAAGCGCTGAGCACGCCGCGGCCATGCAGCTGCTGGCACTTGAAGTCGCCCAACTCCTGGACTGACATTGCCCAAGCCTCCCAGCAACACTCAACTTGCTGGACTTGCGAGGCTTGCGGAAGGAGAAGCAGTTGAAGTAGTTGAAGGCGGAGCGGTGACAACAATAGCATCGCGCCGCCACTGCCACGCAGCCAGGACGGCCACTGACAGCAGGCCGCTCACTTCGAGCCAGCGCCCGGTACTTGCCCCGCCCAGGCGGAAGTTCAACACCGAGTCCATCCAGTGCCAGGAAACGAAGCGGCCCCAAACCACAAAGGCCAGCAGCAAAGTGAGCGCCACACAGCCCAGCAAGGGGCTGGCGCCGGATGGCAAGGCTTCGCGAAGAACCTTCCACGCCAGCCATAAACCGGCCACTAACGCGGCCGCTTGGAACGGCCGACGCAGCGAGTACCAGCCGACCTCGCGAGAGGACTGGCGCAGCACGTCGCCCAGCATCAGGTCGAGCTGCCACAGCGCCAACACGGCCAGCAGAGTGAGCGCAAACCCGCAGCCAGCCCAAAGCGTGGCCACGCGCCGCACCTCGTCAGGCGCAGGCCGCGCCACCCGCTCGGCCGGGGGCCAGTAAGCCACCGCAAGGCATAGCAAGCCGGCCGACAAATAGCCCACGGCCAGGGACGATGCAACGAAGCTCATGACGGGCACCTCAAGAGATGCGCTGCGCCAGGCCAGTGCAGCTGACGCTGGTGCGCCACCGAGATCAACGGCAGACCACGGGCCACGCTGAGGTCACTGCGGCAGACAGAGCCGCGGAACTCGGCGTGATGCTGGCTTTGGATGGAAAAGTTCAAATTGGGCATGCGTGCATACATGGCAGAAATCCTTGGAGAGGAACCTCCCTCCTGAAGGGCGCCATTGAACCGGACGCACATGCGCAGAATGTGGCCGCAATGTGCCAGACGCCGCTTTAGAGCCCCTCAACTGGCCACACGGCCCAGCCCTGAACATGCGCACTCAGACCGGACAGGTGCGCCGCCTATGCTGCGACGTTCATTCACCCTCCCACGCTTTTTCATGAACCGTTTCCACACCGGATCGACAAGCCAGCAAGGCCTGGCGCTCACGGCAGATTTGCTGGCCTCGCCCCCCCAGGACTTGCGTCTTACAGTGCTGGTAGTAGACGACGTGGCAGTCATCCGCATGGTGATCGCCCAGCACGTGCAAAGCCTGGGCCACCACGTGGTGCAGGCCAGCAGCGGGGCCGACGCGATTGAATGCCTGCGCAATCAAGACATCGACTTGGTGCTGCTGGACTTGCAAATGCCTGGCATGACCGGCTTTGAGGTCATGCGCTGGATGCGGGAGATGCTGCGTGACCGCTGGCGTCCCGTGATCGTGATCTCCACGCACGACACCGAGACGCCTGTGGTGCAGGCGCTGGAATGCGGTGCTGATGACTACATGACCAAGCCAGTGCACCAGCGCATCCTGAGTGCCAAGCTGCGCAATTTTTCAAGCCGCGTGGCGGCGCAGCGCGCCAACGCCGACCTGCTGCACTGCATCAGCCAGCAACGCGAAGAGTTGCAGGAGCGGGTAGACCGCGAGGCCTGGGTGGGCGCACGCATCCAGGGCGTGCTGCTTATGGGCAACCTGGTGCAAGAGGCGGGCGGCTTTGAATTTGCAGCCCGCGCCGAAGCGGCGAAGGGCGTCAACGGCGACTTCATGGACGTATTGCCCATGGCTGATGGCAGCGTGGACATCGTGCTGGGCGACGTGATGGGCAAGGGCCTGTTGGCTGCGCTCATGGGCGCCGAGGTCAAGCAGCAGATCTCACGCACACTGGTCGAGCAGGTGGCCCAAGCCGGCCAGGTGCTGCCCAGCCCGGCGGACATCGTCAACTCCATTCACCGCGCGCTGACGCCCAAGCTGATCGCGCTGGAAAGCTTTGTGACGCTGGTGTATCTGCGCTTGAACCGGGCGCGCCAGGAACTGACGGTGGTCAGTTGCGGCCACTTGCCGCCAGTGCGCCTGCACGCGGGCCAGGCCAGTCGACTGGGCAACGCGCAAGTGCCCATGGGCATCTTGAAGGACGAGCATTACCTTGAGTCTCGCCATGCGTTTTTACCCGGTGATGCGCTGCTGATTTCCTCGGATGGTTTGATCGAGGCACAAAGTCTGGCGGGTGACTTTTATGGCCAGGACCGCCTGGATGCCCGGGGCCAGGCGGCGCAGGCATTTTGCGCAACACCTGGCGGCATGCTCGAAGCCGTGCGCAGCGATGTCGCCGCATTTTGCGATTCGCCCAGTGTGTTGGACGACCTGACGATGATGGTGGTGACCTCTCCGCCAGAAGCATCCTTTCGCTTGTCAATGCGCGACAAGCTTAGCCTGCGCCTTCCGCGCGAGCTCGACGCACTGAACACCTTGCGCAGCGGAATCACGGAGTTTTTGCAGACTGCCGGACACGATGAGCTGGCCATCGGACGCGTGAACTTGGTGTTGGTTGAGCTCTTCACCAACATCGTGCGCCACAGCGAGGTGCGCTACGCCCACGCCATCGTCGAGATACGCCTGCGGCTTGAAACAGGCGCTGCAGGGCCTGAAGTCGAGCTGTTGCTCGAATCCGCCGGCCCGCCCTTCGAGCCACCCGCTGCCGGCGCACCAGCGCCCGAGCCCAGCCTGCAACGTGAAGGCGGCTATGGCCTGCACATCGTGCAAGCCTTCAGCACCGGGCTGCGGCACGCGCACGCGCACGGCATCAATCAACTGCACTGCCGCGTGCCACTGGCACAGTCCGATGACACTTGTTGCGGTGTCTACGGCTGTAATCCAGAGCATTGAAAACGACTCTGACGCCAAGGAAAAAAGTTAAATGGACATCACGCAAAGCAAGCAAGCCAACGACGTGCTCATCATTCAATACCAGGGTGATAACCTGGACGCCAGCAACGTGCGCGAATTCAGGGCCTTGATGCAACCGGTCTTGAAACAACACCAACGCATTGTTTTTGACATGCGGCAAATGAAATTCGTCGACAGCTCCGGGCTGGGCGCGCTGATCTCCTGCCTGCGCGAGGCGAATGCTCAAAAGGGTGACTTTCGTCTGTGTTCACTGACGCGTTCTGTCAGCGCCTTGTTCGAGTTGATGCGCATGCACCGCGTCTTCAACATCCACGAAACACCCGAGATGGGCGTTCAGTCCTTTTCCTGAAGGCTGAGTTCGCCGTCACTCCGTCACGCGGTCCAGACGATAGCCATAGCCGTAGATGGAGCCCATCTTCCAGCCGTGGCCACCGTCGAGCTGCAGCTTTTTCCGCAGGCGGCTCACATGGGTGTCCACCGTGCGTGTGTCCACCTCGGTGTTCAGGCCCCAGATTTTGTTGAGCAGATGGTCGCGCGAAAGCAACTTGCCGGGGTTCTGAAAACAATACACCGCCAGGTCAAACTCTTTTTGCGTGAGTGTCATCGCCTTGCCTTGCAAGGACAGCGTGTGACGCGGCACATCAACCTCATAGGCCCCGAGCTTGAGCACCATGATGCCGGCCGGGCTTGCGCGGCGAACGCCCGTAGCCAGACGGGCCAGCAGTTCTTGCTGCTTGGCCGGCTTGACGACGTAATCGTCTGCCCCCGCCTGCAAGGCCTGCACCACGATGGCCTCGTCATCGCATGAGGTGAGCACCAGCACCGCCATGTTCCAGCCCACGGTCTGACGCGCCCACTTGAGCGCATCCAGGCCCGTCCCATCGGGCAGCATCCAGTCCAGCAGCAGTGCGTCGTAGTGGGCGCCCAGCACACCGACCTTGAACTCAGCCAGACTTTCCCAGCCGGTACATGAATGGCCAGCCGCCTCCAGCCAGAGGCTCAGCAAAGCGCGTTGATCGACGTCATCTTCAAGAAGGGCAATGTGCATCCCGCGATTGTTGACACGCAAGCACGCTGGCGCCCTATGAAAAGTTCAGCTTTGGCGCTTCCGCAGACCGCGGCGGGGCAAGCACCTCTTCGGTCAAATTGTCCATGAGTGTCACCAGGTCGTTGACGTTGACTGGCTTGAAAACATAGCAATGAAAACCGCTCCGCAAGGCCCGCTGACGCGAAGACTCATCCGTATAGCCTGACAAAGCGATCAGGTAAACCTCTGCAGGGTTCGCGGCCGAGCGCAGCAGACGCGCCACCTCGTAACCGTCGATATGGCCTGGCAAGCCGATGTCAGAGATCACCACCTCCGGACGAAAACGCTGGGCAATGTCTACGCCGCTTTGACCGTCGAAAGCAATCTCGACCTCAAAGTCTGACAATTCCAAAAACTCACCCAAGGTGCGTGCGGCATCCTCGTTGTCTTCAATGACAAGCACGCGCCTAGACCGGTGTACGTGCGCAGCGGCGGGCGGCTGCGCGGGCTCAAGCACGGTCGCATCCAGTGGCAAGCGTAAAGTGAAGGTCGCGCCCTGGCCCGCGCCCGGGCTTTCGACGCTCAGGCTGCCTCCGTGCAGCTCGGCCAGGCTTTTGGACAGCGCAAGGCCCAAGCCCAGTCCGCCTTTTGAGCGCGCCAGATCTTGCGCAGCCTGGCTGAAGGGATCAAATAGCCGACGCATCAACTCAGGGCTGATGCCGTCACCGGTATCCACCACTTTGACAACGGCACGGTTTTGCACTGGGTTCACTGAAACGTGGACATCGATGCGTCCGCCGCGTTCTGTAAAGCGAACTGAGTTGTTGAGCAAGTTCCCAAAAATCTGCGCGAGCCGGACAGCATCGCCACACACTGGAACAGGTTCGGCCTGCACATGCATGACAAAGGTCAGACCTGCAGACTCCATGCTGAGCTGATAGTCTTCAGCGGTCTGGCGAGCGATCAAGGCCAAGTCGCAAGGCGATTTGAGCAACACCAGTTTGCCAGTGCCAATGCGAGCGACGTCGAGCAAGTCATCAATCAAGCGAGCCATGTGCGCGACCTGGCGTTCAATCACGGCATGGGCGCGTGCCAGAGCAGGCTCTGCGGGACCGGCGCGCTTGAGGATTTCCACGGCCGTGCGCACTGGCGCCAATGGGTTGCGCAGTTCATGCGCCAGGATGGCGATGAACTCGTCTTTGCGAACGTGTGATTCCTCGAGCGTTTCTTGAATTTCACGCTGTGCGGTGACGTCTGCATGCGTACCGAACCAATGGGTGATGCGGCCTTGCCGGTCATGCAGCGGCAGGGCATTCGTGAGAAACCATCGGTACCCGCCACCCCGGCCTTGAATGGCCAAGGTAGTCTCCCAAGCTTGCCCCGTTTGGACATGCTGCAAAAACTCGCTTTTGGCGGCCGCAGCCTGCTCGGGCTGAAGGTGGCGAACCCATTGCGTACTTACAACGTCCTGCAGATCAGCGCCCGTGTAGTCATACCAGCGCCGGTTGAACCACAGAATCTGGCCCTGTGCGTCGGTCATCCAGGCAAGCTGGACCATGTGGTCAGCCAAGGCCTTGAAGCGTGCCTCACTTTCTTGGAGGGTGACGTCTTGCTCGGCAAGCAGGGTTGCAGCGCGGGCCATCATGTCGGCTGCGTCGCTGGCTTCCCGGATTGACAGACGTGGTTGTTGGAGCGAGCGGCCCGAGCCCAACTCCACCGCCAGCCGCGCCAACGCACGAAAGTTCTCGCTGATGCGCTCAGATAGTCGAGCCGCCAGGGCAATGCCAGCCGCGAAGAGCAGCGCCATCACCAGCGCCAAGACGGCAGATTTCTCAAGCACGGGCCGTTCCAGAACCGCGTTCGGGATACCAACGCCGACAGCCCAGCCGGTACTTGCCGACCGGCTGTGGAAAGACACCACCTTGATGCCCTCGTGCGTGGTCGTCGAGCCCACGCCTTCAATCTGGCTGTCAAGCTGAAGAAGAAAGCCTGGTGAGGCCAGCCGGCCCACATAGATTTCCGGCTGATGGGTGCGAGCCACAAAGATCCCTTGGCGGTCGAAGATCCCCGCGATCCATTCCGCAGGCAAGCCTTGCTCCAGGAGAAGACGGCTGAATTGATCGGGCGCCATGCGTATGCTGAGCGCATAGAGGATCTGTCCCTCACGCTGAACCGGCACCGCCACACTAATGCGCGCCTGCTGAGACACGGGGCCAATGAACAGGTCGGAAATCAGGCTGGGCACCCCCTGCTCAAAAATAGCCTCGACCGAGGCTCGGTCGGGTGAAGCGTCCAGCGGCTGGCCCCAGTCAACAGCGGTGTTGAGAACCTGACGCCCTGCGCGATCGAGCAACACCAGATTGGTGCCCAGTTGAGCCTGCCCAAGCGCCTCACGCGCCACGCGGTGAAAGCCCGCCAGGTCTGCCTGTTTCAGCGCCTGCGCGTTGGCCAGGATGGCTGCACCGGACTGCACGGCCATCAATTGCTGATCCACCGCTTGGCGCAAGGCACGCACTGTCACGGCGGTCTGCCGGATCAGTTGGTCGCGGCTTTCCTCATAGTGGAACCACAGCAGCGCAGCCGTGCCGAACAATCCGGGCAGCAAGCATGCTGTGGCCAACCAAAACAGCACGCGGCGTACAGCGGCATGAGGATGTCGAGAAGAAGAAGGCACGGCCACCCGCAGCAGACAAGTTGGAAGCAAGGTAACCCCTGCAGTACCAAACTGTCCGTAACGAAATGCAACGCTGAGCGGCGAAAGAGGCAGGGCTGCGTGCGCCGCCTGCTGATTTCCGCGCTTGAGCGGAAACCGCGCAAGCTTGATCCTGTTTGATTTTCAGTGGTGCGCGGGGCCGGACTCGAACCGGCACATCCTTGCGGACGTCAGGACCTAAACCTGGTGCGTCTACCAATTTCGCCACCCGCGCGCCTGAACAAAACGGAAAAACGGGAATCGTCAGCCCCCTTGTGAGGCCTGCCGAATTCCCGTCGGAACCGATGAGGCTTATTTTAGCCCTTGGCCAGTGCCCGCCATTTGAAGAACGGCTTTTTTAATGCCTGGCCTGTGTCACCTGCGGGTGGCAACACGCCGGGCGTGTCGCGCTGCACTTTGAAAGCGGCCGCGTACATGGCCGGCAGGGCCAGCAGCGTGAGCACGGTGGCCACGATCAAGCCGCCCATGATGGCCACGGCCATAGGCCCCCAGAACACGCTGCGCGACAACGGGATCATGGCCAGCACGGCAGCTGCCGCCGTCAGCACGATGGGCCGCAGGCGGCGCACGGCCGACTCAACGATGGCATCCCAGGCCGGCACGCCGCGTGCGCGGTCTTGCTCGATCTGGTCAATCAAGATCACCGAGTTGCGCTGGATCATGCCCATGAGCGCGATCACGCCGAGCAACGCCACAAAACCAAACGGACGGTTCAGCACCAGCAAGGCACCGGCCACACCCGCGATACCCAGCGGCCCGGTGATAAACACCAGCAGCGCGCGGCTAAAGCTGTGCAACTGCAGCATGAGCAAGGTGAAGGTCAGAAACAACATGACCGGCAAGCCGGCGGCGATCGAGGCCGAGCCCTTGCTGCTTTCTTCCACGGCGCCCGCCACTTCAATGCGGTAACCGCCCTGCCCTTTGGCCAGCCAGGAATCTTCCAAAGCTTTCAGCGCAGGTTGCAACTCAGCCGTGACGGTTGCGCCCTGCAAGCCTTCAACTATGTCGCTTTGCACCGTGATCGCGTAGTTGCGGTTCTCACGCCACATCACGCCTGGCTCCCAGCCCAGCACGGGCCGGGCGATCTGCGTCAGCGGAATTGACTTGCCCGACGCGGTGGGCAAATAAGCGTTGCCCATGTCCGTGATGGCATCGCGCTCGCTCAGCGGTTGACGCAGCACGATGTCGATCAACTTGTCGCCTTCGCGGAACTGGCCCACGGTGGAGCCGCTCAGCACGATGCGCGAAGTCTGCGCGATCGACTGGCTGGACACCCCGAGTGCCCGCGCCTTGGCCTGGTCAATTTCCAGACGCACCACTTTGATGGACTCGTTCCAGTTGTCGTTCACGCCGCGGGTGTTGGCGTTCTCGCGCATCACGGCCTTGACTTCGTCAGCCCGCTCGCGCAGCACCAGCGGGTCAGTGCCGACGACGCGGAACTGCACCGGGTAAGGCACAGGCGGGCCGTTGGGCAGCAGCTTGACGCGGCCGCGCACTTCAGGGAACTCAGTAGCCAGCAACGCCGGCAACTTGACGCGCAGCGACTCGCGCACCTTCAAGTCCTTGGGCACCACGATGAACTGGGACACGTTGGTCTGCGGGAACACCTGGTCCAGCGGCAAGTAAAAGCGCGGCACGCCAGAACCGACCCAGGTGCTGACGGTGTTCACGCCGGCTTCTTGCATCAGGCGCTGCTCGACGCGGCGCGTGGTGGCTTCATTGGCGGCAAACGATGTGCCCTCCGGGAACCAGACATCGACCATGATTTCCGGCCGACTGGAGTCAGGGAAGAACTGTTGCTGCACCTTGCCCATGCCCACGATGCCGAGCGCAAAGATCAGCACTGTCGCGCCAATCGTCAGCCAACGATGCTCGACGCACCAATTCAGCGTGCGGCGAAAGCCCTTGTAAAAGGCCGAGTCAAAGTGCTCTTCATGCGAACCACTGGCTGGCAGGGGCTTGGCCTTGAGCAGCAAAGTGCCGAGGTAAGGCACGAAGTAAACCGACACAAACCAGCTGAGCACCAGCGCGATCACCGTGACCGCAAAAATCGCAAAGGTGTACTCGCCCGTGACCGACTTGGCCAAGCCAATTGGCAAAAATCCGACCGCCGTGATTAGGGTGCCGGTGAGCATGGGCATGGCCGTGACTTCATACGCAAAAGTGGCGGCGCGCACCTTGTCGTAGCCCTCTTCCATCTTGCGCACCATCATCTCGACCGCAATGATCGCGTCGTCCACCAAGAGGCCCAGCGCAATGATGAGCGAGCCGAGCGAGATCTTGTGCAGGCCGATGTTCCAGTAGTCCATGGCCAAAAAGGTCATGGCCAGCACCAGCGGAATGGTGATACCGACCACCAGACCCGGTCGCATGTCGATGTAATAACGACGCCACAGCGGCAGGTGCGCCGCGTTGTCCCGCTTGTGCAAACCCAGGCTGATGAAGCTGACTGCCAGCACGATCAGCACAGCCTCGATCAGCACTTTCACAAACTCGTTGACCGAGGTTTTGACGGCGGTGGGTTGGTCTTGCACCTGAACCAACGTGATGCCGGCAGGCAGGCTCTTGCCCAGCCGGTCACGCAAGCTGTCGAGTGACTTGCCCAGTGCAATGATGTCGCCGCCGCGCGTCATGGACACGCCCAGCGCAATCACTTCCTTGCCCTGGTGGCGCACTTTCACGCCCGGTGGGTCGCTGTAGCCACGCTTGACATCGGCAATGTCGCCCAGGCGCAGCTGGTTGCCCGAGCTACCGCGGATCGGCATGGCTTTGAGTTGATCAAGCGCACCGAACTGCCCTGCCACGCGCACATTCAAAACGTCTAGTGGCGTTTGCACTGCGCCGGCGGACTCCACCGCGTTTTGCTGGTTGAGTTGCCCCAGCACCTGGTTCAAGTCCAGGCCCAGTTGCGCCTGGCGCTGCGAGATTTCAACGAAGATTTTTTCGTCCTGCACGCCAAAGAGTTCGACCTTGGCCACGTCGGGCACACGCAGCAATTGCTGGCGCACGTCGTCGGCGGCGGTCTTGAGCTCGGCGTAGTCAAAGCCATCCGCTTCCAGCGCGTAGATCACGCCGTACACGTCACCAAAATCGTCGTTAAAAAACGGCCCTTGCACGCCGCCTGGCAAGCTGCCGCGCATGTCGCCAATCTTCTTGCGCACCGAGTACCAGACGTTGGCCACCTCGCTGGCCTTGGACGAGTCCTTGATCTGAAAAATGATCTGCGACTCGCCCGGCTTGGAATAGCTGCGGATCTTGTCGGCGTAAGGCACTTCTTGCAGCGTGCGCTCGAGCTTGTCAGTCACCTGCTCGGCCACCTGCTGCGCCGTGGCGCCCGGCCAATAAGTACGCACCACCATCGCCCGGAACGTGAAAGGTGGGTCTTCGTCCTGGCCCAGCTGAAAGTAAGCGGCCAGGCCCAGCAGCATCAGCACCACCATGAGGTAGCGCGTCAGCGCGGCATGCTCCAGCGCCCAGCGCGAGAGGTTGAAAGCCTGCTTGGGTTCAGGAGCGGCGGTGTCAGGGCCAGGGGTGTTGCTTGTGGAATCGCTCATGCGGCGCTCACTTCGAGGTGCCGTTGGCGGCAAGGGGCAAGGCCGTGGCTGGCGCTTTGTACAGCGTCACCTTTTGCCCGGGCGACAGCACGTGCACGCCGGCGCTCACGACCTGCATGCCGGGCGTGAGACCGGCGCTGATCACGGCTTCATTGCCGTCGGCTGCGGCCACCTGCACCGTTTGCGACCGCACGCTCATGGTGGCGGTGTCCAGCACCCACACTGCGCTGCCTTGACCTTCCTGGCGCAAGGCTGAAGTCGGTAGCTTCATGACGGCGGGCGCGCCAGAGGCTAGCGCCGCAGCGCCCGCTTGCGCCATCACCGTCACCGTGGCGCCCAGCGGCGGCACGGTTTGTTTGTCGTCCACGGCGACCTTGACTTGGTAAGTGCGCGTCACCGGGTCGGCACTGGCCGCGACTTCGCGCACCTTGCCGTTCAATTCCTGGCGCTCAGGCCAGAGGCGCAGCTTGACGGGCAAGCCCATGCGCACCAGAGCCAGCCGGTCTTCAGGCACGGCGAACACCACGTCACGCGCACCATCCGAGGCCAGACGCAACACGGGCGTGCCAGCGGAGACGACCTGGCCAACTTCTGCCTCCACGGCGGTGACCACGCCTGCGCGGTCCGCCATCAATGTGGTGTAACGGGCCTGGTTGCCCTGCGCGGCGGATTGCGCCTGCGCTTGATCCAGCTGAGCTTGCGCCGCCTTCAAATTGGCTTCGCGCCGCTCAAGCTCAGCGCTGCTGATGAAATTCTGTTCGCGCAAATCCCTGAAGCGCTTGAAGTCCGCCGCGGCCAAGTCGCGCTGCGTGAGCGCAGAAGCTTGCTGCGCGCGGGCCGCATCCACAGCCAATTGGTAATCCTGCGCATCTAGCCGAGCCAGCACTTGGCCAGCTTGGACGCGCTGGCCCACCTCAGCCGGCCGCTCGATCAACTTGCCCGCCACGCGAAAACCCAGACGCGACTCCAGCCGGGCGCGCACTTCACCGGCAAACTCGTTGCCAGTGCTCATGGCGCCGGTGCCCACAGTCATCACCTTCACGGCGCGCACGGGTTCCTCGGCGGCAGGCGGTTTGGAGCAGGCGCTGAGGGCGGCCGCCATGCTGAGGGCCAATAAGGTTAATTTGGTCATCTGTCGTAATAAGCTGGATCGAAAAGGAAGAGGCGCAGCAGGTCAGTCCGATTGCTACTGACTGACCAGTTAGTAATTTAACAGACCAAGCCGCGCTTGAACAGCCTTACCAGGCGAGCTGTGAGACAAAAAATGCGCAACGTTGGCAAATTCAGGACCAGCAGGGTCCTGGCCGCTGGCTCAGGCTTGCGAGCGGTCGCTGGCCTCGATCATCTCCAAAATCTCCATGCGGATTTTGTTGAAGGCCTGGATGTAGTCCGGGTAGCCGCTCTCGCAAAAAGCGATTTTCAAAGCGTCCAAACGGCACAGCTCATCCTTAAAGCGTGCCACCGGCGAGGTCGTCATGGGCAGCTTCATGGGGTTGTAGGCCTGCACGCGCCATCCCATGCCCAAGGCCAGCATGAAGGACGCCACACGCTCGATCACGAAGACCTTGGCCGGGTTCATGCCGGTGTCATGTTCCACCAAGGTGTTGAGCTGGCGCGACAAAGCCGAATCCCCCTGTTCGCACAGCAGAAAGATCTTTTCGCAGCATTCCAGCCAAACATTCCAGAACGCCGGTTTGGCCACGAAATAGTTGCAAAACACCGTATTTTTTGAATGCGTGACCAGGCTTGACAGTCGGATGTTCGGGTTGAGCTCCGAGAAAGCTGCCGACAAGATCGGGTCGATGTTGCGGTGACTGATGTTGGCCTGCTCAAAGATGTTGACAGCGGAGGCCGACTGGTCAAAAAAAGGTGAGAACAGCACCACGTCTTCGCTGCAATCGGCGAGAAAGGATCCCACGTCTTGGGCGCTAAGGCCGGTTTTTTGATGGAACTTGGGCGACAAAAATCCGTAATAAGTGTCGGGCGACAGCGTTCGTCCGGCCAAAAATCGGCGAATCGGCCAGTACTCACTCCAGTCGGGCCGCTCGTTGGACAAATTGTCCAGCGGCAAAAAGCCAGGGTCGTTGGCTCGCTGCGTACGCTCGTCGTAAAAGATTTGGTAGATCTCATGCATCTTGGGTGCTCCTGGGCTGCCTCACTGCGGATGGCTTAGCGCTCATTCATGGCTTCGCTGCGCACCTGACGTATCGGGTAAGTCAGGTACGACAAGACGGAGCGCTGTTGGGTCATCACCTCCGCGCTCAGCGTCATGCCCACCTTGAGTTCGATGTCTGGCGTGCGCAGACTGGGGTCGTACTTTTGCAGCTCAACGATGCCGGTGTAATAAGTTTGTCCGCTGCGCCCGCCAGCGGGCGCCTCCAGCGCATCGGCACTGAGCTTGGTGAGCCGGCCTTCAATCAGGCCGAACTTCTGAAACGGAAATGCGTTGAGCTTGACCCGTACATCCGCCCCTGGCCGAACAAATGACACCTCGGCCGCATCAATGCGCACCTCAGCCAGCAAACTACCGCCCAGCGGCACTAGGCTGACGATGGTCTCGCCCTCCTTGATGACCGAGCCGCGCGACTTGCGGGCCACCTCCAGCACGATGCCGTCCATCGGCGCGGTCATGTCCACCAGTGTGTTGCGTCGCTCGGACTTGCTGAGCTGCTCTTGTAAGCTGTCACGCTCGCGCCGGGCGGAAACCAGCTCTTCAAGGCTCTTGAGCTTGAACTCGTTGTTGTAGGCACTGCGGTCAGACTTCAGGCCGGTGATTTCGCGGCCAAGTTCGGCCGCGCGGTTGCGCGCGGACAGCAGGTCGCGCTCAATTTCGAGCCGCTTTTCGCTCACGTCAAGCAAGGCCCGGCGCGACTGGAATTCCTTTTGCACCAGCTCTTGCATCATCTTTTCGATCTCGGTCTGGTTGGCCAGACGCTTTTCAAAGATGCGGATTTCTGCCTGGGCGTTGAGCAGCGAGGCGCTGCTCTTGTCGAGGTTTTCGTCCAGCCGGGCCAGGCGGGCGCGGTAGGCGCTTTGCTTTTCCAGATCCAAGCTTTGTTGCAGCGCATCCTGGCCACCCGTAGGGCGTCCAGCGCGCTCGGCTTCGAGCCGGCGCACCTGCGCGTTCAGGCTGGCCAGGCGCTCCCTGACCTGCGCCAGATCGGCGTTGATGAAGGTCGGCTCCAGCCGGGCCAGTAACTCGCCACGCTTGACCACCTGACCCACCGTAACCGGCAAGGATTCGATCATCGCGGTCTCAAGTGGCTGGATGATGATGTTCGGCTCGGTCGATATTAAGCGGCCGGTGCCCACCACCACCTGGTCAAGCTGGGCCACCGCCGCCCACGCCAGAAAGGAGGCCAGCAAGGCGATGCAGGCATACAGCGTGACAGGCAGCCCGCTGGCCACCGGCATTTTTTCGATTTCATCGGCATCCGGCTGGAAGGCGATGCTCACCGCAGTGGGCGGAATTTTCGGGGGCAACTTCATGCGTAATTGTTTTGCTGATGCCACAACTGGGCATAGGGCTGGCAGCGCGGCAGCAGTTCGGCATGCGGGGCGACGTCCAGAATCTTGCCGTGCTCAAAAAACACGATCTTGTCGGCCTTGACCAGGGTGGAGAGACGGTGGCTGATGATGACGACCGTCTTGCCCTTGGAGATTTCAGACAGGTTGCGCATGAAGATGGCTTCACTCTCCGGGTCCAAGGCGCTGGCCGCCTCGTCCAAGATCAAGATGCGTGGCCGGGGCAGCAAGGCACGCGCAATCGCCAGGCGCTGGCGCTGCCCGCCGGACAGGTTGGATGCGCCTTCTTCCAGCAAGGTCTCGTAGCCATTGGGCATGAGCTCGATGAATTCGTCTGCGCCTGCGGCCCGGGCCGAGGCGACGATGTCATCAAAGCTGGCGTTGGACTTAGTCATGGCAATGTTTTCGCGGATGGTGCCGCGGAACATGAAGTTGTCTTGCAGCACCACACCGATGTTCTGACGCATATAGGCCAGATCAATTTCACGGATGTCAGTGCCGTCCAGGCGAATCACACCAACCTGCACCGGGTACAGGCCCTGCAGCAGCTTGGCAAAGGTGGACTTGCCCGAGCCACTGCGGCCAACCACACCAATGACTTCGCCGCTCTGGATGTCCAGTCCGACGTTTTCCAGCGCCGACACGCTGCTTCCCGGGTAGCGAAAGGTCACCTGTTCCATCGTGATGCGCCCCAGGATGGGCGCGCGCAAACCGCCCGCTGACTTGCGCTCGCGTGGGTGGTTCATAACGTCGCCCAGCATCTTCACGGACATGGCGGTCTGCTGGTATTCATGAATCAGACCGACCACTTGCACCAGCGGCCCGATCACCCGGCCCGAGAGCATCTGAAAGGCGATCAGCGAGCCGACCGTCATCTGGCGGTCAAAAATCTCCAGCGCGCCAAACACGACGATGGCCACCGTCATCAGCTTGTTGAGGGCCTGCGTCAGGGTTTGCGCCGTGAGAGAAATGCTCATGACGCTGAAATTGAGCTGAATCGCGTTGGCAGTTTTTTGATCCCAGGCCTGGCGCTGGCGCGGCTCCAAGGCCAGCGACTTGATGGTGCGCATGCCGTGGATGCTTTCAATCAGCATGCCCTGGCGCGCACTCTCAGCGCCCGACAGCTTTTCGAGCCGTGAGCTGAAGGGTTTGATCAGCAACAACACCACCGACGCCATCAGCGCAGAGATGAACAGCACCAGCAAGGTCAGCTTGACCGAGTAGCTGAACAGCAGCGGCAAGAAGATGAAGAAGGACACCATCTCCAGCAGCGTGAAGAACATGGAGCCCGTCAAAAAGCGCTGAATCGACTGGATCTGCTGCACATGCCGGGCAATCAGACCGGCGGCCTGCCGCTCGAAGTAATCAATGGGCAAGGACAAGAGGTGCGCAAACACCCGGCGCGACAGGCGCACGTCAATTTTGTTGGTGGCCGATAGCAGCAAAAACTGGCGGATGTAGGTGAACACACCTTCAAACACCGCGGCCAGCAACACGCCCACAGTCAGCACGGCCAGCGTGGCCGCGTTTTCGTGTACCAGCACTTTGTCAATGACCAGTTGCGTGAAGATGGGCACACCCAGCATCACCACGTTGATGACCAGCGTGGCCACCGCGATGTCGCGGAACAGCTTTTTCTGCTTGAGGATCTCAGGAACAAACCAGCGCAGGCCAAAAGGCTGGTCTTCGTCGGTGATGCGGAAGTTGCGCTTGAAAAAAAGCGTGGTGCCGCTCCACAGTGCACAGAACTGCGACCGGCTCAACTGCTGGATGCGCGCCCCCGCGCTGCCCGGCAGCAAGACCGCCACGCCAGGTGCCTCGGCCGAGCGGTTCAGCCCGGCCACCAGCCCATAGCGACCGTCTTGCAGCCGAACCATCAGCGGAAACACGTTTTCCAGGGCGAACAAGCCGTCCCAGTCCAGCTGCTGCGCCTGGGTTTTGAGCCGGTTCGCCTCGGCCATGCGCATCACCGCCGGCACGCCCGGCTCGTCCGTGCCCAGGTTGTGCTCATGCACCAGTGACTCGGCCGGCACATTGAGGCCGTGGTGCCTGGCCACGGCGGCCAGGCACTGCACGGCAGTCAAAGGGCTCAGGCCGCTCTGCGTGCTCACATCGCTCAAGGCGCGCTCACCCGGCCGGCACTCAAGCCCTTCATGCTGTCCCGCCCAGAACGGTCGGCTGCTGCTTGTCGTTGATCAGCTGGCGGCTCACGCTGTCCACGACACCGGCATTGAGCAAGGTCACTGGCGTGCTGGCAGACGGGTTGCCGCTGGCGTCGAACTGGGCCAACGCACTCGCCATGGACACCACGGTGGCCTCGGCTTCTTGCATCAGCAGGTCCTGCGCAGTCACGGTGCCTGCACCCTCGCCTGCCTCGGTGCCGGCCAGGTAGCCCTCCAGCGCGTCAGCCAGAGCTGCCGTGCTGCTGCTCAGGTCTGCCGAAGCTGCCAGCCAGACGTCGGCCATCTCGTGGGTCTGGCCATCGGCCGTCTCATAAGAGGCCAGCAGCCCGATGGTGTTGCCCTGGTTGTCGATGGACGTCGTTTGCGCACCCAGGTTCAGCGAAGTAATGCCTAGGTCGGTCAGGGACTTGAGCTCGCCGGCGCCTGACACGCCGTCTGCATTGCCGTCCAGCCAGACACGTAGTTCCTTGAACACGGCATCCTGGGCGTCGATCCTGCCGTCACTGTTGCCGTCGAACTGTGCCAGCGCTTCGAAAGCGTCCGTGGCCGTACCGCCACTGTTCAGCGCCGTGGCCGATCCGAACAGCTCGCCGCCATCGTCGATGCCGCCGTTGCCGTTGACATCGCGCACCAGCAAGCCGTCGCCCTCACCCACCCAGCCGACAAAGTTGCTGGCGCCTGAGGCATCGATGTCAAAGCGTGTGCCTTCGCCGATGCTGCGGGTCTGCACGCCATCGCCGTTCAGGTCCAGCATCATCGGCGTCACCTTGTTCGTGCCGGCGGCCGTGATCTGGTCGGCCGTGAAGGCCGCGTATTGCGCCGCCGTCATGGCGAGCAGCTGCGCGGTCGTCAAGGCTGCTATGCCCGCTTCACCCATGGCCACCACTTGCGCGGTACTCAACGCCGAGATACGGGTGCTGGCAATCGCGGCCAGGTCGCTGACTTCCATCGCAGCAATCTGGTCGGTGGTCAGGCTGCGCAGTTGCAGTGTGGTCAACGCCGCGGTCTGCGCGCTGGTGAACGCCGCCACTTGGTCACCTGAGAGGCTGACCAGGTCACGCGTTTCCATCGCCACAATTTGGGCGGTGGTGAGCGCGGCAACCTGCTCGGTCGTGAAGGCAGACACCTGCAGCGTGCTCAAGCCTTGCACCTGGGCGCTGGTCAGCGCGGCCACACTCGCGGTGCTCAGGGCGGCGATGGTGTCGCTGCCGAGGGCTGCCACTTGGCTTGTCGTCAACGCTGCAAGTCGCGAGGTCGGCAAGCTGGCCACTTGGTCGCTCGTCAGGGCTGCCACCTGGGCGGTGGTCAGCGATGCGATACGCAGCGTCGTGATGGCGCCCAGGTCACCCGTCTCCAGCGCTTGCACCTGATCTGTCGTCAAGGCTCTGAGCTGCACCGAGGTCAGCGCCGCCGCCTGCGCGGTCGTCAATGCTGCGATCTGATCCGTGCTCAGCAACACCAGATCACGCGTTTCAAGCGCGGCGATCTGAGTCGTGCCCAGTGCGGCCAGTTGTGCCGTTGGCAGCAGACTGATTTGCGCCGTGGTCAGGGCCACCACCTGGGCGCTGGTCAGCGCTGCGGCTTGCGCCGTGCTCAGAGCACCCAGCGCGTCGCTACCCAAAGCGGCCACTTGCGCGGTGCTCAGGGCCGCAATGCGGCTGGTCGGCAAGGCTGCCCACTGGTCGGTCGTCAGGGCTGCCAGCTGGCTGGTCGTCAAACCCGAAATGCGAGCCGCCGAGATGGCTGCCAAGTCCTGAGTCTCAAGGGCCTGCAGCTGGTCGGTGGTCAAGGCCTTGAGCTGGGCCGTGGTCATGGCGGCCACCTGTGCGGTGGTCAGCGCCACGATCTGGTCGGTCGACAACAGAACCAGATCGCGCGTTTCCAGCGCAGCCAATTGGGTACCGCTGAATGCCGCTACTTGGTCGGTGGTCAAGGCAGTGACCTGATCGGTGGACACCGCCACGATCTGGGCTGTTCCCATGGCCTGGAGCTGGGTGGTCGTCAGGGCCACCAGCTGGTCGGTGCTCAGCGCGCCAATTTGGGCTGTGGTCAGCGCCGCGATGCGGTTGCTGCCCAAAGCCACCAACTGGTCGGTGCCCAGCGCGGCGACCTGTGCGGTCGTCAATGCAGAGATACGTGCCGAGGTAATGGCCGCGAGATCGTCGGTGGCCAGGGCTGCCACCTGAGCGGTGGTCAGCACTTTGAGCTGGGCCGTGGACAGCGCGGCAGTCTGAGCCGTGGTCAGCGCCACCAGTTGGTCAGAAGTCAGGGCCACCACGTTGCGGGTCTGGATGGCCTGCACCTGAGCCGAGCTGAGGGCGGCAATCTGATCGGTCGCCAAGGCCACGGTCTGGGCTGTGGTCAGGCTGGCGACTTGTGCCGTCGTCAGCGCAGCGATTTGGCCGCTGGTCAAGGCTGCCAGATCCGCCGTTTGCATGGCCACCAGCTGGGCGGTGGTCAGGGCAGCAATGCGGTTGGTACCGAGGGCTACGAGCTGATCACTGCTCAGGGCAACGATTTGCGCCGTCGTCAGCGCCTTGATACGGGCCGAGCTAATGGCAGCGATATCCACGGTTTCCAGCGCTTGCACTTGCGCGGTAGTCAGGCTGGCCAACTGCGCCGTGGTCAGCGCGACGGCTTGCGCGGAGGTCAGGGCCTCGATCTGCTCGGTGCCAAGGGCTCGCAGGCCGGTGCTGGTGAGTGCAGCGACTTGCGCGGTGGTCAAGGCTTGCAGTTGCAAGGTCGTCAAAGCGGACACCTGAGCGGTGCCCAGCGCGGCCACCCGGCCAGTGCTGAGTGCTGCCAAGTCAACCGTCTCGAAGGCCTGAATCTGGCTGGTCGTCAAGGCAGCGACTTGCGCCGTGGTCAGACCCACCATCTGGGCTGTGCCCATAGCCACCAGCTGATCGGTCGTCAGGACCGCCAGGTCGCGGGTTTCCAGCGCGGCAATTTGCAGCGTCGTCAGCGCAGCGATTTGCTCGGTCGTAGCCGACGGCACTTGCGCCGTCGTCAAGGCCTTCAGCTGCGCCGTGCTCAGGGCGCGCACTTGCGCCGTGGTCAGGGAAGCCAGATCGTCAGTCTCCAGCGCGGCGATTTGCGCGGTCGTCAGCGCCGCCACGCGGCTGGTGCTCAGGCTGGCCATTTGTTCCGTGGTCAGCGCAGCAATTTGCGCCGTGCCCAAGGCCGTGATGCGGTTGGTCGCCAGCGCGCCCAAGTTCGCCGTTGTCAGCGCCTGGATCTGCACCGTCGTCAGTGCCGCCACCTGGGCCGTCGTCAGCACCGCCATCTGCGCGGTGGTCAAGGCCACCAGCTGGTCAGTTGTCAACACGGCCAGGTCACGCGTTTGCAGCGCCGTCACTTGCGCCGTGCTCAGCGCGGCTATCTGCTCGGTACTCAGCGTGGGCACCTGGGCCGTGGTCAGGCCCGCCACTTGAGTGGTGGTCAGAGCGCGCATCTGGGCGGTGGTCAGGGCCACCAGGTCTTCGGTCTCCAGTGCGGCGACCTGCGCGGTCGTCAGCACGGCCAGCTGACTGGTCGTCAGGGCTTGCATCTGCTCCGTCGTCAGGGCCACCATGTGGGCCGTGGTCAGCGCCGAGATGCGCGCTGTGCTGATGGCAGCCAAGTCTTCAGTCTCCAGCGCCTGGATCTGCGCCGTCGTCAGGGTCTTGATTTGCGCCGTCGTCAGCGAGGCGAACTGCGCTGTCGTCAAGGTCTGCAGCTGGCCGGTCGTCCACAGGGACAGGTCGCTGGCAGCCAACGCGGTCAGCTGGGCTGGCGTGAGGGCGGCGAACTGCTCGGTGGTGAAGGCACTGAACTGCAGGCTCGTCAGGGCCGAGATGCGGGCCGTGCTGATGGCCACCAGATCGGCGGTTTCCATGGCCACCAACTGCGCTGTGGTCAGGGCCTTGAGTTGCGCTGTGGTCAGCGCGGCCATCTGGGCCGTGCTCAGGCCCACCACTTGGTCCGTGGTCAATGCCGCGATGTCACGCGTTTCCAGCGCCGCAATCTGGGCGGTGCTCATCGCCCCGACTTGCTCGGTGGTCAGCGTCGAGACCTGGCCGGTCGTCAGGGCCACCAGCTGGGCGCTGCTCATGGCGCGGATTTGCGCTGTGCTCAGGGCGGCCAGGTCTTCGGTTTCCAGCGCGGCGATCTGCGCCGTGCTGAGCGCAGCGATGCGGCTGGTGCCCAGCGCGGCAGCTTGCTCGGTCGTCAGCGCCACCACCTGGGCCGTCGTCAGGGCGCTGATGCGCGCCGTGCTGATGGCCACCAGGTTGTCTGTGCCCAGGGCCTGCACTTGGGCGGTCGTCAGGCCTTGCAGCTGGGCAGTGCTCAGCGCAACCATCTGGGCGGTGCTCAGCGCGGCAATCTGGTCGCTGGTCAGCGCGGCAATGTCGCGGGTTTCCAGCGCGACCATTTGGGCCGTGCTCAGTGCGCTCAACTGTTCGGTGCCCAGAGCCACCACTTGGGCGGTCGTCAGGGCCACCAGTTGGGCCGTGGTCAGCGCGCGGACTTGCGCGGTGCTCAATTCAGCCAGGTCTTCTGTCTCGATGGCGGCCACTTGCGCCGTCGTCAAGGCAGCGATGCTGCGGGTGGCCAGGCTGGCGAATTGGTCGCTGGTCAGGGCCACCACTTGCGCGGTGCTCAGCGCGGCCAGGCCTGCGGTGCCCAGGGCGTCCAGGTTGGTCGCCGTCAGAGCTTGCAGTTGGTCCGTGCTCAGGCTCTTGACCTGTGCGGTGGTCAGGGCGGCCATTTGCGCCGTGGTCAGCGCCACCATCTGGTCGGTGCTCAGGGCAACCAGGTCACGGGTTTCCAGCGCCTTGATCTGGGCGGTGCTCAGGGCGGCCACTTGTTCGGTGGTCAAGGCCAGCGCCTGGGCCGTGCTCAGGGCCACGATCTGCGCGGTGCTCAGAGCGCGGGCCTGAGCCGTGCTCAGGGCTGCCAGATCTTCGGTTTCCAGCGCCGCTACTTGGGCTGTCGTCAGCGCCACGATGCGGCTGGTCGTCAAACCAGCCATCTGGTCCGTCGTCAAGGCCACAATCTGCGCGGTCGTCAACGCCGAGATGCGCGCCGTCGTGATCGCCGACAGGCTCTCCGTCGTCAACGACTGAACTTGCACGGTCGTCAAAGCTTTGAGCTGCGACGTCGTCAGCGCCGCTATCTGCGAGGTGCCCAAGGCCGTCAGCTGGTCCGTCGTCAAAACCACGGTGCGCTGGGTGGTGAGCGCGGCAATTTGCGCCGTGGTCAGGCTGGTCAGCTGCTCGGTCGTCAGGGCTTGCACCTGGGCTGTGCTCAGCGCTTGCACCTGGGCGGTGCTCATGCCGCGTAGCTGCGTCGTGCCCAAGGCGGCCAGGTCTTCGGTCTCGATGGCCGCGAACTGCGCCGTGCTCAGGGCGCCAATGCGCTGGCTCGACAGAGCTTGCCACTGGTCGGTGGTCAAAGCCACGACCTGCGCCGTCGTCAAGGCGGCCACACTGGCTGTCGTCAGTGCTGCCAAGTCATCGGTTTCCATGGCCTGAATCTGGCTGGTCGTCATGGAGGCCACCTGGGACGTGCTCAGGGCAGCCATATGGGCTGTGCTCAAAGCGACCAGTTGTTCGGTCGACAGGCCAGACATGTCACGTATCGCAGCGATTTGCGACGTCGTCAGCGCAGCGATTTGCTCGGTCGTAGCCGACGGCACTTGCGCCGTCGTCAAGGCCTTCAGCTGCGCCGTGCTCAGGGCGCGCACTTGCGCCGTGGTCAGGGAAGCCAGATCGTCAGTCTCCAGCGCGGCGATTTGCGCGGTCGTCAGCGCCGCCACGCGGCTGGTGCTCAGGCTGGCCATTTGTTCCGTGGTCAGCGCAGCAATTTGCGCCGTGCCCAAGGCCGTGATGCGGTTGGTCGCCAGCGCGCCCAAGTTCGCCGTTGTCAGCGCCTGGATCTGCACCGTCGTCAGTGCCGCCACCTGGGCCGTCGTCAGCACCGCCATCTGCGCGGTGGTCAAGGCCACCAGCTGGTCAGTTGTCAACACGGCCAGGTCACGCGTTTGCAGCGCCGTCACTTGCGCCGTGCTCAGCGCGGCTATCTGCTCGGTACTCAGCGTGGGCACCTGGGCCGTGGTCAGGCCCGCCACTTGAGTGGTGGTCAGAGCGCGCATCTGGGCGGTGGTCAGGGCCACCAGGTCTTCGGTCTCCAGTGCGGCGACCTGCGCGGTCGTCAGCACGGCCAGCTGACTGGTCGTCAGGGCTTGCATCTGCTCCGTCGTCAGGGCCACCATGTGGGCCGTGGTCAGCGCCGAGATGCGCGCTGTGCTGATGGCAGCCAAGTCTTCAGTCTCCAGCGCCTGGATCTGCGCCGTCGTCAGGGTCTTGATTTGCGCCGTCGTCAGCGAGGCGAACTGCGCTGTCGTCAAGGTCTGCAGCTGGCCGGTCGTCCACAGGGACAGGTCGCTGGCAGCCAACGCGGTCAGCTGGGCTGGCGTGAGGGCGGCGAACTGCTCGGTGGTGAAGGCACTGAACTGCAGGCTCGTCAGGGCCGAGATGCGGGCCGTGCTGATGGCCACCAGATCGGCGGTTTCCATGGCCACCAACTGCGCTGTGGTCAGGGCCTTGAGTTGCGCTGTGGTCAGCGCGGCCATCTGGGCCGTGCTCAGGCCCACCACTTGGTCCGTGGTCAATGCCGCGATGTCACGCGTTTCCAGCGCCGCAATCTGGGCGGTGCTCATCGCCCCGACTTGCTCGGTGGTCAGCGTCGAGACCTGGCCGGTCGTCAGGGCCACCAGCTGGGCGCTGCTCATGGCGCGGATTTGCGCTGTGCTCAGGGCGGCCAGGTCTTCGGTTTCCAGCGCGGCGATCTGCGCCGTGCTGAGCGCAGCGATGCGGCTGGTGCCCAGCGCGGCAGCTTGCTCGGTCGTCAGCGCCACCACCTGGGCCGTCGTCAGGGCGCTGATGCGCGCCGTGCTGATGGCCACCAGGTTGTCTGTGCCCAGGGCCTGCACTTGGGCGGTCGTCAGGCCTTGCAGCTGGGCAGTGCTCAGCGCAACCATCTGGGCGGTGCTCAGCGCGGCAATCTGGTCGCTGGTCAGCGCGGCAATGTCGCGGGTTTCCAGCGCGACCATTTGGGCCGTGCTCAGTGCGCTCAACTGTTCGGTGCCCAGAGCCACCACTTGGGCGGTCGTCAGGGCCACCAGTTGGGCCGTGGTCAGCGCGCGGACTTGCGCGGTGCTCAATTCAGCCAGGTCTTCTGTCTCGATGGCGGCCACTTGCGCCGTCGTCAAGGCAGCGATGCTGCGGGTGGCCAGGCTGGCGAATTGGTCGCTGGTCAGGGCCACCACTTGCGCGGTGCTCAGCGCGGCCAGGCCTGCGGTGCCCAGGGCGTCCAGGTTGGTCGCCGTCAGAGCTTGCAGTTGGTCCGTGCTCAGGCTCTTGACCTGTGCGGTGGTCAGGGCGGCCATTTGCGCCGTGGTCAGCGCCACCATCTGGTCGGTGCTCAGGGCAACCAGGTCACGGGTTTCCAGCGCCTTGATCTGGGCGGTGCTCAGGGCGGCCACTTGTTCGGTGGTCAAGGCCAGCGCCTGGGCCGTGCTCAGGGCCACGATCTGCGCGGTGCTCAGAGCGCGGGCCTGAGCCGTGCTCAGGGCTGCCAGATCTTCGGTTTCCAGCGCCGCTACTTGGGCTGTCGTCAGCGCCACGATGCGGCTGGTCGTCAAACCAGCCATCTGGTCCGTCGTCAAGGCCACAATCTGCGCGGTCGTCAACGCCGAGATGCGCGCCGTCGTGATCGCCGACAGGCTCTCCGTCGTCAACGACTGAACTTGCACGGTCGTCAAAGCTTTGAGCTGCGACGTCGTCAGCGCCGCTATCTGCGAGGTGCCCAAGGCCGTCAGCTGGTCCGTCGTCAAAACCGCCACGTGGCGGGTTTCCAGCGCCACCAGCTGGGACGTTGCCAATGCGGCAATTTGGGCGCTGGTCAGCGAAGGCAGTTGCACCGTCGTCAAGGCGGCAAGTTGCGCCGTGGTGAGCGCGCGAACTTGTGCGCTGCTCAGCGCGGCCAGGTCTTCGGTCTCCAGGGCCGCCACTTGCGCTGTGCTCAAGGCCGCAAGGCGGGTGGTGGCCAGTCCGGCGAGTTGGTCGCTGGTCAGCGCGGCGACTTGCGCCGTGGTCAGCACCGAGATTCGGGCCGTGTTGAGGGCCGACAGGTCATCGGTCTCCAGGGCCTGAATTTGTGCCGTGGTCAGGGCCACGAGCTGGGCGCTTGTCAGCGCAGCCATTTGAGCCGTGCCCAGTGCCACCACCTGCCCGGTGGTCAGCACGGCCAGGTCGGCGGCTTCCATCGCAGCGATCTGCGCAGTGCTCAGGGCGGCGATTTGCTCCGTGGTCAGGCTAGGAGCCTGGGCTGTGGTCAGGGCAACCACTTGCGCCGTGGTCAGGGCAACCACTTGCGCCGTGGTCAGGGCTGCCAGGTCTTCAGTTTCAAACGCTTGGACCTGCGCTGTCGTCAGTGCCACCAAACGGCTGGTCGGCAGGCTGGCCAGCTGATCGCTGGTCAAGGCGGCGACTTGCGCCGTGGTCAAAGCCGAAATGCGGGCCGTGCTGATTGCAGCCAGATCGTCCGTGGCCAAGGCCTGGATTTGCGCGGTGGTCAGAGCGCGCAATTGCACCGTCGTCAGGGCAGCCATTTGCGCGGTGGTCAAGGCCACCAATTGATCGCTGGTCAGGCTGACCAGGTTGAGAGTTTGCACTGCGGCCAATTGCGCCGTACTCAAGACTTCGACCTGCGCCGTGGTCAAGCTTGGCAGCTGCACGCTGGTCAAAGCCGCGACCTGCGCCGTCGTCAAAACCGCCATCTGGGCGGTGGTGAGCGCGGTCAGGTCTTGCGTTTCCAGTGAGGCGACTTGCGCGGTGGTCATGACAGCCAGGCGGCTGGTGGCCAGACCAGCAACTTGATCGCTGGTCAGTGCCACCACCTGGGCCGTGGTCAAGGCTGCCATGCCAGCTGTTGCCAGGGCCGACAAGTCATCACTCTCCAAGGCCTGGATTTGATCGGTGGTCAAGGCCTGACCCTGCGCGCTGGTCAGCGCGCCCGCTTGCGCGGTCGTGATGGCCACGATCTGGTCGGTGGTCAAGAGGGTCAGATCACGGGTCTCGATGGCACTGACCTGGGCCGTGCTGAGGGCCTGGATTTGATCAGTGATCAGTGTAGGCAGCTGTGCCGTCGTCAAGGCAGCGATCTGAACGCTGGTCAAGGCGCGAATCTGCGCGGTGGTCAGCGCCACCAAGTCTTCCGTTTCGATGGCAGCGATCTGCGCGGTACCCAGAGCCACCAGGCGGCTGGTGACCAAACCAGCGAACTGCGTGCTGGTGAGTGCTGCGACCTGACTGGTACCGAGCGCTGCAAAGGACGCCGTGGCCAGCACGGCCAGCACGTCGGTTTCCAGGGCCTGAACTTGGGCCGTGGTCAACGCACTCAGTTGAGCGCCCGTCAGCGCGCCCATCTGGGTGGTGGTCAGCGCGGCGATCTGGTCAGAGGTCAGCCCGGCGATGGTGGTGGTGCTCAAAGCTGCGACTTGCGCGGTGCTGAGCACAGAGAACTGCTCCGTGGTCAGCGCAGGTGTCTGCTGGCTGCTCAGAGCTGCCACCTGGGCCGTAGTGAGGGCGCGGACTTGCGCAGTACCCAAGGCCACCAGATCTTCTGTCTCAATTGCCGCGATTTGCGTCGAGGTCAACGCAGCCAGGCGGTTGGTGGAAAGTGCCGCCAGCTGGTCGCTGGTCAAGGCAACGATCTGCTCGGTGGTCAGCGCCGTAATGCGCGCGGCAGTGATGGCGTTGAGGTCGTCGGTTTCCAGCGCCTGCACCTGCGCGGTGCTCAGGCTGCGCAGCTGCGAGGTGGTCAGCGCTGCCAACTGGGCAGTCGTCAAGGCCACGACTTGGTCGGTGGTCAGCACGAGCAGGTCGCGCGTTTCCAGGGCGGCAAGTTGCAGGGTTGACAGGCCGGCGACCTGTTCGGTCGTCAGGGCGGCAACCTGTACCGTGCTCAGCGCCACGATTTGCGCCGTGCCGAGAGCGCGCAACTGACTGGTGCTCAGCGCGGCCAAGTCTTCGGTTTGCAGTGCGGCAATTTGCGCAGTCGTCAGCGCAGCCAAGCGGTTCGTGGCCAAAGCCGCAGTCTGCTCAGTCGTCAAAGCCACGATTTGATCAGTGGTCAGCGCCGAGATGCGGGCTGACGTGATGGCGGCCACAGTGGTCGCAGCCACAGCGGCAAGCTGCTCGGTCGTCAGTGCACGCAGCTGGCTGGTCGTCAGCGCCGCCATCTGTGCCGTCGTCAAGGCAGCGACCTGCTCGGTTGTCATCAGGGCCAAGTCGGCGGTCTCAAGGGCGGCGGCCTGGGCGGTCGTCAAACCGGCGACTTGATCTGAAGTCAGGGCGGGCACTTGCGCCGTGGTCAGCGCCACGATTTGCGCGGTCGTCAGCGCGCGCAGCTGGGCAGTGGTCAGTGCCACCAAGTCAGTGCTTTCAATCGCGGCAACTTGGGCCGTGCTCAACGCAGCCATCTGGCCCACCGTCAGCGCGGAGATCTGGTCCGAGGTCAGGGCAACGATTTGCGCTGTGCTAAGGGCCGAGATACGGGCGGTGGTGATGACCGCCAGGTCGGCGGTCTCAAGCGCGGCGATTTGCTCGGTCGTCAGGGCTCTCAGCTGGCTGGTCGTCAGCGCCGCCATCTGCGCCGTCGTCAAGGCAGCGACCTGCTCGGTCGTCATCAGGGCCAAGTCGGCGGTCTCAAGGGCGGCGGCCTGGGCGGTCGTCAAAGCGGCGACTTGATCTGAGGTCAGGGCTGGCACTTGCGCCGTGGTCAGGGAAACGATTTGCGCGGTCGTCAGCGCGCGCAGCTGGGCGGTGGTCAATGCCACCAGGTCGGCGCTTTCTATGGCGGCGACTTGGGCCGTGCCCAGCGCGGCCATTTGGCCGACGGTCAGCGAGGAGATCTGGTCCGAGGTCAGGGCAACGATTTGCGCTGTGCTAAGGGCCGAGATACGGGCGGTGGTGATGACCGCCAGGTCGGCGGTCTCAAGCGCGGCGATTTGCTCGGTCGTCAGGGCTCTCAGCTGGCTGGTCGTCAGCGCCGCCATCTGCGCCGTCGTCAAGGCAGCGACCTGCTCGGTCGTCATCAGGGCCAAGTCGGCGGTCTCAAGGGCGGCGGCCTGGGCGGTCGTCAAAGCGGCGACTTGATCTGAGGTCAGGGCTGGCACTTGCGCCGTGGTCAGGGAAACGATTTGCGCGGTCGTCAGCGCGCGCAGCTGGGCGGTGGTCAATGCCACCAGGTCGGCGCTTTCAATGGCGGCGACTTGGGCAGTACTCAACGCGGCCATCTGGTCCACGGTCAGTACCGCGATTTGATCGGAGGTCAAGCCAACAATCTGCGCTGTGCTCAGGGCGGAGATGCCGGAAGTGGTGATCACCGACAGGTCGGCGGTCTCCAGCGCTGCGATCTGCTCGGTCGTCAGGGCGCGCAGCTGGCTGGTCGTCAGCGCCGTCATCTGCGCAGTCGTGAGGGCCACGACCTGCTCGGTCGTCATCAAGGCAAGATCGGCGGTTTCGATGGCAGCAGCCTGGGCGGTCGTCAGAGCGGCGACATGATCCGAAGTCAAGGCTGGTACTTGCGCCGAGGTTAGCGCGACGATTTGCGCAGTGCTTAGAGACTGGATTTGCAAGGTGCTGAGGGCGACCAGGTCTTCAGTCTCGATCCCCTGGATTTGTGCGGTCGTCAGCGCCGAGATTTGGTCAGACGTCAGCGCCGAGATCTGATCAGACGTCAGCGCGGCCACTTGCAGCGTGCTCAGAGCCGAGATGCGGGCCGTGGTGATGACGGCCAAATCGGCGGTCTCCAGCGCGGCGATTTGCTCAGTCGTCAGGGCACGCAACTGGGCCGTCGTCAGCGCCGCAACTTGAGCGGTGGTCAAGGCCGAAATTTGATCGGTCGTCGTCAACGACAAGCCTGCAGTCTCCAGGGCTGCCGCTTGCTCAACGCTCAGGGCCGCCACTTGTTCGGCAGTCAGCACAGGAACCTGGGCTGTGGTCAACGCCGAGATTTGCGCCGTGCTCAGCGACTGGACTTGCAAGGTGCTGAGTGCGGCCAGGTCTTCGGTTTCGATAGCCTGGATTTGCGCGGTCGTCAGTGCGGCCACCTGAGCGGAGGTCAGCGCGGAGATCTGGTCCGAGGTCAAGGCAACGATCTGCGCCGTGCTCAGGGCCGTGATACGAGCGGTGGTGATCGCTGCCAGATCGGTGCTCTCAAGGGCAGCGATTTGCTCGGTCGTCAGCGCGCGCAACTGGGCCGTTGTCAATGCCGCCATATGTGCGGTGGTGAGGGCTACGACCTGTTCGGTCGTCATCAACGTCAAGTCAGCGGTCTCAAGGGCGGCAGCCTGGGCGGTTGTCAGCACGGCCACTTGGTCTGAAGTCAGGGCAGGCACTTGCGCTGTGGTCAGCGCCACAATTTGCGCCGTGCTCAGCGACTGGACTTGCAAGGTGCTGAGTGCGGCCAGGTCTTCGGTTTCGATGGCCTGGATTTGTGCGGTGGTCAGCGCAGCCATCTGCGCGGAAGTCAGGGCCACGATTTGATCAGACGTCAGCGCGGCCACTTGCAGCGTGCTCAGCGCCGAGATGCGGGCCGTAGTGATAACCGCCAGATCGGCAGTCTCAAGCGCGGCGATTTGTTCGGTCGTCAGCGAGCGCAGTTGGGCTGTGCTCAATGCCGCCACGTGCGCAGTGGTGAGGGCCACGACTTGCTCAGTCGTCATCAAGGCCAGGTCGGCCGTGTCCAGAGCGGCAGCTTGCGCAACGCTCAATGCTGCAACTTGCTCTGCTGTCAGCCCAGACGCTTGCGTCGTGGTCAGCGCCGCGATTTGTGCGGTGCTCAGGGCTTGCAGCTGCGTGGCGCTGAGCAGGGCCAGGTCTTCTGTCTCGAGTGCTTGGATTTGAGCGGTCGTCAGCACGGCCATCTGACCGACGGTCAGGGCCGAGATTTGGTCCGACGTCAAGGCCACGATCTGCGCCGTGCTCAGGGCCGTGATGCGGGCAGTCGCCAGCGCGGCGAGATCGATGCTCTCGACCGCGGCGATTTGCTCGGTCGTCAGGGCTCGCAGCTGGGCCGTGGTCAACGCGGCCATCTGGGCTGAAGTCAGCGCAACAATTTGATCCGTCGTCATCAAGGCCAGGTCGGCCGTTTCCAGGGCGGCGGCTTGCGTCACGCTCAGGGCTGCGACTTGTTCGGCGGTCAGCGCAGGCACTTGGACGCTGGTCAACGCAGCGATTTGTGCGGTGCTCAGGGCTTGCAGCTGCGTGGCGCTGAGGGCGGCCAGGTCTTCTGTCTCGAGTGCTTGGATTTGAGCGGTCGTCAGCACGGCCATC
>CAZNQE010000002.1:0-46582 GCA_964575005.1 uncultured Polaromonas sp. | reverse complement strand
TCAGGGCTGCGACTTGTTCGGCGGTCAGCGCAGGCACTTGGACGCTGGTCAACGCCGCGATTTGCGCGGTGCTCAGGGCCTGCAGCTGCGTGGCGCTGAGGGCGGCCAGGTCTTCGGTCTCGATCGCCTGGATTTGAGTGGTCGTCAGCACCGCCATCTGCGCGGCGGTCAGTGCAACAATTTGGTCAGACGTCAAGGCCGCAACTTGCAGCGTGCTCAGGGACGTAATGCGGGCCGTGGTGATGGCCGCCAGATCAACGGTTTCCAGCGCGGCGATTTGCTCGGTCGTCAGGGCTCGCAGCTGGGCCGTGGTCAACGCGGCCATCTGGGCTGAAGTCAGCGCAACAATTTGATCCGTCGTCATCAAGGCCAGGTCGGCGGTCTCGATCGCCGCCACTTGGGCAGTCGTCAGCACAGCAACTTGGTCGGAGGTCAGTGCTGGCACTTGGGCTGTAGTTAGCGCCACCATTTGGGCCGTCGTCATGGCCGAGATTTGACCGGACGTCAAAAGCGCCAAGTCTTCGAGTTCAAGGGCCTGGATCTGGGTCGTCGTCAGCGCAGCCATCTGGAGACTGGTCAAGGCCACGATCTGGTCGGTGGACAGGGCGACGACTTGCTCGGTGGTCAATGCCTTGGCCTGCGCCGTAGTCATGGCCGCGATTTGTGCTGAAGTCAAAGCCACCAACTGCTCGGTGCTCAAGGCAGCCACGTCACGGGTCGACATGGCCACCACCTGGGCCGTGGTCAAAACCGGGAGTTGCGCCACCGTGAGGGCGCGAGCCTGTGCTGTTCCGAGGGCGGTGATTTGCAACGAGGTCAGCGCTGCGATTTGAACGCTGTCCAGGACGATGAGATCGGCCGTCTCCAGCGCAGCGATCTGAGCGGTCGACATGGCGACCAGCTGAGCGGTGGTCAGCGCAGCCACTTGGTCAGAGACCAAAGCGACAACCTGTGCCGTACTCAGCGCCAGCACTTGAGCCGTGGTCAGGGCGACCAAGTCGGCGGTCTCCAGCGCGGCAATTTGCGTCGTGGTCAGAGCGCGCACCTGGGCGGTGGTCAGTGCTGCGGCTTGCTCGGTGGTGAAGGCTGTGACATCGGCCAAGACGGCAATCTGAGCCGTGCTCAGCGCCTGCACCTGGGTCGTACTGAAGGCGGCCAGATCGTCGGTGGCCAGGGCCAGGATTTGTGCGGTCGTGAGGGCGCGTACTTGCGTCGTGCTCAGCGCGGCCATTTGCGCCGTCGTCAGGGCGGGCACTTGTTCGCTGGTCAGCACCACCACGTCGCGGGTTTCCATCGCGGCGATCTGGGTGGGCAACAAGGCGGCGAGTTGGTCGGTCGTCAGGGCAGCCACTTGCGCGGTGCTCAGAGCCACGATTTGGGCCGTGGTCAGGGCCACGAGCTGATCGGTCGTCAAAGTGACCAGTTGGGCTGTGGGCAGCGCTGCCACCTGGGCGGTCGTGAAAGCCGCTAACTGACCGGTGGTCAGCGCGGGCGCTTGCACGCTGGTGAGCGCGGCCACCTGGGTCACGCTGAGGGCTGCAGCTTGCTCGGTGGTCAGTGCCGCCAGATCGTCGGTGGCCAAGGCCTGGATTTGCGCCGAGGTCAGTGCCTTGACTTGCAATGTGGTGAGCGCGGCCACCTGGGCGGTGGTCAGGGCGGGTACTTGGTCGCTGGCCAGCACCACCACGTCGCGGGTTTCCATCGCGGCGATCTGGGTGCTCAGCAAGGCGGCGAGCTGGTCAGTGGTCAGGGCTGCCACTTGCGCTGTGGTAAGGGCTACGACTTGGGCCGTGGTCAGGGCCACGAGCTGATCGGTCGTCAGGGTGACCAGTTGGGCTGTGGGCAGCGCCGCGACCTGGGCGATGGTGAATGCCGCCAGCTGGCTGGTGGTCAGTGCCGGCGCTTGAACGCTGGTGAGCGCGGCCACCTGCGTGATGCTCAGCGCGGCAGCTTGCTCGGTGGTCAGCGCGGCCAAATCATCAGTGGTCAAGGCCTGGACCTGGGCCGAGGTCAATGCCTTGATTTGCAGCGTGGTGAGCGCTGCTGCTTGCTGCGTGGTGAACGCGGCGATGTCTTCGGTTTCCATCGCGGCGATTTGCTTGGTCAGGAAAGCAGCCAGTTGCTCAGTGCTCAGTGCCTGAACTTGTGCGGTGGTGAAGGCGGCCACTTGCGCGGTGCCAAACCCGATGATTTTGGCGGTGCTGATGGCCGCAAGGTCATCCACCGCGATGGAAGGCACCTGAGCCGTGGTCAAAGCCGCTAGCTGGAGCGAGGTCAAGACGGAAAAATGCTCGGTCGTCAGCGCGACGATCTGATCAGTGCTGAGCAATTGAATCTGAGCCGTGCTCAGAGCCGCAACTTCACTCGAAGTTAGTGCCGCGATGGCCGCAGTATCAAGAGACTGAACGTCGAGTGTTGTCATTGCATTATCCAAACTGATTCAAAGAAGGGGTGGGTAACCCCCTACACGCTACATTGTGTAACGGGATTTTCGTCATTCTTGAATCGGCACCAGATGAGCAAACTTTAATTTTTTATTTGAAATCCTTTAAAGCCAGTGGAATGAATATTAATCTTTAAACTTATTTCTTATTAATGCAAACTGATTCATATATTCTGGGTACTTTTGTATATCGCTCGCAATCTTGAGCGCATCGCTCAGTACCGCGTCGGCCGGAGCCTGACCCAGCCGGGAGGCTGAGAACGCGCACTTGAACGGGTTGTAAGCCTGCGTACGCCAGCGCGGCTCGGTTGCCAGCAGCAAGCTGGCGACCCGTTCCATCAGGAAGACTTTGCGTTGCAGACCGTCGCGGTAGGTGGTGGGCGCCACGAAGCCCGACGCCTTGGCCAGGGCGGGTTGCTGCTCGCACACTTCAAAAAGCCGCTCGCAAACGGTCAGCCAGCGCCGCCAGAACGCCGGACGGGCCAAAAAGTAGTTGCTGAACACCACGGTGCGTGAATCCATCGTGATCGAAGCAATGTCCACCGCCAGCCCAGCCAAGCCGCACAGCTGCTGGGCTGCGGCGCTAAAACCCGGATCAAACACCTCGTTTTGCTCGAATACGCTTAAAAAGAAGGCACCCATGTCAGCCTGTGGGCTGATCAGCACGACGTCAATCCCTGCGGGCACCTGGGCCATGTAGTTCAGCAGTGCGTGGCCATTCAGCCCGGTTTTTTCCGTAAAGCGCGGCGACAAAAAGCCGTAGTACGCCGCATCGTCCAACTTTTCCTCGAGCAGAAAACGTCGGATCGGCCAGTACTCCTGCCAGTCCGAACGTTCGTTCTGGCGATGGTCCAGCGGCAAAAACGGCGCCTCGATGGCCGCGTAGGTGGCTTCTGAATAGCCCACCATATAAGGAAGCACGCGGGCCGCCTGCCCCGCAGCCGGTGCGGCGGCAACGACTTCGACTCTAGCGGCGGAGTCCGTCAAGGCTGAAAGAGCAGACCTGCCTGAAGGGCTTTCCGCGACGCCGGCCAGCTCATCCAGATCGCCCGCGAACAGGGACGGGACCTGGCCTGCGTGGGCCAGATGCAGCGCTGCCTCCAACGCCCGGGTGAACTGCTCGGCGCCTGGGGCGGCTGCCACCGCTTGAGCCACCCGCTCACGCAGTGCGGCCCGTGCGACCGGATCACGCCCCCAAGCCACGGCGGCGGCTTTGTAGCCTGCCGCCGATTCAGTGACCAGCTCGTCCAGGCCCAGTTGCTTGAGCAAACTGCCGGCCATGCGCGAGACAAAGCTGCGGCCGCTGAGCGTGAGCAGCGGCGTGGACATTTGCAGCACGTCACGCGCCGTCGAGCCTGCGTTGTACGGGAAGCAGTCCAGGAACACGTCCATCAAACGCAAGCGGCCGAGGTAAGGCTCGGTTGCCACGCGCGAGCTGAACACCAGACGCTCAGGCGCCAGCCCGCGCGACACCGCATAGCGCCGCAAGCCGGCGGTGGCCTCAGGGTTGTCGTCCACCAACCAGAGCACACTGCCTGGCACCTCGTTCAGGATGTCGATCCAGACATCGGTCATGGCCCGGGTGATCTTGTAGGAGTTATTGAAAGCTCCAAACACCACGGCGTCTTCAGGCAGGCCTTGGCTCTGCCGGGTCAGCGTCGGAATATCTGAATAGCGGCTGCGGTCGGCCGGCACAAAGCAGCTGCCCAGGTGCAGGAACTTTTCAGAAAAGTACGGTGCCAATTCGGGCGGCAAGGCGTAAGCGTCGCCAATCACGTAATCGATCCAGGGCATGGCGGTACTGCCGATGAAGCCCAGATAAGTCACTTGCACCGGTGCCGGCCGGCGCGCCAGCACGCCGGCTCGCAGGCCCTGGCTCAGCCCGTGCAGGTCCACCAGCACATCGATTTCTTGGCTGCGAATCAGCGCGGCCAAGGCCTCGTCACTGTGGCTTTGCACGGCATGCACGTGCTCAAAGCCGGCCAGCAAACGGCGGCGGTGGGGCGTGCCATCTTCCGGACCGTAGTCAAAGGCGAAGGTCTCCACCCGGCTGCGGTCATGCGCATGCATGGCCTCGGCCAGCAGCAGGCCGACCGCGTGGGTGCACAAGTCGCCCGAGAGGTAGCCGATGCGCAGCCGCGCGTGCCGCCACACCGGGGCCGTCGGCAAGGGCGCAGGCGCGGGCTGCAGCTTGCGGGCCACAAAGTTGCGAGCAGCCAGCAGCAGCAAGGCAGGGTCGTTCGAATAGGCCAGCATCGACAGCGGCGACATCGCCATCAGCATGTCGTTCATGGTCACGCCGGGCACAGGCGCGGTGATGGGCCACCTGAGCTGCTTTTGCCTCAGATGCTGGTAGTGCTGCAACACATCCACTTGGCGCGGGTCGCGCTGCAAAGACAGGAGCAAGGTTTGCTCAGCCTCGGCGAAACGCTTTTCCTGCTCGAGCAGTCGCCCCATCTGATTAAGGGCCCGAAGCGGCCAATTTTCCTGATCCGCCGAGTCAGCCGCCGCCGCAGACGCCGCAGACTCAGCCGTGATGCGCCATGCCGCCAATGCATCATTCGCGCGACCCATGCGCTCCAGCAGAGTGCCCAGATTCAGCCGGGCTTGGTGGAACAAGGGGTCCAGCGCCAGCGCCGTTTCGTAGCTCTGCCGGGCATCCTCCCATGCCAGTGCGTCGGACTGCAGGACGGCCAGATTAAAAAGCGCGACCTTTCTAAATACGCTGGAATCCTGGCTGATCCATTTTTTATAGACCGCGATGGCGGCGGCAATGTCCCCGCCCTGGGCAAGCCGGGTGGCTGCGTCCATGGTTTGAACGAGCGAGGAAGTGTCGGGCGCTGATATTGAACTCACAGGGACCTTATTTTTCGACCGGATTGAACTGAACAGTTGAGATGCTAGCTTTTTTCAAAACTAACTTAATTAATTACAAAATACCAATATCCAGATTAAATTAGCATCAATTAATTAACTATTGAATTCCATCTGGAAATTCGATGCCCACTCAAGGCGAGTCATCTGCCCCATCAGCTCAAAAAATAGGCCTCGACCACGAAGCGACAATCACGCCATGTCCGGCATTTCCCCCTCCTCCGCAAGCCCTTCGGCCGGGCTGAGCTCGGGCGTCGGCCACTACGAGAACTTCCCCGTCGCCTCCTGGCTCTGCCCACCCCGGCTGCGCCCGGCTGTGGTGGCGATTTACCACTTCGCCCGCACGGCTGACGACCTGGCTGACGAAGGCGACGCCAGCCCGGCCCAGCGCCTGGCCGACCTCGCCTGCTTTCGCGCTGACCTGAACGCGTGTACCCAAGGCCAGCAAGGTTCAGGCCGCTGGCTCGGCGTTTTCACGGCGCTGGCACCGGTCCTTCGCGACTTCAATCTGCCGCTGCCCTTGCTCACCGACCTGCTCAGCGCCTTTGAACAAGACGTCGTCAAGACCCGCTACGCCACCCGCGCCGAGCTGCTGGACTATTGCCGCCGCTCCGCCAACCCGGTCGGGCGCCTGCTGCTGCACCTGTACGGCGTGACGAATCCGGCTGCGTTGGTGCAAAGCGACCAGATCTGCACCGCCTTGCAGCTGGTGAACTTTTGGCAAGACCTGAGCGTGGACATCCCCCGCGGCCGCATTTATCTGCCGGCCGACATGATGCAGCGCCACGGCGTGACGGAGCAGCAGTTGCTGGCCCAGCAGCTGTGCCCCGCCACGCGCACGCTGGTGGCTGACGCCGTGCATTGGGCGCGAGATTCCATGGTGCAAGGCGCGCCGCTGGCCCGGTCCGTACCCGGCCGCGCCGGTTGGGAGCTGCGGCTGGTGGTGCAAGGTGGCCTGCGCATTGCCGAACGCATACGCGCACTGGACTACGCCACGCTGCGCACGCGCCCGGTTATCGGCAAGGCCGATGCGGCGGTAATGGCCTGGCGCTGCTTGTGGATGTAACAATCCGCACATGAATCCTGAGCAGTACGTCCAGCAAAAAGCCGCCGCCTCGGGTAGCAGCTTTTATTACGCCTTTTTGTTCCTGCCCAAAGAGCGACGCGCCGCCATCACGGCGTTCTATGCGTTTTGCCGCGAAGTCGATGACGTGGTCGATGAAGTCACCGACCCGGGCGTGGCGCAAACCAAGCTCGCCTGGTGGCAAGCCGAGGTCAGCAAATCCTTTGAAGGCCAGCCCACGCACCCAGTCATGAAGGCCTTGATGCCTTGCACGGCCGCCTACGGCATTGAGGCCCGCCACCTGTTGGCCGTCATTGAAGGCTGCCAGATGGACCTGGCGCAAAACCGCTACCTCGACTACCCCGCGCTCATGCGCTACTGTCATTTGGTGGCCGGCATTGTGGGTGAAGTTGCGGCGAATATTTTTGGCCAGACCGATCCGGCCACCACGGCCTATGCGCACAAGCTGGGCCTGGCTTTTCAGTTGACCAACATCATTCGCGACGTGGGCGAAGACGCGCTACGCGGCCGCATTTACCTGCCCGTGAGCGAGTTGCAGCAGTTCGATGTGAAGGCGCACGAGATTTTGAAGCGCCAGTATTCAGACCGCTTCACGGCGTTGATGGCTTTTCAGACCGAGCGCGCGCTGGCGCTGTACGACGAAGCCCTGGCCGAGCTGCCCGCCGCCGACCGCCGCGCCCAAAAACCTGGCCTCATGATGGCCAGCATCTACCGCACCTTGCTGCGCGAGATCCAGGCTGACGGCTACCAGGTGCTGCACCAGCGCGTGAGCCTGACGCCGCTGCGCAAGTTCTGGCTGGCCTGGAAGACCCAGGCACTAGGCCGGATGGCTTGACTTGAATTGACTCCCTTGCGCGTCGCCGTCATTGGCGCTGGCTGGGCCGGCTGCGCTGCCGCTGTTGAGGCGACTCGGCTGGGCCACCAGGTCAGCTTGTTTGACGCCGCACGCACACCCGGCGGCCGCGCTCGTGCATTGGCCGTGCCGCAGGCCGACGGCCCCGACCTCTTGCTCGACAACGGCCAGCACATCCTGATCGGCGCCTACAGCAGCTGCCTGCAATTGATGCGCGAGCTCGGTGTGGACACAGAAGCTGCTTTCTTGCGCTTACCGCTGCGTCTGCAGACGCCGGACGGCCAAGGTCTGGCGTTGCCCTCGTCAACGCTGGCCCGGCGCCTGCCCGGCTCGCTGCAAGCAGCCTTGGGAATCCTGAGAGCCCGCGGCTGGTCTTGGGCCGACAAACTGGCCTTGATGCAGCGCGCTGCACGCTGGCAAGCCGCCGGCTTTGACTGCGCGCCCAACCTCAGCGTCGCTGATGCGTGCCAAGGCCTGAGCCCGACGCTGATGCAAAGCCTGATCGAGCCGCTGTGTGTGTCCGCCCTGAACACGCCGCCCGAGCGGTCCAGCGCGCAGGTGTTTTTGCGCGTGCTGAAAGACGCGCTCTTTGCCGAGGCCGGCGGCGCTGACTTGCTGCTGCCGCGCCGAGACTTGGGCGTGCTGCTTCCTGACGCTGCGCTGGCTTGGCTGGTGCAGCAAGGCGCTGAGGTGCAGCTCGGCGCGCGAATCGTGGGCCTTGAAGCGGTGGAGCAAGCTGACGGGTGCGCGCTCTGGCGCTTGCATTCAAGCTTGCCGAGCACAAGCGCTCAAGCCGACGGTTCAGCCGCGACTGCACATCAGCTTTTTGACGCCGTGGTGCTGGCCTGCCCGGCCCCGGAAGCAGCCCGCCTGACCGAAACATTTGCGCCGGACTGGGCAAGCACAGCGCGCGCTTTAACGCACGAGGCCATCACCACGGTCTATGCCTGGGCACCCACAGGCACGCGCCTGGCCCAGCCCATGCTGGCCTTGCCGAGCGGCCCGCAAGTGCCCGCTCAATTTGTGTTTGACCGAGGTCAATTGGGTGGGCCTGTCGGGCTGCTCGCGTTCGTGGTCAGCGCCAGCCAAGGCGATCGCGATGCGTTGACGGCGCAGGTGCTGGCACAAGGCGAACATCAACTCGGACTCAAGCTGCAAGCCGTGCAGACGGTGGTTGAAAAGCGCGCCACATTCGCCTGCACACCGGGCTTGTTGCGACCCGGCGCTGGCGTGATGCAGACGGGCAAGTTGCTGGCCTGCGGCGACTACGTGGCGGGTCCCTACCCGGCCACGTTGGAAGGTGCGGTGCGCTCAGGCCTTGCGGCTGCGCGAATGCTGGCAGTCAGCGATTAGCGCGCAAGCGCTTGACCAAAGGCGGCACGATCAGCAAAAGCACCGACACCGCCATCAAGCTCCCCGACAAGGGCCGGGTGAAGAACGTTGACCACTCACCCTGGCTGATGGTCAAGGCCTGTCGCATGGACTGCTCAGCCATGGGGCCAAGAATCAAACCGACGATCAACGGCGCCGCCGGAAAGTCAAAACGGCGCATCAGGTAGCCCAAGAGGCCAAAGACGAACAGCATGCCGACGTTGAACACCGAGTTACCGGCACCATAAACGCCTGCTGTTGAAATGACGATGATGCCGGCGTACAGCCACGGCGGCGGGATCTTGAGCAGCTTGACCCAGAGGCTGACCAGCGGCAGATTCAACACCAGCAAGATCACGTTGCCAATGTAGAGGCTGGCAATCAGCGTCCACACCAGGCCGCCTTGCTGGCTAAAGAGCTGCGGGCCGGTCTGGATGCCGTAGCCTTCAAAGGCCGACAGCATGATGGCCGCAGTGGCTGAAGTCGGGATGCCCAGAGTGAGCAAAGGCATCAGCACGCCGGCAGCCGCTGCGTTGTTGGCCGCTTCTGGGCCAGCCACACCTTCAATGGCACCGTGGCCAAATTCTTCGGGGTGTTTGGAGAGTTTTTTCTCGGTGTAGTAAGACAGCAAAGTGGGCAATTCAGCGCCACCGGCGGGCATGGCGCCTATCGGAAAGCCGAAGAATGCGCCGCGGAACCAAGCCTTCCAGGAGCGGCCCCAGTCTTGTTTGCTCATCCACAAGCTGCCCGAAAGCCGCATGACTTCGCCGCCTTTGGATTCGCGCCCTTGCCAAGCCAGATAAAGCGCCTCACCCACCGCAAAGAGACCCACGGCCGCCACGGTGACTTCGATGCCGTCGAGCAATTCGGGGCGACCAAACGTAAAGCGCGGCTGGCCGGTTTGCAGGTCCAGGCCGATCATGCCCAAGAGCAGGCCCAGGCTCAGCGCAATCAGGCCGCGCAGCATGGAGTTGCCCAGCACGGCCGACACCGCCACGAGCGACAGCACCATGAGGCTGAAATATTCAGCCGGGCCAAAGGCCAGCGCCGCGTCAACCACCAAGGGCGCAAAAAAGGTCAGTGCCAGCGTGCCGATGGTGCCGGCCACAAAGCTGCCGATGGCAGCCGTAGCCAGGGCCTGCCCTGCGCGGCCGCGCCTGGCCATTTTGTTGCCTTCCAGCGCCGTGACCACCGACGCAGATTCGCCCGGTGTATTGAGCAAGATGGACGTGGTGGAGCCGCCATAAGCCGCACCGTAGTAAATGCCCGCGAACATGACGAACATGCTGGTGGCGGGCACGTGGTACGTCAGGGGTAGCAGCAAGGCAATGGTCAGCGCCGGGCCAATGCCGGGCAAGACGCCCACCAGCGTGCCGATAAAGCAGCCGACGAAACCCCACATCAAAGTGGTCGGTTGAAGGGCAATGGCAAAGCCGCCCATCAGGGCGTCAAAAGCTTCCATGGGTATATCCGAGTTAAATCAACCAGGGCAAAGCAGGGCCCAGGCCCACGCCCAGCAAGCGGGCGAAGACAAACCAGAACACGGCCGCGATCAACCCACAAATCAGCAGCGACTTGCCGTTGAAGGGTGCGTCAAAAGCGCGGGCAATGCACATGCCGCACAGAGTGGCTGGCAGCACAAAACCCAAGGGAATGACCAGCGCGATGAAGGCCACCCCGCCGCCCAGCAAGCTGAGCATCCGGCTGGTTGAGCCGGGCAAGGCCTCTTGCCCGTCTTCGTGGCTCAAGTCCACCTGGCGGCCGCGCCAGGCGCTGATGCCATAGAGCACCGCCACCAGGCTCAGCGCCGCCACGATGGCGGCCGGAGCCAAGGTCGGGCCCACGGTCATCTGCATCATGGAATCAGGAATGACCGTGAGCTGCCAGGCGGCCACGCCGCAGACGGCGATCAGCAGCAAAGCAAGCCGCAAAGGCGTCATGCCAGACCCAACTCTTTCATCAGGACTTCCTTGTCGGCAATGTCCTTGGCCAGGTCACGCTGGAAGGGACGCTCCGTCATGAAGGCGTCGGTCCACTTACGGGTTTCGAGCTCTTGCTTCCAGGCGGCCGACTGGGTCAGGCGCGTCACGAAGTCAATCAAGGTGTTGCGCTGCGCATCGCTGATGCCAGGAGGCGCAAAAACGCCGCGCCAGTTGGACTCGGACACATTGACGCCCAACTCAACCAGGGTCGGAACGTTCACACCAGGGATGCGGCTCTTGCCTGAGACGGCCAGTGCGACCATCTTGCCGGCCTTGATCTGCTCTTCAAACTCGGAGTAGCCGGAAATGCCTGCCACCACCTGGTTGCCCAAAATGGCCGCATTGGCCGGGCCGCCGCCAGCAAAAGCCACGTAAGCGGCTTCGCGCGGGTTCTTGCCCAGCGCTTTGATCAGCATGCCCAGGATCAGGTGGTCAGTGCCGCCTGCGCTGCCGCCAGCCACAGAGACAGCCTTTGGGTTGGCCTTGATGGCCGCTTCCAGGTCTTTCCAGGTCTTGATCTTGCCGGCCGTCGGCACGACGATGACACCGGCTTCTTCGGTCAGGCGGGCAATGGGGGTGACGTCTTTGATGGTCACGGGGCTCTTGTTAGCAATGCCTGCGCCGATCATGACGGAGCCGCCGACCATCAGGCTGTTGCCCTGGCCTTTGCGCTGGTTCACAAAGCGGGGCAGGCCCACCATGCCGCCGGCGCCGCCGACGTTTTCAAACTGCATGTTGCCCACCAGGCCAGCGGCCTTGGCTGCGCGCTCGATGGCGCGGGCCGTGCCGTCCCAACCGCCGCCTGGGGCTGCTGGCACGAACATGTTCAACGTGTCGAACAGGGGTTTGCCTTGAGCCCAGGCGGGCAAGGCCATGGAGGCACCAGCGGCAGCGCCGAGGGCCAGGAAGTCGCGTTTGGAAATGGACATGCAGGTCTCCTGTGTAAAAATTGAAATCCCACTGCCGAGCGCACGCTCCAAGCAGTTGATGCGATTTTGGGGCTTGCACCTGCGCCAAACTGTCAATCACCTGTCAACGCTGTTCAGTGAATACCCTAGGCCCTCACATCTTGCTGGTGGAAGACACGCCCGACATCGCCTTGTGGCTGGGCACCGCCTTGCGCCAGGGCGGCATGGACATGCACTTCGCCACCGACGGCCATGAAGCTGATCTCTGCCTGCAGCCTGGGCATCGTTTTGATGCGGTGCTGCTCGACTTGCAGCTGCCCGGCCAGGATGGGCTGAGCGTGCTGCAGGCCTTGCGTGCCCGGGGCGATACGGTGCCCGTACTCATCTTGACGGCGCGCGCCAGCGTACCCGACCGGGTGCTGGGCCTGAACATGGGAGCGGACGACTATTTGCCCAAGCCCTTTGATTTGAGCGAACTCGAAGCGCGTCTGCAAGTCTTGCTGCGCCGCAAAGGCCGCCACAAAACCACGGCGCTGCGCTGGGGGCCGCTGGAAATAGAGGCCGACACGGGCGCAGTGCTTTTGCATGGCCAGGTGCTGGGGCTGACCCAACGCGAAACCGCCGCGCTGCGCGTGCTGCTGGCCTCACCGAGGCGCACCGTGAGCAAAGAGCAGCTGCACGCCGAGGTGTTTGGGGGAGAAGCCACAGGGCTGGACGCGGTAGAGGTGCTGATTTACCGCTTGCGTAAAAAGCTGGAAGCGGCCGTCCAGCCCGGCGCTGCGCCCGAAGTGGCTGTCACCACCTTTCGCGGCATGGGCTACATGTTGACCGCGCCGTCAGCCCATGCCTGACATGCCTGACATGCCCGATAAGCCCGACACGCCTGATGCACGCGCTGATTCCGGCCAAAGGGCCAAGCCCGGCCGTGCGGCCACGTCCTTGCGCAGGCGCCTGCTGGGTTGGATCTTGCTGCCCCTGGCGAGTCTGATCTGCGTGAACGCCTGGGTCGCCTATGGCAACGCAGTACAGGCCGCCAACGAAGCCTATGACCGCTCGCTTTACCTGGCTGCCCGCACGCTGGCAGAAGAGATGCGCTGGCAAAACGGCCAGCTCGAGCTCGACCTGATACGCGCCGCCGGCTATCTGTTTGAAAACCACACCGGATCGCGCCTTTTCTACAAAGTCAGCAGCCTCGATGGGCAGTGGCTGGCGGGCGTCCCAAGCTTGCCCGATGCGCCTGTGCGCAGCGAGTCGCCCGTGCGCTACTTTGCGCTGGTGCAGTTTGACGACGGGCGCTACCTGGACTTGCCAGTGCGCCTGGCCCAGCTGACGCATGTGGTGGACGGCACCGCCCCGCAAGAGCCGATGGTGCGCATCACGGTGGCCGAAACGCTGGAGGCGCGTCAGCAATTGATTCAGCGCATTTTGCGGGACACGCTGGCCAGCCAGGGCTTGTTGCTGCTGGCTGCTGCGCTACTGGTGGTCTGGGGCGTGCAGCGCGGCATCCGGCCGCTGGAGGCCTTTCGCCAGCGCCTGGCCGACAAAGCCGACGACGACTTCTCGCCCATCCAGCCGCCCGATTTGCCACGCGAACTGCGGCCCCTGATTGAAACGCTCAACAGCTACCTGGACCGCCTGGGCCGCTTGATCGAGATCCGCAAACGCTTTCTGGACAATGCGGCGCACCAGTTGCGCACACCTCTGACCGCCCTGAAAACCCAGCTCACGCTGGCCGAACGCAACGCCGAACCGGCGCAGGCCGCTGCCCTGCTGCAAGCAGCCCGCCAGACGACCGAAGGCGCGGTTCGCCTGACCGAGCAGATGCTGGCCATGACCCGCGTGGAGCACGCACGCGAAATGCACAGCCCGCAAACCGTGGACTTGGTGGACCTCGCCCGGCGAGCGACGCAAGAGCAGCTGATGCGAGCCCACCAGCGGGGCGACGACCTGGGACTGGAAGTGCAGGTGGCCCAATGCGAAGTGCAAGGGGTGGACCTGCTGCTGCACGAAGCATTGAGCAACCTCATAGACAACGCCATGCACCACGGCCAGCCGGGTGTGCAGATCACCGTGCGGGTGGGGGATGCGTGGGTCGAGGTGGAAGACGACGGCCCGGGCATCGCGCCCGAGCACCAGCCGCATGTGTTTGAGCGCTTTTACCGTGCGGCCCCTTCAGGCGTGGGCGGCAGTGGCTTGGGCCTGGCCATCGTCAAAGAAATCGCCAGTCAGCATGGGGCGGTGGTGCGTGTGCAGAGCCCCATGACCGAGAGCCCGCTCACAGGTCAGCGAGGCACCACCATCCGCATGAGCTGGCGCTGACGCCGCGCTCAAGCTGCAGCAGCGTCAAGTCGCGCTGCGACCCAAAGTCCGCACCGCCGCAAAGGCTGGCCGGCTCAGGCAACGCTCTAGCCAGGCGGCGGCATGCGGGCAAGCGACCAGCAACTGCGGCGCGGCTTTGATCCAGGCCAGCACCGAGGCCAGGCAAATGTCGGCCACTGTGAAGCGCTCGCCCGCCAAAAACGGGTAGCCCGACTGGGCCAAATGCTGCTCCAGCACTTTCATGGGCACGGCCAGGCGACGCTCGGCTTCATCAGCCAGTTCGGGCTTGCGCTTGTCAGCCGGCATGACGACCCGGTGCATCAGCACGCTCAGCGCGTCTTTCTCGCATTCGGTCACGGCCCAGAAAGTCCAGCGCAAAATTTCAGCCTGCTCGGCCGGCGTTTGTGCTGCCAGGCGCGTGCCGTCGGCCGCGGTGAAGCGCTCGGCCAAGTACAGCGCACAAGCCATGGACTCCCAGACCAGCACGCCGTCATCGTCCACCACCGGAATCCGCCCGTTCGGGTTCAGCGCCAAAAATTCGGGCTTGCGTGTGGCGCCGCCGACAAATGGCACCGGCACATGCTCGTAGTCAAGGCCGAGTTCATGCGCCACCCACAGAGGGCGGGCTGCACGCGATGCGGAAACGCCGTAAATCTTCAAGGCCATGGTTGTTCTTCTGTCGGTTAGTGGACTGGCGATTGTCAGCTGAGCAAGGCCAACAACTCGGACAAGTCGGTGACAGTCTCGTGCGGTTCTTGCGCATGCGGCCAGAGCTTGTCTTCGCGGTTGACCCACACGGTTTGCATGCCGGCCGCCAAGCCGCCCAGCACGTCGAGTTCGGCGTCGTCGCCCACGTGCAGCACGGCCTCGGGCGGCACGCCCGCGGCCGCCGCTGCGGCATGAAAAATCCGCGGGTCGGGCTTGGCGATGCCAAAGCCTTGTGCGCTCACGCTAGCCTTGAAGTAAGGTCCGAGACCAATACGCTGCACGTCCGCGTTGCCGTTGGACAAAGCCACCAGGGGAAAGCGCTGGGCGATAGCGGCCAGCGCGGGCAGTGCGTCGTCAAACAGCACCACCTGCTGGCGCGCTTCAAAAAACACGTCAAACGCTGGCTTGGCCAGGGCCGTGTCTTCCTGGCAATCCGCCAGGGCCAGGCCGATGGAAGCCAGACGCAGCGCGCTCAGGTCGTGCAGCAAATCGGGTTGCTCGGCCATCACGCGGTGGCGCAAGGCTAAGCGGCGAGCCGGGTCGGCAAAAAGCACAGAAGCCAGCGGCGCGCGCGCAGCCAGCCAGTCTTGCAGCGCCGTTTCGGCGCGGGCAATCGTCGGCCAGATCGGCCACAAGGTGTCGTCCAGGTCCAGGGTCACGGCCCGGATGCGTGCGAGGTCAAGCATAGGTAGGGGAGAATACCCGACATGCCTTTTTCCAATGAACCCGAATTCAGCCACGGCGCAGCGCCCGCCAGCGGCGCCACCACCGCGCTGCTGTACTGCAATCTGGGCACGCCTGACGCACCCACCGCGCCTGCCCTGCGCCGCTATCTGGCCGAGTTTTTGAGCGATCAGCGCGTGGTCGAAATCCCGCGCCCGATCTGGATGCTGATCCTGCACGGCATCATCTTGCGCGTGCGCCCCAAGAAGTCCGCTGCCAAGTACGCCAGCATCTGGACCGAGCAAGGCTCGCCACTCAAGGTATGGACCGAGCGCCAAGCACAGATGCTGGGCGAGAGTTTGAAGACACGCGGCCACAAGGTCGTGGTGCGTTACGCCATGCGTTACGGCAATCCGTCCGTCGCCTCGCAACTCGAAGCGCTCAAGGCCGAAGGCATCACGCGCGTGCTCATCGTGCCGGCCTATCCGCAGTACAGCGCCACCACCACTGCCAGCGTGTTTGACGCGGTGTACACCTGGGCCGCCAAGGTGCGGCGCCTGCCCGAGTTCCGCTTTTTGAACCACTATCACGACGACGTGGGCTACATCGCGGCGCTTGCTTCGCGCGTGCGAGCGCACTGGGCAGCACATGGCCAGCCCGAGCAACTGGTGATGAGTTTTCATGGTGTGCCGCAGCGCACGCTGGAGCTGGGCGACCCGTATCATTGCGAGTGCTACAAAACAGCGCGCCTTTTGGCCGAGTCGCTGGGTCTGGCCAAAGACCGTTACAAGGTCACTTTTCAGTCGCGCTTTGGCAAGGCCAAGTGGCTGCAGCCCTACACGGAGCCCACGCTGGTGGCGATGGCGCAAGCCGGCGTGCGCCGTGTGGACGTGATGTGCCCCGGTTTTACGGGCGACTGCCTGGAGACACTGGAAGAGATCAATGATGAAGCGCGTGAAGCCTTCATGCATGCCGGGGGCGAGACTTTCCATTACATCGACTGCCTGAACGACAGCCGCGAGTGGATTGAAGCTTTGTCCGGTATCTGCGAGCAACACTTGGGCGGCTGGCAGACGCAGGCAGCGCCCGACCTGCAAGCCCTGGCACAAAGCCGCGCCGAAGCTCTGGCTCTGGGCTCACCCAGGTAAAGCGCTCAAGCTCAGGTCGGAACGCAAGCATGCACTGTCCACCGATTCAGAAATAATGCGCTGATGGACAAGATGCGCATCGACAAGTGGCTGTGGGCCGCGCGCTTTTACAAGACGCGCTCGCTGGCCGCTGATGACCTGGACAAAGGCCGCGTGCAGATCAATGGCGTGGCCGCCAAGCCGGCGCGTGATGTCAAAGCCGGTGACACCTTGAATCTGCGCCAGGGCCCCGTGCTGCGTGTGGTGCTGGTCAAGGCGCTGAGCTTGCAGCGCGGCCCGGCGCCTGTGGCCCAGCAGCTGTATGAAGAAACTGCCGACAGTGTGCTGCGCCGCGAGCAAGCCACTGAGCAACGCCGCATGGCCAGCGAGCCTGCCGCCGACTTGCACGGCCGGCCAACGAAGCGCGAGCGGCGCGATCTGGACCGCAAGAGCGACCACGGCTGGAACGAGCGCTGGAGCGCCTCGCACGATTGATCCCCTGAGAAGGTAGCGCTCGCCAAGCTGTTTTGGTGCAGCCTACAACGGCTCGGTCCTTTGACCGACATGCAGCGTTGACTGCGCAGCTTTTTGTTTTCCTCGACCCGACCTAGATTCAGTCGGGAAGAAAACAAACAGCGAGCGCGTCCATGGCAGAGTCAGTCAGCCCCTCCAAAAACACAAGCGCCAAGGCAGGCTGGGCTTCGCTCTTCAGCACATTGCTGGCCGCCGCGTTCTTGTGCATGGCCGCGCTGTGGAACGGGCAGCCCTTCTTTTACCCCGACACGCCAACTTACCTGCGCGGTGCAGAGATGGGCATGGCGCGTGTCGCGCCGCCGGGCAGCTTCAAACCCTGGACGCCGCCGGTCGAGAGCAGCGCAGCCGCACCAGCCAAGCCACCCGCCGTGCAGCGGCTGACCTCGGTGGAAGACAAGGTGGTGCTCGCAGGTCGCTCGGTGTATTACGGTGCCCTGCTCTACCTCAGCTACCTGAGCGGGCCGGGCAGCTCGCTCTGGCTGACGGTGCTGGCCCAGGCGCTATGCCTGGCGTACTTGCTGCAACTGGCGATGGTTCGCGTGTGGGCTGCGTCCAATGCGCAATTTCTGGGTGCCACCCTGGCCTTGAGCCTGGTCACGCCCATGGCGGTCTACACGGGCTTTTTAATGCCCGATATCTTTGCCGCCATGCTCAATTTGAGTGTGGCGCTGTTGAGTACCGCCTGGGCCCAATTGCGCGCGGCCGACCGCTGGGCCTTGTCGGGCTTGCTGCTGTACGCGCTCATGACGCACGCCAGCCATGTCGTGATTGCAGCGGGCTTGCTGGCCCTGCTGCTCGTGCGATGGCTGATGCCAGTCTGGCGATCCAACAGCGATACAGGCGCGGGCAAAGCCTTGGGCGTGCTGGCTGCTTGCCTGGTGCTGGCCGTGGTGGCAGAAGCCGCCTTCGTCAAGGCGGTCACGCAGGCGGTAGGCGCACCGCCGCTGCGCCTGCCCCACCCCATGGCCCGGTTGATCGATGCCGGGCCGGGCACCGATTTCCTGAAGAAGAACTGCCCGCAAGCCAACTACGCCGCCTGCAATTACCTGCCGAACTACCCCACGGCCTGGACCGACTTTTTGTTCTCCACCGACCCAACCAAGGGCGCCTTCGCGCTGGCCGACCCGGCCACCAAGCGCCGCTTGTCAGACGAGCAAATGCGTTTTGCGTGGGACGTCACGCGCGCCGACCCGCTGGGCGTGGCACGCGTGGTGGGCCTTGACGTGCTGCGCCAGTTGGGCCGCTTTGACACGGACGTCTGGAGCTACGGCCGAGACGGCATTGCCCAGTTTTACCAAGGGCGAGTACCACCCGAGGTGCTGACGCAAATGCAGGCCAGTCGCGCGGCGCGCACCACCACCACCTACAACACCTGGTTCACGCTGAGCAACCGTATCGCAGTGCTGGCCGCGGTGTTGCTGTTTGCATTGGCCTGGCCCAAGCGCCAGCAACTGTTTGTGCACAGCCACTTCCCTGCGTTTGCCAGCCTGGTGCTGGCCGGCGTCCTCCTCAATGCTGCCGTCTGCGCTGGTCTGGCTTCGTCCATGGACCGCTTTCAAGCCCGCGTGATCTGGCTGCTGCCTTTTCTGGCGATTGCGGGCGTGCTGGTATGGCGCGCACAGCAGCGTGCTGGCCCCAAGCGATCCGACCCCGACCAATCCCCCGCCTCACCCCTTCTTGGAGTCACCCCATGAGCAGTGTCCTGCCCTCAGCCAGTCTTGCCCCGCCGCCGGCCTCCTGGGGGCATTACCTCAAGATGGCCCGGCTGGACCACATGACCAAGCATGTGTTCATCCTGCCCGGCCTGGTGCTGGCCTACGTGCTGCGCACGCCACCGCTGCAAGACGCGTGGTGGGCCATCTTGCTGGGCTTTGCCAGCGCGGTGCTGATTGCCTCGTCCAACTACATCATCAATGAATGGCTGGACCGCGAGTTCGACGCTTTTCACCCTGACAAATCCAGCCGCCCGGCGGTGAACATGACCATGTCGGCGCAGCGCGTGTACATCGCTTATGCATTGGCCAGCGTGCTCGGCCTGGCGCTGGCCTACGCGGTCAACCCGGTTTTCTTTGCCATCTGCATCTTGTTCTGGGTGTCGGGCGTGGTCTACAACGTCAAGCCCCTGCGCTCCAAGGACAAGGCTTACCTTGATGTGCTCTCCGAGTCGCTGAACAACCCGATCCGCATGATGCTGGGCTGGGCCATGATTGACGCCAGCACCATCGCACCCTCGTCGCTGCTGCTGGCTTACTGGATGGGAGGCGCGTTTTTGATGGGCGCCAAGCGCTTGTCTGAATACCGCGAAATTGCCGCCGGCCCCGGCGTGGCGGTGCTGCATCGCTACCGCCGGTCCTTCCAGCACTACACCGAAGAAAAGCTGCTGATTTCCTGCTTTGTGTATGCCATGTTCTCCACCTTCTTGATGGGTGTTTTTTTGGTCAAGTACCGCATCGAATACGTGCTGGCTTTTCCCTTCATCATCTTGCTCTTCGCGCACTATTTGTCGCTGTCCATGCGCAGCGGTTCGGTGGCGCAAAAGCCTGAAAAGCTGTTCCGCGAGAAACGCCTGATGCTGATCAGCGCGCTCACCGTGGCGGCGCTGGTGCTGCTGAGCTTTGTGGATGTCCCCGCACTCAGCAGCTTCACCGTGCCGTACTTCGTGCCGGTGACCAAGCCGGCATGACCAGCCGAGTCGGCCCTGTTGATCAGCCGCTGGCGCGCAAATGAAGCGTGCGCTGGAAGATTGGGTGGGCCTGTACGGCCTGGTCGAATGGGCGGCACTTGCCGCGGTCTTTTTGCTGCTCGCGTTGCGGCTGCGTACCGCGCAACACGAGCTTGCAACGCTGGAGGCGCGCGTGCAGCCCTGGGCTGCGCGCTGCGCACAGCGTCCCGTCCTTGGCGTGTTGCTGGTCGGCTTGCTCGCCATCGGCTTGCGCGCTGCCGTGCTGCCCTGGCTAGGCGCGCCCGCCCCCGGCATTCATGACGAGCACAGCCTGCTGCTGCAGGCGCAGACCTATGCCGCCGGCCGCCTGGCCAATCCGACGCATCCTTTCTGGCCGCACTTCGAGAGCTTTCACATCAACCAGGTGCCAGCCTATGCGTCCATGTATTTTCCGGGGCGGGGCTTGCCGCTGGCGGTGGGCCTGTGGTTGGCCAATGAACCTTGGCTGGGCGTTTGGCTGAGCATGGTGCTGATGTGCATGGCCGTGGTGTGGATGCTGCAGGCCTGGGTCAGCGCGCCGCTCGCGCTGCTGGGCGGCTTGATCGCGGTGCTGCGCTTTGGCGTCTTCAGCTACTGGATCAACTCTTACTGGGGTGGCGCTTTCACAGCGCTGGGCGCCTTGCTGGTGGTGGGCGCACTGCCTCGCAGCTTGCGCGCCACAGCTTGGCCGCAGCGCTTGGGCCTGGGTTTGGTGATGGGCCTGGGCGCACTGATCTTGCTGACGACCCGCCCTTATGAAGGCTTCCTGATCTGCATACCCGTCGCGCTGGCCCTGCTGCTGGCCTTGCGGCGGCAAGCCGTGCCAATCGTCAAGCCTTCAACGAAAGTCCAAGCACCGCGCTGGAGATCGCTGGCTGGCAACACAGTGCTGCCTGTGCTCTTGCCCGGCTTGCTGCTCACAGCCTTTGGCGTGGCCATGCTGCTGGCCTACAACCAGGCCACCACAGGCCAGGCCGACAAGACAGCGTATGCGCTGAACCGCGAAACCTATGGCAGCGCACCAGCCTTCCTCATCGCGCCGCCCATCACGTCAGCGCAGCGCGGCCCGCCTTACTTCCGAGACTTCTATGCCGCCGAGGCCAGGCCTTATGAGCGACGGAATTCCTTGCGCGGCTGGATCGCGGGCGCGATGGGCAAGCTCTATCACACCTGGAATTTCTATCTGGGGCCGCTGCTCACCCTGCCCTTTCTCGTCGGCCTTTGGCGCACGCGCAAAGACTTTTTCGTACTGGGCGGCATTGGCATTTTTGCAGCGGGCTACGCGCTGGAGACCTGGAACTTCCCGCATTACACGGCGCCACTGATGCCTTTGCTGTGGATCGTGCTGGTACGTGGCTTTGGCTGGCTGCACCAGGCAGGTCAACAGGGGCTGCTGCTGGCCCGCGCCCTGCCGCTTGCATTGGCTGCCATGCTGTTTTTGCCACTGGCTGCCGTCATCAGTGGCCAACCCAAAATGGAGCTCAATGCCCACAGCCGCGCCTGCTGCGCCATCACCGACACCAATGTGCGCGAGCAGTTGCAATTGCAGTTGAATGCCCTGCCAGGCCAAGACCTGGTTCTGATCAAGGACGGCCCCAACAACCCGCTCCACTTTGAACTGGTCTACAACGAAGCCGACATTGACCGCGCCCCCATCGTGTGGGCGCGCCGGCTGAGCCCGCAGCAAGACGCAGCACTGCAAGCCTATTTTTCCGAGCGGCAGCACTGGGACTTTGAATGGCGACCCGATTTACCGAGCGGTTACCTGCTTGCCTTGCTGCCGCCCATCCGATCCCCCTTTGCCAAGACTCACACCCCATGAACGCACGCAAGGACGCACAAGCAGTGATTGACTGGCAGGGCATCGACCTCGTCGTTTTTGACGTGGACGGCACCCTCTACGACCAGCGCCTTCTGCGCCTGGCCATGCTGGCGCAACTGCTGCGCCACAGCCTGCAAACGCGCAGCCTGCACACCTTGCGCGTGCTGCGTACTTTCAGGCAGGTGCGTGAAGCCTTGGGCGATGTTGCAGCTCGGCTGCCCGCAGACATGGAGCCTGAAGATTTCATGCACGCGCAATATGCCCAGACGGCGCAGTTGCATCAACTCACGCCGCAAGCTGTGCAGCGACTGGCCGAAGACTGGCTGGAGCAAAGGCCGCTGCCCGGGCTGGCCGCCTGCCGCTACCCCAAGCTGGACGCCTTGTTTGCCGCCTTGCATCAGCAAGGCAAGCAGGTCGCAGTGTTCTCAGACTACCCGGCCGCGGCCAAGCTCAAGGCGCTAGATCTCAAGGCTTGGCCCATCAGCTGCGCCACCGACCCGGCCATTGGCCGGCTCAAGCCCGACCCGCGCGGTTTGATCGCCGTGCTGCGCCAAAGCGGCGTGCCGGCCAGCCGCGCGTTGATGGTCGGTGACCGCTTTGACCGCGATGCTGAAGCAGCCCGCCGCGCGGGTGTGCGCGCCCTTATTCGCTCGGCCAAACCCCATCCGGAATTCGCGACCTTTCAGCGCTATGACGATGCGGTCTTCAAACCGCTGCTGACGAACAGCGGCGAAGTGCTGGCGTGAAGCGCGCCACGCGAACGAGCCCCGCACAAGACATGAGCGCCCCACCCCACAAGTTACCCGGACAGGCGGGGCAGTCTTCGCGCAAGTTACCGCGCCAGTTCATGGGCTACCTCATGACCGGCGGCCTGGCGGCGGTGGTGGACATCGGTTTGTTTCACCTGCTCGCGCCGCGCCTGGGCGGGCTCTTGCTGCCAGCGGTGTGCAGCTTTCTGGTCGCCGCTGTCGTCAACTACACGCTGAGCTCGGTCTGGGTGTACCAGCGCGCCTGGCGCTCGCTGCGGCGTGCGGGGCTGTTCTTGTTGTTTGCATCGCTGGGCCTGGCTGTGAATGCCGGCGCCACCTGGTACCTGGGCAGCCAATGGCTGCTGCCCGCCACGCTGGCCAAGGTGGGCGGCGTCGGCATCGCGTTTGTCATGAATTTTTTGCTGAACACACTGGTGGTGTTCAAGGCGGCAGACGCGCAGCAATGAATGCCGAACCCGAGCCTCAGTCCCGCACGATGAGCAGGGTTCTGTCGTCCCAATGCTCGCCTTGCGTGCTGCACTTGATATTGGGCCAGGCGCCAGTCTTGTGGGGGTCTTGGGCTTCTACTTGCTTCCAGGCCGCTTCCCAACTGGCGACGCTGGCTTCTGCGCCCGGCGTCATGTAGCCGTCGGTGAAAAACTCCAGGCTGTGCACCTCGGCGCGCGGGCGGCTGAACATCAAGAGGTCCGGCCCTTGCACGCTTTGCCCATTGAGTACGGCGTAACCCAGGCTGTGGTCTGTGCGGTTCATGAAAGGCAATTGCCCGCCGCGAATGCCCAGACGCAGCAGGTCGGGCAGCATGGCCAGCGCATCGCTGGCCACCGTGCCTTGCAGCTGCTGGGTCACGCTGGGCAGCACGGCGCTGATGTCCGCCAGACCCGTGAAGACCTCTTGCCGAGTATTGAACTCCAGGGCGTCCAAAAGCTGCTCGCTCGGGCTACCCCCAGCGGCTGCCATGCGCGCATGCGCCTGCCTGATCAAGGCAACGCGCACGGCGGTGTAGATGTCGTCAACCGGTTTGTGCACCTGCACGACTTCGCGCCCATTGATGCGCACGCCCGAATCGCCGACCATCAAAAAGTGCAGCATGTCACCGGCATCCAGGGCCAGCGCAGCGGTGGTGGCAGCGCCGCCGGGCTGGCTGCCGTGGGCTTGCAAGGCCGTAGCCAAGGCGCTTGACATGGCTTGCAGTAAGTCGGCGCCGGCGTAGGCGCTTCGCGCTGTGGTCAGCGCGTAGTGCTGCGCGGCGGCGGCGCACTGCATGGCCGCAAAACGACCGCTGCTCATGCCGTCAATGCGCGCGCCAGTGGGTGAGGTCGCGCCGTCGTACACGCCGTAAAGCTGGCCGCTTTGCAGCACCCAGACATCGTCAGGCAGTTGCTGGCCTGACTTGTCTTTGCCGATGCAAAGGACTTCGTGCCGCTGGAAGGCCGGCAGGGCTTGGTTCTGTAACTTCATACCTTTTGGTGCGCAGATTCGGTGCCACCCAACAACAAGGCCAGGCCCAGGCTGACGGCGGTCACGGCAATCAACATGCCCGAGTAGGCCGCCGCCACACCAAAGTCGCCGCCAAAGGCTTGCTGGTAGGCGGCAATCGGCAGCGTCTTGGTAGCGCCCGTGTACAGCACGATGGAGGCCGACAACTCGTTGAAGATTTCAAGCCACGCCAACACCATGCCGGCCAGAATGCCCGGCCGCATGAGCGGCAGCATGATGCGGCGGAAAGTGCCCAGCGGACGCACGCCCAGGCTGGCAGACGCTTCTTCAAGTGCCACGTCAATCTGGTGCACGATGCTCGCCGACGAGCGCGTGACATAAGGCAAGCGGCGAATGAAGTACACCACCACGATGACCGAGGCCGTGCCCGTGAGCAGGATTGGCGGCGTATTGAAGACCTGCGCAAAGCCGATGCCCAGCACCGTGCCCGGCACGATGAAAGGCACCATGACGAGGAAGTCGAGCAGGCGGCTGTAGCGGTCGCTGCGGCGCGTGAGCACATAGCCCAGGGCCGCACCCACCACCGTGGCAAACACCAGCGCAATGCCCGCGTAAATCAAGCTGTTGGTCAGCGAGTTGCCCATGAGGTTGAGCGCGTTCTGGTAATTGCCCAGGGTAAAGACGGGCTGGAACACCGCGCCCCGCACTTCAAGAAAGGACGACACCAGCACCACCAGCAAAGGCGTGTTGGCCAGCGCCACCACGCCCAGCGTGGCGGCCGCCAGGGCGTAGCGCTTGCCAGCCGTGGGCGTTTGCAACGCAGCGCGCTGCGCGCCGTCGTTGGCCACGCGGCTGTTCTTGCTGAAGTACTGGCCGGCCAGCACCACCAGACCCGCCATCAAGACCAGCACGACAGACGTGACTGCGGCCATGCCAGGCTCTTCACCAATCTCACTCAAAAAGAGGTTGTAGGCCAGCGTGGCCAGCACCGGAAAACGCTCGCCCTCGCCCAGCAAATTGGGCAGGCCAAAGTCAGCCAGCATGGCCAAAAAGACGAGCATGGCAGACGTAATGAGCGCCGGGCGCAGCAGCGGCAGCGTGACCGTGAAAAACACCACCAGCGGCCGGCGGCCCAGCATGCTGGCGGCTTCTTCCAGCCCGTGGTCCAGCTGCTTCATGGCGCCGCCCACGACCCAGAAAACAATCGGGTACAGACTGAGCGCGCTGGCAATCATGATGCCCACCGGCCCATAAATCGTGGGGAAAGCAAAGCCCATGTCGCGGCCCCACTCGGTGATGATGCCGGCGCGCCCGAGCAAGATGATCCAGGCGTAAGCGCCAATGAAAGGCGGCGACATCATGGACAGCAGCACCAGCACGCGGAGCAGTGGTTTGCCGGGGAACACGAAGCGCGAAAACGCATACGCCAGTGGTACGCCCAGCAGCATGGTGAGCAGCGTCGCGCCGGTAGCCACCCACAAGCTGTTGTAAGTGGCCCGCATGAAATAGTTGGACGTGAAGAAGGTGACGAAGTTCTCCAGCCCGAAGGATTTGCTGATCTGCCCGACAAAGCTTTGTCGCACCAGCTCAAACAAGGGCCAGACGACGAACAGCGCACTCATGGCCAGGCCCGCAAAGACGACCCAGCGCCAGACGTCGAAGGCGGGGCGCGCAGCCTTGAGCGCTGACGGGCCTGCGTTTGGCACCGGCTTTGTCGCCGCGTTCATGGCCGCACCGGCAAGCGCGCGCCGCTGGCGGCGTCAAAAAGCGCGGCGTGGCGAGCATCAAAACGCACCGAAACATGGCTGCCTTCTTCTGCCAGCGCCTCGGGTGTGGGCACGTCAAATTCAAACACTGCGCCGTCTGTTGCGCGCGCCCGGTAACGCGTGCGCGTGCCCAAAAAGGTCTTGAGCTCCAGCAGCACGCCGTCCCAGCCGGGCAGCGCTGCGTCTTGGCTCAGGCGAATGTTTTCATGCCGCAAGCCCAGGCGCACGGCTTGGCCTTGGCTCTGGCTTGCATTGCCCAGCGCCAAGCCATGACCGCCCGCCGTGCGCAGCACACCGCCGGCCTCCAGCACGCCGTCAAACCAGTTGGAGCCACCCACGAAATCCATCACAAAAGCGTGCGCTGGCTGCTGGTAAATCACTTGCGGCGTATCGAGTTGCAGCACATGGCCGCCTTGCATCACGGCAATGCGGTCAGACACCGCCAGCGCTTCTTCCTGGTCGTGCGTGACATACAGCGTGGTGATGCCGAGCTCACGTTGCAGCAAGCGAATTTCTTGCCGCATTTCGATGCGCAGCTTGGCATCCAGGTTGGACAGCGGCTCGTCCATCAGCAGCATGGTGGGCTCGATTACCAGCGCACGGGCCAAGCCCACGCGCTGCTTTTGCCCGCCTGAGAGTTCAGACGCAAAGCGCCCCGCCAGGCCCTGCAACTGCACTTTGTCCAGTGCTGTCTCCACACGCTTTTGCGTTTCAGCCGCGCTGCATTTGCGCGCCTTCAAGCCATAAGCCACGTTGTCCCGCACTGTCATGTGCGGAAACACAGCGTAGCTTTGAAACACCATGCCGATATCACGCAAATACGGCGGCTGCTGCGTGATGTCTTGCCCGTTGACGCAGATGCGGCCCGCGTCCGGCGTGTAAAAGCCGGCCATGGCGCGCAGCAGCGTGGTCTTGCCGCAGCCCGAGGGGCCGAGCAGCGTCAGGAATTCGCCAGGGCGAATTTCCAGGTCAATCGCATTGAGGACGGTGGTAGCACCGAAGCGCTTGCTGATGCCCTGGAGTGAAACAGTGTTGCCCATCATTTTCCAAAAAAAAGCTCTGCCGCTTTTAAGAGGCAGAGCCAGTTCATCTGACGTTCAGACGTCAAGCGTTAAAGAGGCATCAGAAAATCAGCGGCGCACCAGCTGCTGGTACTTCACCAGGTATTCCTTGCCCTTGGCATTGCCCCACTCACGCGCGTAGTTGTTGATGGGCAGGCGGGCCGAAGCCGGGCTGGTGCCAGGGGCTGCGACGTCGGCGCGCACAGGGCGGCGGCCCGAGGCCTTGACCAGCATGGTCTGGCCTTCAACAGAAGTCAGGTAGTCCAGCACGGCCTTGCCGCCGGCAGGGTTCGGGCCTTTGGCCACCAGGGCCATGGCGTCGGCCGAGGAGTTGATGCCTTCTTTCGGGTACACGATGCGCACGGGCGCGCCGCCTTCGATGAAGCGCTGCGCGTTGTCTTCGAGCGTGAGCGACATGGCGTATTCGCCTTGCGCCGTGCCGCGAATCACCGAGGTCGAGCTGCCCGTGATGATGAAGTTGTTCATCATGTTGGAGAACAGCGTCCAGCCCTTGGCTTCGTCTTTTTCGTTGTGCACGATCTGCAGCATCTGCGTGAGTGCGGAGCTGGACTTGTCAGCGCCGGCAAAGGCGATCTTGCCTTTCCATTTCGGGTTGGCCAGCTCAGCCCAGGTGCTGGGGATTTCAGCTTCAGGCACCAGCTTGGTGTTCACAGCCAGCACGGTGGGGATGGTCACAGCGAACGGGGACCACAGCGCGTTGGTGGTGTAGGCCGGGTTCAGCTTGGCGACTTCTTTCACGCGGTAGGGCTCGAACAAGTCCGGACTGCCTTCGACCACGTCGATGCCGGTGGAGACCACCACATCGGCCAGAGGACGGGCGCTTTCGGCCTTCAGACGCTTGATCAATTCACCACCGCCGGCAGACACCACCTGAATGTCCACGCCCAGCTTGGCCTTGATGGCAGGCACCATGGCGTTTTGAATGTCAGGCGGCGCCGAGGTGTAGACCACGACCACGCCCTGGGCCAACGCAGCCAGTGGCAGCAAGGCAGCCAGCACGACCGATTTGGCCAGGGTCTTGCCGACGGAGCGGCGGGCGATGTGAAGGGAAGCAGACATGGACAACACTCCTGGGCTTGGCGATTTGATGAATTGTTCGAATCAGAACAACTGTTTATGGTACCGCTTTTAGTGAAGGACTCATGAAGGTTCAACCAGAGGCTCAAGTTTGCAAGCCCCGCGCCGATTCAAAGAAAGCCATGCCTTTCACCCAGCTCCAAACTAACGCCTTGCCACTGCCTCGCCCTGCGCGCTGGGTGGCAGCGCTGATGCTGGCTGCGGCGGGCTTGGCCTCGGCGCAAACCGCACGCCGCCCTACCCCGCCGCCCAAACCCGTGTGCCTGGTGGCCGACTTCAGGGCGCTGGCCTTGCAAACCCACGACCCACGGGAGCGCGCTAAAGAAACCGGGGACTGGCTGCGCGCGAACGGCAGCGCCTGCACGGCCGCGCAGCTGGGCACACTCGCGTCCAACCGCGCCGCCTGGCTGGGCAACGCGGACTCGCCGGGCTTGATGGGGATGATCGACGGGATGCTGGAGAGCCTGGAGGCCAAGGCGGCCAAGGCAGCTTCTGCCGCAGCGGCCATGCCAGCGCCAAGTGCAAACGTGGCAGGTGCAGCCTCCGCAGCCGCAGCGGCGCCCAACGCCGTCACGACAGCCGGCGCACCACCACCTCGCACCACGCCTGCGCCAGCGGCCAACGGAGCTGTTGCGCCCGTCGTCGTTCCGGTGGTCGTGCCCGGCGCCCCCGCGACCAAGCCCTGAACTGCCGCGGTGGACTTGCCGCCTCGCGCTCTTCTCCAATGAATCGGTGGATCAGTGAATCAGTGGTTATGCCGCGGCGGGTTGTTCGCCACGCCGCGGTATTTGAGCGCCGGCTCCATGCAGGCGCCGGTTTCCAGCTGACCCACGGTGGCGCGGTACATCTCTTGCCAGGGCGTCTGGCTGGGGCGTATCGGCGGCAGGCCATCGGCACGCCGGCGTGCGATCTCTTCGTCGCTGACCAGCATGTTGCATTCACCCGCATTCAAGTCCGTGCGGATGATGTCGCCCGTGCGCAGCCAAGCCAGGCCGCCACCCACCGCGCTTTCTGGCGAGGCGTTCAGGATGGACGGGCTGTCGGACGTACCGGACTGCCGGCCGTCACCCAGCGTGGGCAAGGCCTTGATGCCGCGCTTGATCAGCGCATCAGGCGGCTGCATGTTGACGACCTCGGCCGAGCCGGGCCAGCCCACCGGGCCGGCGCCGCGAATCACCAGCATGGTGTTTTCGTCGATGCTAAGGGCCGGGTCGTTGATGCGGGCCAGGTAATCGTCCGAGCTTTCAAACACCACGGCGCGGCAGTCAAAGCGGCCTTCGGCCCCGGGCGCGCTCAGGTAGCGGGCGCGGAACTCGTCCGAGATCACGCTGGTCTTCATGATGGCGAAGTCAAAGAGATTGCCTTTGAGCACCAAAAAGCCGGCCTGCTTTTTCAAGGGCGCGTCAAAGGGGTAAATCACCTCCGCGTCCAGGCTGTGGCGGCCGGCCAGGTTGGCAGCCATGCTGTGGCCGGTCACGGTGGGGCGATCGGCGCGCAGTTTGCCGGCGGCCAGCAGCTCGGCCATGATGGCCGGCACGCCGCCTGCGCGGTGAAAGCGCTCGCCCAGGTATTTGCCAGCGGGCTGCATGTTCAAGAGCAGCGGCAAGTCCAGGCCGTAGTCCACCCAGTCGCGGGTGTGCAGCTCCACACCCGCATGCCGGGCCATGGCCACCAGATGCGGCTGCGCGTTGGTCGAGCCACCAATCGCGGAGTTCACAGCAATCGCGTCTAAAAAAGCCTCGCGCGTCAGGATGTGCGAAGGCCGCAAGTCTTCAAACGCCATCTCCACGATGCGCCTGCCCGTGGCGTAAGCCATTTGCCCGCGCTCGCGGTAAGGCGCGGGAATGGCCGCACAGCCGGTGAGCGACAGGCCCAGGGCCTCGGCCATGGCATTCATGGTCGAGGCCGTGCCCATGGTGTTGCAATGCCCGACCGAAGGCGCAGACGCCACGGCGATGTCGAGGAATTTTTCTTCGTCAATCAGCCCGCCCGCCAGTTGCCGCCGTGCCTTCCAAATGGCCGAACCCGAGCCGACCAGCTCGCCGTCCAGCCAGCCGTCCAGCATGGGCCCGCCCGACAGCACGATGGCCGGAATGTCCACCGTGGACGCAGCCATGACTTGCGAGGGGGTGGTCTTGTCGCAGCCGGTGGTCAGCACCACGGCGTCCAGCGGGTAGCCGTGCAGGATTTCAACCAGGCCCATGTAGGCCAGGTTGCGGTCCAGTGCGGCGGTCGGTCGGCGGCAGTTTTCAAACACCGGGTGCAGCGGGAACTCCATCGGAATACCACCTGCGTCGCGGATACCGTCGCGTACGCGCTTGGCCAGTTCCAAGTGCACGCGGTTGCAGGGGCTCAAGTCGCTGCCTGACTGCGCAATGCCGATGATGGGCTTGCCCGAGCGCAGTTCTTCGGGCGTGATGCCGTAGTTCATGAAGCGCTCCAGATACAGCGCCGTCATGTCGATATGGTCCGGGTTGTCGAACCAGTCTTGCGAGCGGAAGCGGCGCTGGCTTTTGAGCGGCGATGGGGTGTCCGCTTGGGCACCAGGTTTGGGGGGCGTGGTCATGCAATCAACTTTCGCGGAAGGTGGTGCTGCGGCAAGCCGGGCACCGGGGATTCAAAACTGAACAAGCCGCCAGCCAGCGGCTGCGCCGCGCGCTGCTCGGCCGACAAACCTTTGTGGGCGGTGGTGGCGTAGATGGTGCGCAGGTCAGCGCCACCAAAAGCCAGCTTGGTGATGTTGGCACACGGGAAGGCTTGGCTGTGCAGCAACTCGCCTTTGGGCGAAAAGCGGTCAATGCGCCAGCCGCCAAACACCGCCACCCAGACGCATCCTTCAGCATCCACCGCCATGCCGTCTGGATAGCCGGGGCTTTGCAAATGCACAAAGACGCGCTTGCCGCTGAGCGCACCCTCAAGGCTGACATCGAAGGCATAGGTGACGCGCTTGAGCGTGTCGGTGTGGTACAGGGTGCGACCGTCCGGGCTTAGGGCCGGGCCGTTGGTGATCACGTAATCTGTATCCATGGCCGCAAGGCCGCGCGCGTCCCAGCGGTAAAGCGTGCCGGTGGGGTCGGTTTCATGGTCGTCCATGCTGCCGAACCAGAGGCGGCCTTGCGCATCGACATAGCCGTCGTTGAGGCGGTTGTGCGGCTGGTGCGCATCGACTGCGCACAGCGGTGTGAACTGGCTCGTGGCTTCATCAAACAGGGACAGGCCGTTGCTCAGGCCGACGACCCAGCGCCGGTCTTTTTGCGCTGCCGCATCTTCCGCTTGAACCGGCAGCATGAAGCCGGCTTGCAGAGGTGCCGACCAGCTTTTCCGCGCGTCCGTGGCAGGGACGTAACGGTGTAATTTATGGCCCTTAATGTCCACAAAATAAACAGCACCGTCCGCATCCTTGCCTTGCGCACCGGCCAGCCACAACGCGCCTTCGCCGAGTTCGGCCTGCACGTCCCAGAGGCACGTCACCGCAGTCGCGTGGATGTACATGTCAGTCTTCATGCCTGTCTTCCTTTCGGCTTTCACGCGCCAAACAAGCCGGCGTCCACAAAGTACTCGCGGCCGGTGCAGGCGCTCGCATCGTCAGACGACAAGAACAGCGCCATCGCCGCCACTTGCTCGGGCTCTATCGTCTGGTGCAGGCATTGAGCGGCCAGCAGGCGGGCCTGGCTCTCGGGCGTCTGCCAGAGCTTGACTTGCCGGGGTGTGCGCACCGCGCCGGGCACGATGCAATTGACGCGAATGCCGTGGTCGCCCAGGTCGCGAGCCAGCCCGCGCGTCAGGCCTTCGATGCCGGCTTTGGCCGCCATGTACAGCGCCAGCTTAGGGATCGCCACGTGCCAGGAAATCGAGCCGATGTTGAGAATCACGCCCTGCCCTGCGGCCTTCATGCCGCTCATGACGGCCTGCGCGCATAAAAAGTGATGCCGCAAATTCACGTCCATGCGGTCGGCCCAATACTCGGCGCTCAGCTCGCCCACCTCATGCCGGTCGTCGTTGGCCGCGTTGTTCACCAAGACCTGCACCGCACCGGCGGCCGCTTCAATCTGCGCGAAGGCCTGCGTAATCGCCGCGGGGTCTTTCAGGTTGCAGGGAATAAAGACGGGCGGCGTGGCCGCGCCTTGAAGCGAAGCGGCCAAGGCCTCGGACTCCGCCTGGGCAATGTCCAGAAAAAACACGCGCGCGTTTTGGCGCACGTAGGCGGCCACAAAGGCCGCGCCTATGCCGGTGCCGCCACCGGTAATAACCACGGTTTTGCCGGCAAGGCTTGGGTAAATGGCTGATGACATGCGGGGCGTTCTTTCTTTCAATCAAGGCTGCCAGCGGGCAACTGCGTGGGCAGCCTGGCGGGGCGCGCCGGGCGGCTGCTGATGCTGACATGGCGGCCCGTGTCTGAGGACAACTGAAAAGCCTCCATGACTTCCAGCGCATGCAGCGCCAGCTCGCCCGAGGCGCGGTGCGGCCTGTTGCCACGAATCGCGTGCGCCAGGTCGGCCACGCCCATGATGCGGAAGTTCCCGTCCCAATAACCGTGTTCAGTGGGTCGCTCAACCCACTCACCGCCCGCCTGGGCCACCTCAATTTTGCCGCCAAAGCGGTTCGGGTCTGGCACCAGCAAGCTGGCTTCGGTGCCGTACAACTCAATCGGGCTGTGCCGGTGCTTGGGCACGTCAAAGCTCATGGCCATTGAGACGACCGCACCGTTTTCAAACTCGAGCGTGCCTGCCACATGCGTGGCCACTTCCACTGGCACGCGCGTGCCCTTGAGCGGCTCGCTGGTGATCAAACGCTCGGGCCGCACGCGGGCGCTGGCGCCGCTCACGCGCGCCACCGGGCCAATCAAATTGACCAGCGCCGTGATGTAGTAAGGCCCCATGTCCAGCATGGGCCCGCCACCGACCTGGTAGTAAAAAGCTGGATTGGGATGCCAACGCTCATGCCCCGGGCACATAAAAAACGCACTGCCGCCCACGGGCCGGCCGATGACGCCTTCGTCCACCAGCTTGCGGCAGGTCTGGTGGCCGCCACCCAGGAAGGTGTCGGGAGCGCAACCCACGCGCAGGCCGCGCTTATCAGCGGCTTCGAGCAAGGTACGTGCATGCGCAGTGCTCAGGCCCAGCGGCTTTTCAGAATGCACATGCTTGCCGGCGGCAATGGCTTGCAGGCCGACTTCCACGTGGGCTGCCGGAATCGTCAGGTTGACGATGATTTCAATCGACGAGTCGCGCAGCAAAGCGTCCACCGTCTGGGCTTTGAGGCCGAACTGTGCGGCGCGGGCCGTGGCGGCTTCGGGCCGCATGTCGGCAATGCCGCGAATGTCCAGAATGGGAAAACCTAAAGCGGCCTTGAGATAGGCCTCGCTGATGTTGCCGCAGCCGATGATGCCGATGCCGACTTTTTGGGGAGTGTTCATAAAGACCTGATGAATTGATTGGTGAAAGAGGCGGTGAGGAGTCGGGACATTTCAGGAGTGCCGCGGATTGACCTCGAACTCGCGCTCGCGGTAATCAAAGAAATCAAAGTCGGCAGGGTGGCCCATGCCCGACATGTCCTGGCAAGCCACGCCCACAAAGGCACCGGTGAAGTTGGGCCGGCCCGGCGGGCTGGCTTCGTCAGACAGGATGCTGGCGTCAAAGGGCTGCGGCAGCCATTGCCAAGGGCCGGGCACCGGCTGGTCGAGCAAGCGGTAAGCAAAGTACAGGCGCTCGCGGTCCACCTCCGCGCGCAATTCAATCGGCCCGGCCGGCAGTGGGATGGGCGCTGAAAACGCGTCGCTGCTCATGTGGTTGGGCAGGCTGGACATGACGCGCAAATGCTTGCCGAAGGTCTCGTCATGCGAGACATACAGGTAATGGAACTTGCTGCTGTTGTAGTAGCAGACCAGACCGGCCTGCTGCTGAAAATGCGCGGGCTCAAAGTCCATGCGCGTTTGGGCGCTGTAGCAATGCGACTGCTGCCGTCGCGCCACTAGGGCCTGCTTGAAAAAGCTGCCCATGCTCTCGCGACCGAACAGGCGCAAATGTCCGGGCCGCGCGTTGAGGGCAAACAATTCTTCAGGCCAGGGCGAGCGCAGCCACTGCCAATGCAAAGGCAGCTGTGTGGCGTCAAAGTCTTCGCGCACAGGCAGCGCGGGAAAGGGATGCAGCGGCAAACCGGCATCGGGCACCACCAGCTCGGCTTTGCCACTGCCGTCCAAGGTGCGCAGCCAACCATCAGCGTCCCAGCGCATGGGCTGAATGGCCGTCTCGCGGCCTAGCGTGCAGGCGCCGCGATTGGGCAGGGGCCGACCGCACAGGTAGACCATGAAAGTCTGGCCGTCCGGCGTATCGACCATGTCGGCATGGCCGGCGCGCTGCAACTCGGCGTCGGGCCGCTCGCGCGAACTGATGACTGTGGTGTCCGGGTGCAATTCATACGGGCCGGCCAAGTGGCGCGAACGTGCCATGGTCACGGCGTGGCCCCAGCCGGTGCCGCCTTCGGCCGTGATGAGGTAGTACCAGCCGTTGCGCTTGTACAGGTGCGGTGCTTCAGTCAGCCCCAGCGGCGTACCCTTGAAGATGTTGATGCGCTCGCCGACCAGGCGCTGCTCGGCGGGTGAGTATTCCTGCAGCACGATGCCGGCAAAGCGGTTTTGCCCGGGCCGGTGATCCCACAACTGATTCACGAACCATTTGCGCCCATCGTCATCATGAAAGAGCGAAGGGTCAAAGCCGCTGCTGTTCATGTAGACCGGGTCTGACCATTCGCCGTCGATGCGCTCGGCGGTGACCATGTAGTTGTGGAAGTCGCGCAGCGAGGCACCGCCCGCGCTGCCTGCGCTGGAGGTCTGGCCATAGCGCTTGACGTCGGTGTAGATCAGGTAAAAAAGGCCGTCGGCATACGTCAGGCACGGCGCCCAGACGCCGCAAGAATCGGGGTCGCCCAGCATGTTGAGCTGGCTGGGGCGCGTGAGCGGCCGGCACAGCAGCCGCCAGTTCACCAAGTCGCGTGAATGATGGATTTGCACGCCCGGAAACCACTCGAAGGTGGAGGTGGCGATGTAGTAGTCCTCGCCCACGCGCACGATGGACGGGTCGGGGTTGAAGCCCTTGAGAATCGGATTCTGGATCATGGCTTACCTTGTTTTCTGGCTAAACTAAAACGGTGTCTCTTTCCCCACTCACTGGCAACCAACGCCTCGTCAAACACATCAACGCCATGGCCTTGCTACGCCTTTTGCGCGAGCATCCGGGCCAGTCGCGGGCGGATCTGGCGGTCAAGAGCGGCCTGACGCGCGCCACCGTGAGCGCGCTGGTCAAGGGGCTGATTGAAGACGGCTGGCTGGTTGAAGCCGATGCCGCAGCCAAAGGCACGCTGGGCCGGCGCCCCACGCCCTTGAGCCTGGACAGCAGCCGCATCGTCTTGCTGGGCGCCGACCTCGGCCCCGACATCGTGCGGGTGGTGGCCACCACCGTCAACGGCGAGGTGCTTGATTCCGCGCAGGCCCAACTGGCCTCGCTGGACGCTGACGCTGCCTGCGCGCAACTGGTGCAGATGCTGCTGGCTCTGGCGGCGCGGGTAGCGACACCCGTCAGCCGCCTGCTGGGTATTGGCGTGGGCCTGCATGGCCCGGTGGACAAGCGTTCGGGCGTGCTGGAATTTGCACCCAACATCGGTTGGCGCAATCTGGACATCGGTCGGCGCGTGGGTGAGGCGCTGACCACTACTGCCTTGCAGGGCGTGCCGGTGTACTACCAGAACGAGGCCGACCTGGCCGCCGTGGGCGAGTCTGAATTTGGTGAGCGCCCGGTGGCCGACCCGCTGGTTTATGTGAGCTGCGGCGTGGGCGTGGGCGCGGGCATCGTGCTCAACGAAGCACTTTTTACCGGCGCCACCGGATCGGCCGGTGAGATCGGCCACACCACGCTGGTGATTGACGGCGCGTCGTGCTCCTGCGGCCGCTTTGGCTGCGCCGAGGCTTACATCGGCCTGCGCGCTATTGCCGCAGGCGCCGGTTGCCTGAAGAACAACGAGATTGACCACGCCACTTTGCGCCAGCGCATGCAAGCGCGGGATGCCGGCGCGCGCGCCGCCTTTGCGCAGGCTGGCTCTTTGCTGGGCGTGCTGCTGCAAAACGTGTGGGTCACCTTCAATCCACAAACCATCGTGCTGGGCGGTGAAACCGTGACCCTGGGCGGCGAGGTGCTGGTGGACGCAGCCAGCGCCGTGCTGCGCGACTACGCCGGCCGCGCCGGCCTGACAGCCCCGACCCTCAAGGTGGCTAGGCACTCGGACCTGGCCGTGGCCGTGGGCGGTGCCGGCTACGTACTGCACGCTGTGCTGCACCTCACGCGGCCTGTTGCGCCAAGCCGGGCAGCTTGACGGTCTGGCCGCTCCTGGCGGCCTTGGCAATCGCCTCCAGCGTGGCGGCAATGTCCAGGCTGGCCTGAGCCGCGCGCGCGATGGCTGCGTGATCTTGCGCGGCCACCACCTGCGCAAAAGCCTCGGCCGCAAAGCGAAAGCCACTGCCGCTTGCTGACTTCACGGCCTCAAACGGAACCTGGCTGGTCACGCCACGGCGCACACGCATCTGGCTGGTGTGAAAGCCCAGCGGATGGCCTATCTCGTCGGCGGTGTGGTTGGCGTATTCGGTCTCCAACGTGCCGCGCTGGCACATGATGGTGGCGTGCCGGTGGTAAGCAGTGGCGGCCATGGCGCAGCTCATTTGCGCGCGCCTGCCATCGGCGTACAGCAAGGTGGCGCTGGTGCTGAGGTCCACACCGTCTTTGGCGCCGCCTTCAGCCCAGGTGGACTCAGCCCGCACCGCCTCGGGTGCGCAGGCCATCACCAATCGAATCAAACTGAGCGGGTAACTGCCGGCGTCCAGCAAGGCGCCGCCGCCCAGCGCCGGGTCAAAGCGAATGTTGCCAGTCGGCTGGGCCAAGCTGAAACCAAAACTGGCCTGCACAAACTGCACTGGGCCAATGCCCCGCGAATGGTCTTGCGCCAGCGCGGCCAGCATGTCGCGCGTCTGCGGCTGAAACCACCAGGGATAGGCTTCGAGCAGCATCACGCCGCGCTGGCGCGCCGCGGCAAACATGGCTTGGGCAGAGGCCAGGCTGGTGGTGAGCGGCTTTTCACACAGCACATGCTTGCCCGCCTCAGCCGCGCGAATGGCCCAGGGCGCATGCAAGGTGTTGGGTAGCGGAATGTAGACCGCGTCCACCTCCGGGTCTGCCAGCAGGGCTTCGTAACTGCCCCAGGCGCGTGCAATCTGGTGAGTGGCCGCAAAGGCCTGGGCCTTGGCCAGTTCACGGCTGGCCACCGCCACAATGCGCGCCTGCCGGCTGCCGGCCAGGTGGCGAGCAAAGTTGTGCGCAATTGCGGCGCAACCGAGGATGCCCAAGCGCAGGGCTTGAGGCCGAGCTGGAGGTTTGCTCATCTCAGACAAACTCCGGCCGGACCCAGGCGCCGTTGGCCGCCGAAGATTTAACGGCCGCCTCAATGAAGGCCATGCCCTTGAGGCCTTCATCCATGCCTGGGAAATACACCCCAGCCGGCACTGGCTGCCCGGCATCGACGGCCCGGATGGCGTGGGCGGCTTCGGTATAAATATTGGCAAAGCCTTCCAGGTAACCCTCGGGGTGGCCTGAAGGAATGCGCGTCATGCGCGCCGCCGCCGCACCCGCTGCGGGCGAGCCGCGTGTGATGAGCCGGCGCGATTCACCCAAGGGCGAATACACCAGCACATTGGGTTCAGCCTGCACCCATTCCAGCGCGCCACGGCTGCCGTAAATGCGCAGCTTCAAACCGTTCTCATGGCCGGGCGCCACCTGGCTGGCCCACAGCATGCCGCGTGCACCGCCCTGGTAGCGCAGCATCATGTTCACGTTGTCGTCCAAGCGGCGGCCGGGCACGAAAGCCTGCAGGTCGGCGCACAAGGTGTCGAGCTTGAGGCCCGTCACGTAGTCTGCCAGTTGGTAAGCGTGGGTGCCAATGTCGCCCAGGCAACCGCCCGCACCGGAGCGCGCCGGGTCGGTGCGCCATTCGGCCTGCTTTTGGCCTTGCTGCTCCAGCGGTTCGGTCAGCCACTCTTGCGGGTACTCGACCTGCACCAGGCGAATCTCACCCAGGCTGCCTGCGGCCACCATCTCGCGGGCCTGGCGCACCAGCGGGTAGCCGGTGTAGTTGTGCGTCAGGCAAAACACGCGCTGACTGCGCGCAGCCACTTCACGCAAGGCCACGGCCTCGGCCAGCGTGGTGGTCAAAGGCTTGTCGCAAATCACATGAAAGCCGGCCTGCAAAAAAGCCGTGGCCACAGGCGCATGCAAGTGGTTGGGCGTGACGATGGCGACCACGTCCACCGGGTCGGGGCGCTGGCGCTCCAGCCGCGCCATGTCCTGGTAGTTGGCGTACACGCGGGCCGGGTCCAGCCGCAAGGCCTGGCCCGAGCGCTGGGCGCGGTCGGCATCGGCGCTCAGGGCGCCGGCGACGAGTTCGTACTGGTCGTCCATGCGGGCGGCCAGGCGGTGCACGGCGCCTATGAAAGCGCCCTCCCCGCCGCCGACCATGCCCAGGCGCAGCCGCCGGCTGACGGCCGTGGTTTGACTTGAAGCTTCAATCGTCATGCTGCGCCTGCCGTCATGTGGGCCTTGACCTGCGCCCCAGAGCGTGCGGCCCAGAGCATGCCGCGCTCAAAGAGCGTGGCCATCTCAGGCACTTTGAACTCGGCTGACACATGGCCCAGCGCGCTGTAAAACACGCGGCCCTGGCCGTGGCGCCGCTTCCAGACCACGGGCATCACCACGCCGGTAATCCACTCGGCATGCTCGCCACTGAAAGTGGTGGTGGCCAGCACCTCGTTGGCCGGGTCCACATGCATGTAGTACTGCTCGGAGCGGTAGTTGAAATCTGTGATGCCAGCCATCACCGAGTCGTCGGCGCGCGTGATGTTCACGCGGTAGTCGATCACATTGCCCGGATGCGCCACCCATTGGCCGCCGGTCATGAAGGAGTACTCCACCGAGTCGCGAAAAGCGTCGCACATGCCACCATGAAAGCCGGCCAGACCGACGCCCGCCTGCACGGCAGCAGTCAGGTTTAGCGCCTCGGCTTTTTCAATCTTGGACATCGTGAAGATGGGCACGATGAGGTCCAGCTGGGCCAGCGCCGGGTCGGCGAAGGCAGCGGTTTCGGTTTCCACCTGCACAGAAAACCCGTTCTTTTCGAGCATGCCGCGCACGATGTGGGCGCCCTGCTCAGGTTCGTGGCCTTGCCATCCGCCCCACACGATCAATGCTTTTTTCATGGGTCTTGCCAATCCTTGAGGTTGGGTCATTCAGCGTGAATTAATTTAGCCAAGGAACAAATGTTAAAGACGCGATGAAAACCGAGCACTGGTGAAAACCCCCTAATAAACCGAATTACTTTAGGGATCAAACAAAGGGTTTTTGCTGATACGCAAGCCGCATCAGGCACGTCTAATGATCACCGAGTTGGAATCGTTTCCATCTCAATTCGGGCAATACAGCGGCTCGCAAGAGTGCCTTTTTGGCCTGGATTCAAAACAACACCTCTTGTGGAGACATGTCATGAAATCTCAACGCATGGCCCTTCTGGCAACTCTTGTTGCCAGCCTGGGTATTTCCTCGTCAGCGCTGGCCCAAAAAGCCGAAGTCATCCATTGGTGGACCTCCGGCGGTGAATCCGCAGCGCTCAAGCAACTGGCCGAGGCCTACAACAAAGCCGGCGGCCAATGGGTGGACAACGCCATTGCCGGCGGCGACAACGCGCGCGCCGCGGCACTGAACCGCATCGCCGGCGGTAACCCGCCCGTGGCTTCGCAGTTCAACACCTCCAAGCAGTACCACGAGCTGATTGACGCCGGCCTGCTGGCCGACGTGGACGCCGTGGCCAGCAAGGAAGGCTGGGACACCTGGCTGCCCGTGCCCATCAAGGACGTGATCAAGGTCAAGGGCAAGTACTACGCCGTGCCGGTCAACATCCACAGCAGCACCTGGTTCTTCTATTCCAAAGCCGTGCTGGCCAAGGCCGGCGTGGCCGAGCCCAAGAATGAAGCCGAGTTCTGGACAGCGCTGGACAAGATCAAGGCTTCGGGCCAGATTCCTTTCGCGCAGTCGGGCACCTTGAGCTACGAAGTCGGCACTTTCAATGCCGTGTTGCTGCACATGGGCGGGCGCGATCTGTACATGAAGGTCTATGGCGAGCAAGACCCCAACGCCATCCGTTCGCCGGCCTTCAAGACCGTGATTGAAAAGTACAAGCGCCTGCGCACCTACAGCGACCCCGGTTTCGCTGGCCGCAGCTGGAATGACACCACCGCCTTGCTGGTGACCGACAAAGCCGCCTTCCAGACCGTGGGTGACTGGGCCAAGGGCGAATTTTTGGCGGCAGGCAAAACGGCTGGCAAAGAGTTCGGTTGCTTCTCAGGTTGGGGCCCCAAGGCCGCCTACTCGGTGAGCGGCGACGTGTTCGTATTGCCCAAGAACAGCAACAAAGACGCGATTGCGGCGCAGCAGCTGTTGGCCCGTGTCATCACGGCGCCAGCTACGCAAGTGGCATTCAACAACAAGAAAGGCTCCATCCCCATCCGCCCTGACGTGGACACCAGCGGCCTGGACATCTGCGCCCAAGCCGGCGTGCAAGCCCTGAAGGACACCGCCCGCCAGACGCCAGATGCCCGCATGCTGATTGCGCCTGACATGCATGGCAAGTTGAGCGACGTGGTGACCAAGCTGTGGAACACGGACCTCAAGCCTGAAGATGCACAGACGCAGTTCGTTGCAGCTCTGAAGAAGTAAGCCTTAGCGACAAAGAGATCCCGGCCTGGCGATGAGCCAGGCCGGCCTCGCCCGCCAAACACTTTAAAAAAAACAACCATGAAGCCTGCACGCAAGGGCCCTAAAACGGCCTGGTCCGCGCACTCTGCGCTGATACCGATGGGCCTGACCGTCCTCATCGCTTATGTCGCGTCCATTCTCTGGACCATCCGGATTTCACTGAGCAGCTCCAAGCTGCTGCCGCGCTCAGACTGGGTCGGCCTCGACCAGTACTTCAATCTGTTCAACAGCGACCGTTGGCACACGGCCATGTCGCATGTATTGATTTTTGGCGTGTTCTTCATCACCAGCGCGCTCATCCTGGGCTTTTTGCTGGCCGTATTCATTGACCAGAAAGTGCGCCTCGAAGGCTTCTTTCGCACGGTCTACCTTTATTCATACGCCATTTCTTTTGTGGCCTGCGGCGTGGTCTGGCAATGGATGTTCAACCCAACGCTGGGTATCCAGCGATCGCTGCGCAGCTGGGGCTGGGACAGCGCCCGCTTTGACTGGATCGCTTCCCAGGAGATGGCGATTTATTGCGTCGTGATTGCCGTGCTCTGGCATTCGGCAGGCTTGGTGATGGCCATCTTGCTGGCCGGCTTGCGCGGCATTGACGACGAGCAGTGGAAGGCCGCACGCATCGAAGGCATTCCGCGCTGGCGCTACTACCTGAGCATCGTGCTGCCGCAACTTGGTGCGGCCATGGGGACGGCGGTGGTGCTGCTGGCGATTCAGGTGGTCAAGGTCTATGACGCTGTGGTCGCCATGACCAACGGCGGGCCGGGCGACGCCACAGACGTGCCCTCCAAGTTCATCATGGACCACCTCTTTGAACGCCAAAACATCGGGCTGGCATCCGCCGCCTCCACCACCATGCTGGTGACGGTCATCATCATCGTCGCGCCCCTGATGTACGCACGGGCACGCGCCAACAAAGCTGCGGGGCACGCATGAACACTCTCGCCAACAACACCGCTTCCGGCATGCCCACAGCAACCCAGCGCAGCAGCCGGCCGCGTGCCGCGCTGTTCACGCCAGCTCGGCTTGGCCTGTACTTCTTCTTGCTGAGCGCAGCCCTGTTCTTTTTGCTGCCGCTTTATGTCATGGGCATCACGTCCATCAAGCCCATGACGGAAATTCGGGAAGGCAACATCTTTGCGCTACCGCTGGAAATCACATTTGCACCCTGGGCGCAAGCCTGGTCCACCGCCTGCACCGGCCTGGACTGCAAGGGCGTGTCGGTCGGCTTTGGCAACTCCATGCAAATCCTGCTGCCTTCGCTGCTGCTGTCGGTCTTCATGGGCTCACTCAACGGCTATGCCCTGGCCTTTTGGCGGGTGAAGTGGGCCAACTGGCTGTTCGGCATCTTGATGCTGGGCGCCTTCATCCCCTACCCCGTGATGCTTTATCCGCTGGTGCGCATGTTTGCCTCGGTCAACATGTTTCAGTCGCTGCCCAACATCGTGTTAATCCACACCTTCTTTGGCATGCCCATCATGACGCTGCTGTTTCGCAACTACTACGCAGGCTTGCCGGTGGAGTTGTTCAAGGCCGCGCGGATTGACGGCGGTGGTTTCTGGCGCATCTACTTTCAGCTGATGGTGCCCATGTCGCTGCCCATCTTCGTGGTGGCCACCATCATGCAGACCACCGGCATCTGGAACGATTTCATCCTGGGCCTGATCTTTGCGGGCCGCGAGAACTACCCCATCACGGTGCAGCTCAACAACATCATCAACTCCACCCAGGGCGAGAAGGTCTACAACGTGAACATGGCGGCCACGCTGCTGACTTCACTGGTTCCGCTGGTGGTTTATTTCGTCTCGGGTCGCTGGTTTGTGCGCGGCATTGCAGCCGGCGCTGTCAAAGGGTAATCAAGAACATGTCCAACGTTTCCATTCGCGACCTTCAAATCGTCCTGGGCAAAACGCCCATCATCGAGGGCCTGGACCTGCACATTGCAGCCGGTGAATTTTTGGTTCTGCTCGGCCCCTCGGGTTGCGGCAAATCGACCTTGCTGCACAGCATTGCCGGCCTGATCGACGTGACCGACGGCCTGGTTGAAATTGCCGGCACTGACGTGACCTGGGCGGACCCCAAGGACCGCGGCATCGGCATGGTGTTCCAGAGCTATGCGCTCTACCCGACCATGACCGTCGAGCGCAATCTGTCCTTTGGCCTGCGCATCAGCGGCATGGACAAGGCCGAGATCAAAAAACGCGTGGACAACGCTGCGCGCATGTTGCAGCTCACACCGCTCTTGCAGCGCAAGCCCGCGCAGCTCTCAGGTGGCCAGCGCCAGCGCGTGGCCATTGGCCGGGCGCTGGTGCGCGAGGCCAAGGTGTTTTTGCTCGACGAGCCGCTGTCCAACCTGGACGCCAAGCTGCGCACCGAACTGCGCCGCGAACTCAAGCAGCTGCACCATGACCTGGGTGCCACCATGATTTACGTGACGCACGACCAGATCGAGGCCATGACCTTGGCCACGCGACTGGCCGTGATGCGCGACGGCAAGATCCAGCAGCTGGACACGCCCGAGGCGGTGTACGCCCGGCCAGCGAATATGTTCGTGGCGGGTTTTCTGGGCTCGCCGAGCATGAACTTCGTCAAGGGTCAGCTGCGCTGCAACAACGCTCAGGTGCACTTTGAGTCCCCCGCCTTGAATGTCGAATTGAGTCACTACCCCTTCGCCCAGACGCCGCTGGACGGACAGCCCGCCGTGCTGGGCATTCGCCCCGAGCACCTGCATCTGGTCGGGCCTGAAGCCAGCTGCCATGTGCAAGCCACGCTGGGCCTGGTGGAGACCATGGGCGCTTACCGCATCGTCTGGATGGATTCGCAAGGCACCCGCCTGGCCATACAGGTCGAGCCGGCCGTGGAGATTCAGCGCGGCAGCGCCGTGCGGCTGGCGCTGGACCCTGCCCATGTCTCGCTGTTTGACGCGGCCACCGAGGCACGCCTTTAAAACGCTCACGGCACACAGCACATGGCCACCATCAAGGACGTAGCCCTGCTCGCCGGTGTCGGCGTGGGTACAGCCTCGCGCGCCATCTCGGGCAAGGGGGCTGTGTCGCCCGCCACCCTGGCGCGCGTGCAAGAGGCGGTGCGCACGCTGAATTTTCAGCCTTCGCGGGTGGCGCGGGCGCTGTCGTCGCGCAGCGTGGGCCTGGTGGGTGTGTATGTGCCCACCTACGAGGGCACTTTCTTTGCACCCATCTTGCAGGCGGTGGACCGGGAGTTGCGCGCAGCCAGCCACCACATGGTCACGGCCAGCAATTTCGGCCAGGGCCCGCGCCGCGCCAAGTCGCTCAATGGCTTGCAGTTCTTGATCGACCGCCAATGCGACGGCATCTTTGTCATTGACAGCTACCTGCATGACGAAGACCTGCTGGCGCTGAAGGAACGGGTGCCGCATCTGGTGGTCATGAACCGCACGGTCAAGGGCCTGGAAGACCACTGCTTTTCGGTGGACCACTTGGCCGCCGGCCGGCTGGCTGCACGTGCCTTGCTGGCGCAAGGCCACCGCGAAGTGGCCATGATGCACAGCCTGCGGCACGGCGCAGACATCAGCGAACGCGTTGAAGGCTTCAAGCAGGAATTGGCCGCGCATGGGATGCCGCCCGCCACTGAATTCGTCATCGATGGTTTGCTGAATTTTTCCAACGGCTGGCATCAAGCCGGACTGATCGCCGAGCTCAAGCAGCGCCCCTTCACTGCGCTGTTCTGCGTGACCGACGTGCTGGCCATGGCCGCTTTGTCGCGCCTGCAGGAAGCAGGCATTCGCGTGCCGCAAGACCTGTCGGTGCTGGGCTATGACGATGCCGAACTGGCCGCCTACACCTCACCGAGCCTGAGCACGGTGCGGATTCCATCGACCGATGTGGCGGCCAACGCCTGCCGCCACCTGATCAACCAATGCTATGGCGCCGGCCTGAGCGTGCAGCATGACTTCGGCTCCGAAGCCATCGCCCGCAGATCGGTCGCGCCCGGCCCGCATCCGCCGATTCTGGCGGCCTGATTTTTGTTCCACCCCCCTCAGCTCTCAGGACTTGTCTCATGAAAACACCGCTTTCCATCCAGCTCTACAGCCTGCGCAACCTGCCCAGCCTGGACGCCATTCTTGACTGCGCCAAGGCAGCCGGTTACAGCCGCGTCGAGCTGATTGGCAGCCACCTTGACGATGCTACCAATGTGCGCAAAGCCCTGGACGCACGTGGCCTGAAGGTGTCCTCGGCCCACGTCAGCATGGCCGCCCTGCGTGATCGCTTCGACGTCATCATGCAAGCCTGCAAGACGCTGGGTTTTACGCAACTCTTCATGCCTTCAGTGCCGCCCGAAGAGCGCCAAAGCCCCGAGCCCTACTGGACGGCTCTGGGCCGCGAACTCGCGCAAATGGCCTGGCGCGCGCAAGACCACGGCATTGAGCTGGGTTACCACAACCACCACTGGGAATTGAACAAGCAAGCCGACGGCCGCACCGCGCTGGACTGCTTGTTTGAAGGCGCGGGCAAGGCTCCGCTGAAATGGCAAGCTGACGTGGCCTGGCTGGTGCGCGGTGGCGCCGACCCTACGGCCCTGATGGCGCAGCATGCCGACCGCGTGACCTCCGTGCATGCCAAGGACCTGGCACCTGCCAACACCAAGCTGGACGAAGACGGCTGGGAAGACGTGGGCCACGGCGTGATGGACTGGCGCGGCAAGCTGGCCCAAGCCAGCGTCGAGAGCGGCGCACGCTGGTTGGTGGCCGAGCATGACAAGCCGAGCGACCCGGCCCGCTTTGCGCGCAACAGCTTCGCCTTTTTGAACTCACTCTAATTTCTTTTGACGGGTCCTTCGACATGAGCAAAACCACCATCGGCATCATCGGCTGCGGCAACATCAGCGACGCCTACCTCAAGGGCGCGGCGCGCTCCAGTTACATCCGCGTCAAGGCCTGCGCCGACCTGCGCATGGCCGCTGCCGAGGCCAAGGCGGCCGAGTACGGCGTTGAAGCCATGAGCATCGAAGCGCTGCTGGCCGACCCCGAGATTTCCATCATCGTGAACCTGACCGTGCCCATGGCGCACGCCCAGGTGTCGCAGCAAATTCTGAAGGCCGGCAAGCACGCTTATTCAGAAAAACCGCTGGCCGCCAGCTTCAAGGATGCAGCTGAACTGATGGCCACCAGCCGGGCCACAGGCCTGCGCGTGGGCTGCGCGCCCGACACCTTCTTTGGCGCTTCGCACCAGGCCTGTCGCCGCGCCATCGACGCCGGCGCCATCGGCCGACCCGTGGGCGGCAGCGTGGTGGTCATGTCGCACGGCATGGAAACCTGGCACCCCAACCCAGAGTTTTTTTACAAGCCCGGTGGCGGCCCAGTGCTGGACATCGGCCCTTACTACATCACGCAACTGGTCAACCTGCTGGGGCCGGTCAAGCGTGTGGCGGGAATTGCCAGCATTGGCAACGCAACGCGCACCGTGACCAGTGAACCCCTGAACGGCAGCATCATTGACGTGGGCGTGCCCACCACCGTCAACGGCGTGCTGGAGTTTGAAAGCGGCGCCAACGTCAACCTCTCAGCCTCGTGGGATGTGTGGAAGCACAACCGCACATCGCCGATCGAGATTTACGGCACCGAAGGCAGCCTGCTGGGCGTGGACCCCAACTTCTTTGGCAACATCCCGCGCGTATGCAAGCCCAACGGCGATTGGCAAGACCTGGACATCGCTGACCTGCCCTTCGGCATTGCCAACCGCGAACTGCGCAACGGCACCATGCAAGCCGACTACCGCATGGTCGGCCTGGTGGACATGGCCCTGGCCATCCAGAACGGACGGCCGCACCGCGCCAGTGGCGAGCTGTCGCTGCATGTGCTCGAGGTACTCGAGGCTTTCGAGACCTCGTCGCACACGGGCCGCTTCGTCACGCTGAGCACGCGCTGCGAGCGTCCGGCACCGGTACCCGCTGGCAACAGCGAAGCCGTGTTTGCCTGAGCCGATTCAATCCAAAGAAAAAGAGCACGCCCATGAAAATGATCCAAGGCCCCGCCATCTTCCTGGCCCAGTTTGCCGGCGACGCCGCACCCTTCAACAGCCTGCCCGCCATCGGCCAATGGGTGGCCAGCATGGGCTACAAGGGCGTGCAAATCCCGAGCTGGGACAAGCGCCTTTTCAACCTGGAACTCGCGGCCGAAAGCCAGACCTATTGCGACGAAGTGCAAGGCCAGCTCAAGGCCCTGGGCCTGTCGGTGACCGA
>CAZNQE010000001.1:0-140301 GCA_964575005.1 uncultured Polaromonas sp. | reverse complement strand
ATGACGTTTTTCATGTCCCAAGGTGCCAGGAACTGGCCCTTCTTGATGTTCACCGACTTGCCCGACTTGGCCACGGCGCGAATGAAGTCGGTTTGACGGCACAAGAAGGCCGGGGTTTGCAGCACATCAACCACGCTCGCAACTTCAGCCACGTGGGACTCGTCATGCACGTCGGTGAGGATGGGCAGCTTGAGTTGGCGACGCACTTCGTCCAGGATCTTCAGGCCGGCGTCAATGCCGACGCCGCGCTTGGTGTTGCCCGACGATCGATTGGCTTTGTCGAAGGAGCCTTTGTAGATCAGGGGAATGCCCAGGCTTTCGCAGACTTCTTTGAGCTGGCCAGCCACGTCGAGCGACATCTGCATGCCCTCGATCGAGCAGGTGCCCGCGATGAGAAAAAAGGGCTGGTCCAGGCCGACGGGAAAGCCGCACAATTTCATAGGAGTTCTCCCGCGCTCATGCTGCGACTTTCTGGCTCTTGGCTTTGGACTCCACTTGTTTGTCCGATGTGCCGCTGCGCTCTTGCTGCTCCAGCGCAGCTTTCACATAGGCGTTGAACAGCGGATGGCCGTCCCAAGGCGTGGACTTGAACTCGGGGTGGAACTGCACGCCCATGTACCAAGGGTGCACAGACTGCGGCAACTCGACGATCTCGGTCAGCTGCTCGCGCTGCGTGAGGGCCGAGATCACCAAGCCCGAGGCGCGCAGTTGGTCCAGGAAGTTCACATTGGCTTCATAGCGGTGGCGATGACGCTCGGTCACCACACTGCCGTAAATCTGGTGTGCCAGGGTGCCAGCGGACACGTCCGAACTTTGCGCTCCCAGACGCATGGTGCCGCCCAGGTCAGACTTTTCGCTGCGGGTCTTGATGGTGCCGTCTTCGTCTTTCCATTCGGTGATCAGCGCGATCACCGGGTTGGGGCTGTCTGCCTCGAACTCGGTACTGTTGGCATCTTTGAGGCCGGCGACATGGCGCGCAAATTCGATGGTGGCCACTTGCATGCCCAGGCAAATGCCCAGGTAGGGCACCTTGTGCTCACGGGCGTAGCGCGCGGCGCAAATCTTGCCTTCTACGCCGCGTTTGCCAAAGCCGCCGGGAACCAGAATGGCGTCGAATTTGGCCAGCTGAGACACGTTCTCGGGGTTCAGGTTCTCAGAATCCAGATACTCGATGACCACTTTGGCATGGTTCTTCATGCCGGCGTGGCGAATCGCCTCATTGAGCGACTTGTAGCTGTCCGACAAATCGACGTACTTGCCGACCATGGCAATGCGCACTTCGCTTTTCGGGTGCTCGGTCTCGTACACCAGGTCGTCCCAGCGCTTGAGGTTGGCCGGCGGCGTGTTCAGGCGCAGCTTGTCGCAGATCAGGCCGTCGAGGCCCTGCTCGTGCAGCATGCGCGGCACCTTGTAGATGGTGTCCACGTCCCACATGGAGATCACGCCCCACTCGGGCACGTTGGAGAACAGCGAGATTTTTTCGCGCTCTTCGTTGGGAATGCGGCGGTCAGCGCGGCACAGCAGCACGTCGGCCTGAATGCCGATTTCGCGCAGCTGCTTGGCTGTGTGCTGGGTGGGCTTGGTTTTCAGCTCGCCCGCAGCGGCGATCCAGGGCACATAGCTCAGGTGCACAAAGGCCGTGTTGTTCGGGCCCATGCGCAGGCTCATCTGGCGCACGGCTTCCAAAAACGGCAGGGACTCGATGTCGCCGACCGTGCCGCCGATTTCCACAATCGCCACGTCCACGGCTTCAGGCGTGTCAAAACGCGCGCCGCGCTTGATGAAGTCCTGGATTTCGTTGGTGATGTGCGGAATCACCTGCACCGTTTTGCCTAAGTAGTCGCCGCGGCGTTCTTTTTCAAGCACGCTTTTGTAGATCTGGCCGGTGGTGAAGTTGTTGGACTTGCGCATGCGCGTTTCAATGAAACGCTCGTAATGGCCCAAATCCAGGTCGGTTTCAGCGCCGTCGTCGGTGACAAACACCTCGCCGTGCTGAAAAGGCGACATGGTGCCGGGGTCCACGTTGATGTACGGGTCCAGCTTGATGAGGGTGACTTTGAGGCCGCGGGATTCGAGGAGAGCTGCCAGCGAGGCGGAGGCGATTCCCTTGCCCAGGGAAGACACCACACCGCCAGTGACGAAGACAAATTTGGTCATGTCAAGACGAACCTAGAGGTCCGCTGAGTGGGAAATGCAGATTATAGGCGGGCGAGCTCTCGGGAAGCAGCAGCCGTTCAAGTACATTGCGCAGCATGAGCAACCCCATCACGCAAGACGCCCCAGGCGATTTGGCGGGCCGGCACATCGTGCTGGGCCTGTCGGGCGGCATCGCCTGCTACAAGGCCGCCGAGCTGTGCCGCGCCTTCATCAAAGAAGGCGCGACGGTGCAGGTCGTCATGACCGAGGCCGCCGCGCAGTTCATCACGCCCGTGACTTTGCAGGCCTTAAGCGGTCGCGCCGTGTACACCAGCCAATGGGACGCACGCGAAGATAACAACATGGCGCACATCAACCTGTCGCGCGAGGCTGACGCCATTTTGATCGCTCCGTGCAGCGCCGACTTCATGGCCAAGCTGCTGCACGGCCGCGCTGACGATCTTTTGAGCCTCATGTGCCTGGCCAGGCCGATGGACACAGTGCCATTGCTGGTGGCCCCAGCCATGAACCGCGAGATGTACGCGCACCCGGCCACCCAGCGCAATCTGGCCCAGTTGCAGGCCGACGGCGCCACGGTGCTGGGCGTGGGCAGCGGCTTTCAGGCTTGTGGCGAGACGGGCGACGGCCGCATGCTGGAGCCTGAAGAACTGTTGGCTGACGTGATCGCGTTTTTTGCGCCCAAGACCTTGGCCGGCCGGCGCGTGCTGATCACCGCCGGCCCAACTTACGAGGCCATAGACCCGGTTCGCGGCATCACCAATTTGTCCAGCGGCAAGATGGGTTTTGCCATCGCCCGTGCAGCGCAAGAGGCTGGCGCCGACGTGACGCTGATCGCCGGGCCGGTGAGCCTGCCGACGCCGCGAGGTGTGCGCCGCGTCAACGTCACTTCAGCGTTGCAGATGCACGGCGCGGTGCAGGCCGAGGCGGATGCGGCGGACGTGTTTATTGCCAGCGCCGCCGTGGCGGACTGGCGCCCCGCCAGTGCGTCCGACCAGAAGATCAAGAAAGACGGCACCGGCGATACGCCTGCGCTGAGCTTTGTGGAGAACCCGGACATTCTGGCGGGCGTGGCAGCTTCAGTCCGCGCAAAAAGTGGCGCCCTCTATTGCGTGGGCTTTGCCGCTGAAAGCCACGAGCTGGAAAAAAACGCCAGCGCCAAGCGCCTGCGAAAAGGCGTGCCGCTCTTGGTCGCTAACATCGGCCCCGCCACCTTTGGATCGGACGACAACGCCCTCTTGCTGATAGACGACCAAGGCAGCGTGGCGCTGCCCCAAGCCAGCAAACGCGAACTCGCCCGCCAACTCATCGCCGACATTGCGCGGCGCCTTGGTTCTGTTTGAAGCTCCCCTAAAGCTATTTTTTTAAGTTTTCTTTTAAGCGCCCCATGAAGATTGACGTCAAGATTCTCGATGCCCGCCTGACTGACAACCTGCCTGCTTATGCCACCCCCGGCAGCGCCGGCCTGGACTTGCGGGCCTGCCTGGACGCACCGCTGACGCTGGCGCCCAACGCCTGGCAGCTGGTGCCCACGGGTATTGCCATTCATCTGGACGATGCAGGCTACGCCGCCTTGATATTGCCGCGCTCGGGCCTGGGTCACAAGCACGGCATCGTGCTGGGCAACCTGGTTGGTTTGATTGACAGTGATTACCAGGGCCAGCTGATGGTCAGCGCCTGGAACCGCAGCAGCGTGGCCTTCACCATCGAGCCCATGGAGCGCATTGCCCAGTTGGTGGTGGTGCCCGTGGTGCAGGCCCAGTTCAATGTGGTCAGTGAATTCCCCCCGAGCGCGCGTGGCGAGGGCGGCTACGGTTCGACCGGGACGGTGTAGTCACGGGCCTACGAAAGGCCCGTCCACAAGCCGACGCAGCGCTGCGGCAAGGCCTGAATCACAGCAGCATCAGGCGCGGTCTTCAATGGCGAATCAAGGCCAAAGGAGAACCGTCATGAAGCAAACATTCACTTCCACACCTGTTTCAGCTCGACCTTTGCGGGCCGGTACCGCGCTGGCACTGGTCACCTTGTTGGCTGCCTGTGGCAGCACGCCGCGCAGCAGCGCACCCGAGCCGACCAGCAGCACTTTTCCGCCTTTTCAAAGCGGTGCGCCTGCCGTTCAGGTGGACTACGGCCGCGTCACGGCCATTGACCCCTTGCGTACGCAAGAGCAAGGGCAGGGCACTGGGGCGGGCGCCGTCATTGGCGGCGTGGCCGGTGCTGTGCTGGGTAACCAAGTGGGCAGCGGCAGTGGCCGCGATGCTGCGCGTATCGCAGGCGCAGTGGGCGGAGCGCTGGCGGGGAACACGGTAGAGCGCAATGCCCGCGGCCAATGGCGCGAGAGCTATCGCATCATGGTTCAGCTTGAAAACGGCATCAACCGCGCTTACGAAGTGCCCACGCCGGGCGAGTTGCGCGTGGGGGATCGCGTGCGCATCGAGAACAACCAGATCTTCAGGATGTAAAAAAAAGATGTCGCTAAAAAAAGGACCGGGCACCGCTGGGTCAAGCGCCGGCATATCGCGGAGGGAGCGCAAGCCGACGGCAGGCCTTTGAAAACGCGAACCCGGTCCAGAGATTTAAATCTAGGCCCTGAGTCAGGGGCGGCATGCAGGCCGGCGGCCGCCCTGGTTGTCAGGCGAGGGATTGCGCCGCCTTTAAAATCCTCGCCATGTCCCTCCAAGTTCTTGAAGCCCAGACCGGCGAATCCCCCGTAGCCTCGGTCATCATCCTGCACGGCCTGGGTGCCGACGGTCGCGATTTCGTGCCTGTGGCCGAACAATTCGATTTGTCGGCCGTGGGCGCCGTGCGCTACATCTTTCCGAATGCACCGGTCATGCCTGTGACCATCAATGGCGGCTATGTCATGCCGGCTTGGTACGATATCCTGGGTGCCGACCTTACGCAACGCCAGGACGAAGCCGGTCTGCGCAAGTCCCAGGCGGCGATTGATGCGCTGATCGAGCGGGAAATAAAACGCGGCATTCCGGCCAAGCGCATCGTGATTGCCGGCTTCTCGCAAGGTTGCGCCATGGCATTGATGACGGGCTTGCGCTACCCAGAACGCCTGGCCGGCATCATCGCCATGTCAGGCTATCTGCCACTGGCTGACAAGCTGCCTGCCGAGCGCAGCCTGGCCAACGCGGCCACACCGATCTTCATGGCCCACGGCACACGCGACCCGGTGGTGGTGCTGCCGCGCGCCACGGCCTCGCGCGATGTCTTGAAAGCGCTGGGTTACAGCCTTGAGTGGTATGAATACCTGATGGAGCACTCTGTTTGCCAGGAAGAAATCAGCGACATGGAGCGCTTTCTGCAGTCCGTGCTGGCTTGAACCAAGGTTGATCCAGCGCTGAGCTTGGCTGCTGAGTTGACCTGCCCAGCGCGAAAATCGCGCCTGTGTTACGGTGAAAAACAAGAAGAACATTCGATTTGAGGAACGCAACCATGACCCCACCGCAGGCCCAGGCCGGCCAGCCAAACCAGGGGCTTTTGAAAGACCTCGACGCCACGCGCCTCAAAGGCATGCGCCGCGGCCTTGAAAAAGAAAGCCTGCGCGCCCAACCCAGCGGCGCACTGGCGCTCACCCCGCATCCGGTGGCACTCGGCTCGGCGCTCACGCATCCGCACATCACGACAGATTTTTCCGAGTCGCAGATCGAACTGGTGACGGGCGTGCATGCGGACGCCGAGACCGCTCTGAATCAGCTGACCGAACTGCATCAGTTCACTTACCGCGTGATGCAGCAAGCGGGCGATGAGATGCTGTGGGTCTCCAGCATGCCCTGCGGCTTGCCAACCGACGAGACGATCCCGATTGCGCGCTACGGCAGCTCCAACGTGGGCCGCGCCAAAAGCATCTACCGCATGGGCCTGAGCCATCGCTACGGCCGGCGCATGCAGACCATCTCGGGCATTCACTACAACTGGTCTTTGCCGGGCGTGAGCAATGACGGCTACTTTGGCCTGATCCGCAATTTCAGGCGCCATGCCTTTTTGCTGCTGTATCTCTTCGGCGCATCGCCCGCTGTTTGCTCAAGCTTCGTCGAAGGCCGGCAACATGAGTTGCAGCGTCTGGCCGGCAGCACCATGTACATGCCGCACGGCACGTCTTTGCGCATGGGCCGGCTGGGTTACCAGAGCGATGCGCAAGCCTCGCTGGCCGTCAGCTACAACGGCCTGGACGGTTACGCCGCCTCGCTCACCGAGGCGCTGACCCGGCCTTACCCGGCTTATGAAGCGGTGGGCATTCGCAACCCGGGTGGCGACTACAACCAGCTGGGCGACACGCTGCTGCAAATTGAAAACGAGTTTTACGGCACCATCCGGCCCAAGCGCGTGATCTTTCCGGGGGAGCGCCCCTTGCATGCCTTGCGTGAGCGCGGCGTTGAATACATCGAAGTGCGCTTGATGGACCTGGACCCTTTCGTTGCCAACGGCATCACGTCTGGCACCATGGATTTTCTGGACGTGTTTTTGCTGCATTGCCTGCAAACCGACAGCCCGCCCGACACCCCTGAAGAGATTGCGGAGCTGGCCCGCAACCAGCACCGCACGGCAGCGCGCGGGCGCGAGCCGGGCTTGATGCTGGAGCGTGAGGGTCGTGAAGTCAGTTTGGTCGAGTGGGGTGCTCAGTTGCTGGACGGTTGCGTGCCACTGGCTGCCGCGCTGGACGCCGCCAACCAGACCACGCGTTACAGCCAGGCGCTGGCCGCGGCCCAGGCCGGCCTGCAAGCGCCCGACAGCTTGCCTTCTGCGCGGGTGCTGGCCGCGATGGCTAAGGACTTTGACAACTCTTTCGTGAAGTTCGTCAGGGCCCAGTCCGAAAAGACGCGCGCTGCATTTCTGGCGATGCCGTGGACGGCAGAGCAACAAACTCGCTTCGAGCAGATGAGCGCGCAGTCGTTCGTAGACCAGAAAAAGATCGAAGCGGGCGACAGCATGCCCTTCGAAATTTACCGCCAGCAATACCTCTCGGCTCAGCGGCTGGGCCAGCCTGCGCAGAAAGAAGCCGCGCTGGTTTGAGTCGTCTTGACTCTTTGACTCTTTGAATCTTTGACGCGAGTCAAAAAGCGCGCTGTGGGAATGTGAAAGGCTTGGGTTTTTACCTCCAACGAGGAAAGCCCATGCCCTCCGAGTCCCATCCATGAAACCCTGATCGGCAGCGTCGGCGAACCGGGAGAGGGCTTTGAAAAAGAGGTGGAGAAGTGGCTGGGGAAATTACTCAAGCTGGGGAAGGCTGGGCTTTAGCCAGCGCGCAGATGCGGTGAATAATCCCGTCCTTCTCCGCAATTTCTGCGCTGATTGCCCTTCCAGTCCTCATGCCCCACGCCGTTTCCCGCCTGCGCACTGCGCGTCTGGCCCGCAGCTCCAAGCCCTTTTTGGCGCGTGGTGGCTCGCGTCTGCCGCACTGCGCGGGTTGCCGTTTGATCCCCAGCCATTGCATTTGCGCCCTGCGCCCGCCTGTCGCTGCATCCGCTGGCGTGTGCCTGGTGATGTGCGACATCGAGCCGCTCAAGCCCAGCAACACGGGCTGGTTGATTGCCGATGTGGTGGCTGACACCTTCGCCTTTGGCTGGGCGCGTACCGAGGTGGACCCTGCGCTGCTGGCGCTGCTGGCCGACCCGCAGTGGCAGCCTTACGTTGTTTTTCCGGGTGAGTTTGTGGCCGAAGGGCGGGCGGTGACGCAAGTGCTGGCGCAAACCTTGCCCACCGCGCCGCGCGCCCAGCATGGCAAGCGTCCGCTCTTCATCCTGCTGGACGCCACATGGCCTGAAGCACGCAAGATGTTCCGCAAGAGCCCGTATCTCGACCACTTGCCTGTGCTCAGTCTCAAGCCCGAGCAGGTCTCGCGCTACAAGCTGCGCCGATCGCGGCGTGAAGATCACTTTTGCACCGCCGAAGTCGCGGCCCTTTGCCTGGAACTGGCGGGCGACAACCTGTCTGCACAAACCCTGGAGGCTTACCTGGATGTCTTCAGCCTGCACTATTTGCAGGCGCGCGAACAGCGGCCAGTGGACTTGTCGGACGAGATGCACCAACGCCTGTTTGCCTTGCGGTAAGGACTGGAAAAAATGTTGAACTTCAAGAATGCATTGGCTGGGATCGCTTGCTGGGTGAGCCTCTGGCCGGCGGTCTGCAACGCGGCCACCTTGGGTTTGCACCTGGGCAGCCAGCACGATGCGCCCGGCTTTGACAATGCCAACGTCGGCGTGTACGCCATGTTTGACAACGGTCTCACGCTCGGTACCTTCAACAACAGCGAGAGCCGCCAGTCCGTTTATGTGGGCAAAACCTGGCACTACCCTTTGACGCCGCGCCTGGCCGCCAGCGCAACCGTAGGCGGCATCACCGGCTATGGCAGCACTGTGTCGCCCTTGCTGGTGCCCAGCCTGGCTTTGGAGTTGGTGCCTGGCCTCAAGTTGCGCAGCGCCTTGCTCTTCAAGGTTAAAAAAAGCGGTGCCAACGCCGTCCATCTCATGCTCGAAAAAGAATTCAGGTAGCAGGCGACAATCGAGGCCATGACTGAAGACCTGAACCGTAAAAACGAACTTAAAAAAATGGTGCTGTGCGAACCCTGCGCCGGCATCCAGCGCAACTGGCGGCGCGCCCCTGGCCATGCCGAACTTTTGCAGGGCAACAACCGCCAGGAAAAGCGGCGTGAAGGTCTGGTCACGGTGACAAGCTACCGCTGCGACCGCTGCGGCACCCATTGGGAATACGAAAACAACAAGCGCGACCAGCATGTGGGCTGGTCGGTGGTGGGCGGCTAAGCATGGCGATCCAGTGGTTTCCGGGGCACATGCACCTGACCAAGAAAGCCATCAGCGAGCGCATCAAGGAAATTGACGTCGTGATTGAGCTGCTGGATGCCCGCCTGCCGGGCTCCAGCGCCAACCCCATGCTGGCCGAACTGACAGGCGGCAAGCCCGCGCTGAAAGTGCTCAACAAGCAAGACCTGGCCGACCCCACGCGCACGCCGCTCTGGCTGGACTACTACAACAGCCAGCCGGGTACACGCGCCATTGGCCTGGACGCCAGCATGACCACGCCGGCGCGCGCGTTGATTGACGCATGCCACGCGCTTGCGCCCACGCGCGGCAGCATGGTCAAGCCCATGCGCGTGCTGATCTGCGGCATCCCGAACGTGGGCAAGTCCACCCTGATCAACACGCTCACCGGCAAGCGCGCCACCAAAACGGGCGACGAGGCAGGCATTACCAAAATTGAGCAGCGCATCGTGCTGGCCGACGGCTTTTATCTGTTCGACACGCCGGGCATGCTGTGGCCGCGCATCATCGTGGCCAAGAGCGGCTACAACCTGGCCGCCAGCGGTGCCATTGGTCGCAATGCCTTTGACGAGGAAGAAGTCGCGCTGGAGTTGCTGGACTATCTGATCCCGCATTACCCCGAGTATTTGAAGGCCCGTTACAAGGTCGAGCTGCCAGCCGGCATCACTGACGTGGAACTGCTGGAGCAGATTGCGCGCAAGCGCGGTGCCTTCCTGGCCAAGGGCCGGGTGAACTTGCTCAAGGGCGCCGAAACCGTGATTTACGACTTCCGCGCGGCGGTCTTGGGCCGCGTGACGCTCGAAACACCGCAAGAGTTTGCGCTGTGGCTGGAGGCCGGCCAAAAGCTGGACGCCGAGCGGCAGCTGAAAAAAGACGAGATCGAGCACAAGCGCATGGTCAAGCTCAAAAAAGCGCCGCGGCCCGATTCACGGCGTGATGCCAAGCTGGCCGAGGCTGCAGCTGCAGCTGCGGCCGGGACAAGTGACGACGTCAGTGGCGAGCCCGCGTGACACGCCGGTAATACGCCCAGCCAAAACCCAGGCCCAGCACCAGCGCAAACCAGCCCACCACGGCTGACTGCGCCACGATGCCCTGCATGCCCGGCGAGGTGATGAAGTAGGGCGAGATCAGCACGCCCAGGCCGATCGCTACGCAGAACAAGGATTTCAGCAGCAGGTCACGGTCTGCAGCCGCGCTCTTGTTGTTGGTCAGGGGGCGTGTGGGTTCTTGGGGCAAAGGCATGCACGCAGTATCCCCCAGCAACCCAGCAACCCAGCCGCGTAGCCGGTTTTGCTCTCGCTTACCATCGTGATCAGCGGCATGCGCTATTCGCGCGCAATGCCTCCTTAATCGATGCTCAGCCACGTAAAACGACGGATATTTGAATGATCACCAGCTTGACCCCCGTTGATGCCGCCGCAGCCACCCCAGCCCGTTTTGGCAGTGGCCAATCGGTGCGCCGTCTGGAAGACGAAGCCTTGCTCAAAGGCACAGGCCAGTTCACCAACGACGTGATGCCCGCAGGGCAGAGCTGGATGTGCTTTGTTCGCTCACCTTATCCGCATGCGCGCATCGCGTCTGTGGATGTTGAAGCTGCTCGCGCCATGCCAGGCGTGCTGAAGGTCGTCACGGGCGCTGATTTGCTGGCCGCGGGCGTCAAGGCCATGCCCATGTCCAGTGGTTTCAAGCGCGGTGACGGCAGTCCGGGTGCATCGCCGGTGCGGCATGTGCTGGCGCATGAAGTCACGCGCTTTGTGGGCGAGCCAGTCGCCGCTGTGGTGGCCGAGACGATGCAGCAAGCCCGCGACGCAGCCGAGGCGGTGATGGTGGATTACGACGCGCTGCCCGCCGTGGTGAACATGAACGACGCGACTGGCGCAGGCGCGCCAGCGCTGTGCGAAGCCGCCCCCGACAACGTGGCCGCGCAGACCCAGTACGGCAAGGCCGACGTGGCTGCCGCCGCCTTTGCCAGCGCCGCGCATGTGGTCAGCCTCGACGTCATCAACCAACGCCTGGCTGCGCTCAGCCTGGAGCCGCGCACCGTGTTGGCCATGCCTGATGCCGACACTGCGCGCCTGACGATTCGCATGAGCACGCAAATGCCTTCGGGCGTGCGCAACTCGGTGTGCGACGCGCTGGGCTGGGCCAAGGACAGCGTACGCGTGCTGGTGGGTGACGTGGGCGGCGGCTTCGGCATGAAGACCGGCGCCTACCCTGAAGACATCGTGGTCGCCTGGTGCGCCCGCGCGCTGGGCCGGCCCGTGAAATGGGTGGCCGACCGCAGTGAAGAATTCACCGCCTCGTACCACGGCCGCGACGTGCAGACTCGCGCCGAGATGGCACTTGACGCGAGCGGAAAAATCCTGGCGCTGCGCCTCAAGTCACTGGCCAACGTGGGCGCTTACGCCACCGGCACTGGCGTCGCCATTCAGTTGTTGATCGGCCCCTGGGTGCAGACCAGCGTGTATGACATCCAGACGATTGACTTCAACTTCAAGGCCGTGTTGACCAACACCGCGCCCACCGGCGCCTACCGTGGCGCGGGCCGGCCTGAAGCGATTTTTACGATGGAGCGGCTGATGGACGAAGCCGCCCGGCAGATCGGCATCGACCGGCTTGAACTGCGCCGCCGCAACTTTGTGCAGCCCGCCCAAATGCCCTACAAAAACCCCATGGGTCAGGTGTACGACTGCGGCCAGTTTGAAAAAATCATGGACCAGGCGCTGGTGCTGGCGGACTGGCAAGGCTTTGCAGCGCGCGCGGCAGAATCGAAAGTGCGCGGCAAATTGCGCGGCCAGGGCATCGCGACGTTTTTGGAATGGACGGGCGGCAACGCGCTGGAAGAAACCGTCACGGTCTCGGTGCAGGCCGGCGGCATCATTGAAGTGTTCTCCGCCGTCAACGGCATGGGGCAGGGCATCCTGACCTCGCTCGCGCAATTGGTGGTCGATGCCTTTGGTGTGCCCATTGAGCAAGTGCGCGTGGTGCTGGGCGACACTGACCGCGGCGACGGCTTTGGCAGCGCGGGCTCGCGTTCCATCTTCACGGGTGGCTCGGCCATGCGTGAAGGTGCCGAAAAAACCATCGCCGAAGCCAAGCGCCTGGCGGCCAAAGAATTTGAAGCTTCAGAGCAAGACATGCAGTACGAAGGCGGCCGCTTGCATGTGGCCGGCACTGATCTGGGCATCGGCATCTTTGAGCTGGCGGCGCGCCAGCCCGAGCAGCGCATCTTCATGCAGTCCACCACGGCGGCCAGCGCGCCCAGCTGGCCCAACGGCTGCCATATCAGCGAGGTCGAGGTCGACCCCATGACCGGCCAGGTGGCTGTGGTGGCCTACGCGTCCATGAACGACGTGGGCCGCGTCATCAACCCCATGATCGTGCGCGGCCAGCTGGACGGCGGCGCGGTGCAAGGCATCGGCCAGGCGCTGTGCGAAGCGCTGGTGTACGACCGCGAAACCGGCCAGCCGGTGACCGGCAGCCTGATGGACTACGCCGCCCCACGCGCCGACGACGCACCTGATTTCAAGACCGAAATGGACACGTCCGTGCCCTGCCTCACCAACCGCCTGGGCGTCAAAGGCGTGGGCGAACTCGGCACCATCGGCGCCGGGCCGTCGGTGGTCAATGCGGTGGCTGATGCGCTGGCGCGCGCGGGCATGGCTGATAAGGCGCCGCAGTTGCAAATGCCGCTTTCGCCTGCGCGGGTTTGGGGTTTTGTGCAGGGTGTTTGAGTTGAGCGTTCTATCAGCTTGGGTGGGCGCCGGTTGAGCGAGGGGTTGGGCGTCACTCGCCACTGGAACGGCAGGTCTTTGACTGTCCCGCTCTTCCAGGCCGTTACTACGCCAGAGACTACCGTGCCGTCTGAACTTGAACGGTAGTTGATGGATGAGACGTGGAACTCGTGGTCGGCGCCAAGCTGGGCTCTTGCTTCCTTGACGGCTCGTGTGGCAGCGTCTGAGCGCTGAGCAGTGAAATTCACGCCAGCAAGTACGACGGCAAGGCCCAAGCCCACCAACAGAGGAATTCGGGCATCCCGCTCCATTCTTCTGGCTGCTAGACGCGCTGCGTTGATGGGCTCGGCACTGAGCTGCTTGGCCAGCGGTTGGACATCCGCTCGATGGAATGGTTAGGCTGCATCGCTCTTCTCGGGCTCTGATTGAGAACTCGGTCGGCCCAATTCGCTGCGCTTGATAGCGCTCGCCGTGAATAGATAGGCCCTGCCATGCGGGGTCAAAGCGGCCAGTTTGTACGGCTTTCCTTCTTCGTCTTCCGCATTAGATATCTCCAAGAAGTTCATGGCGGTGAACTGAACGAAGATCATCTGCAGCGTGGAGTCCGACACGTTAAAAGCCCCCACGGTTAGATCGGGGTACGTCTCTTGGACTTCTTCGAGCTCCTTCTCGCGGATGAGCCGATTTATGCCCGACTTGATCCCACTAAATTTTGTCGGGGTGAGAAGGTGCGGCGCAAATGACTTATAGACCTCATCCCATGTGACGACTATCTGTGAGCTGAACCTTGACGTGCGCTCGGCGTAAGGAAGCTTTGGATCCGAAAGAGTTACTGCGAAGCTAAGTTCGAGCTGATCATCGCCTTGCGCCAGTGCCTCGATCGCAGAGCCATGAACGGCCGTCAGACGAGAAATCTCTTCGTCCTTTCTGTCGATTGCATGCCTCAGGCGCAGAATTTCTTCACTGGCCTCTGAGCTAGCAAGCCGGTCTGATCTCACCCATCCGGGCCGTGGGTTTCGCTTGATAAGTTGGGTCAGGCTCCTACTGACGACGGCACCAAGTTCTGCAGGTGACGACCAGGTCTTGCACAACTTGGATTGGACAAGCTTGCGGAACTCACCCAATTTTTTTCTGCCATCCGGGTCCGCCTCTGCTTTGCCTTGTGGGATCAGTTCGGGTTGAGCGTGCACAAACCCGATTACCGGGATGCCCTTTTCGAGCGCGTAGCGATACTCCTTTTCGGTAAAGCTGAGCCCGTCGGACGACATTGATCCGTAACGCGCACCCACCACCACGACGTAGTAGTCGCATTGATCGATCAGCTCTTGGATGAAGGACCACTGGTCGTCGTTGGTAGCTGGAAAGTATTCCATCCCAGATGGTATGCAGTCGAGCTCCAGCAGGGCACGCATGACCTCCAGCCGCTCTTCCTTGAGGTCTACATAAGTTGAGCTGAGAAAGACCTGGTAGCGCTTTTCCATAGGTTTCTAATGCAGCCTAACGTGATATAGACCGCAAAATCCGGTGGATACATCCGGCTGCGGTCCTAAATGGATGAGTTGTACCACTAGTTAATTCGTTTTTTACGCGTTCGGGCGCGACGCAACCTGGTGGCACGCGCCATATGAGGGAATGGGCGTGACCACTGCTGGCGCTTGTCACCAAAGAGCAAGCCGGGCAATGTAAGCTCTTGCCGTAGCGCTGAGGTGTCGCCTGGGCCCGGCCGAAAACTCTTGGGCAGTTGCACTTGAAATCGCTAAAGTAAGGAACCTTTACAAGCGAAGTTAGCCACGTTGACCAAGATGACATCCAAGAACCAGCTGACCTTGCCCAAGAGCGTGACGCAGGCCGTAGGCGTAGCCGAGTATTTCGATGTGGAAACCCGGACTGCGCAGAGCATCTTGACGCCCGTGCGCATACAGAGCGGCGATGCGGTACGCGCCAAATTGGCAGAGCTTGACTTGACCGATGTCGATGTCGCCGCAGCGGTGGCGTGGACCAAATCGGTTGCCCCAGGGCCGTCTCAGGGGTTTGAATAAACGTACGTTTTAGCGTACCATTTAGCTTTTAGAGGTGCGCCATGAACACACTGACCGCCAGCGAGGCGCGAGCCAATCTTTACCGGCTGATTGATCAGACCGTAGAGTCGCACGAGCCCATCATCATTTCCGGCAAGCGCAACTCCGCTGTTTTGCTCTCGGCCGACGATTGGAGCGCGATTCAGGAAACCCTGTATTTGCTAGCTGTGCCGGGTATGCGCGAGTCGATCAAGGCTGGCATGGCCGAGCCATTGGACAGCAGCGCCAAGGCGCTTGACTGGTGAGTTGGTCGGTCGTTTTCGCCAAGCAAGCCTTGAAGGATGCGGCCAAGGTCACGGCCAGCGGGCTCAAGCCCAAGGTACAGGATCTGCTGGCTGTCTTAGCCGCAGACCCCTTCCAAAATCCACCGCCTTTTGAAAAGTTGGTCGGCGATCTGTCCGGCGCTTATTCGCGCCGCATCAACATCCAGCACCGCTTGGTCTATGAGGTTTTCTCCAGTGAGAAAACGGTTCGCGTGCTGCGCATGTGGTCGCACTACGACTAAGAGCGAGTGGGCCTTAAATCAAACTCCGCATCGCCTGCGCCGTCTCGCTCAGCACATTGAGCACGCGGCGCAGCGCGTCATCACTCGACTCGTGGCCCATGGGCATGACCACGCTTAAAGCGCCTTGCACGTCGCCGTGGCGGTCGCGCAGCGGCACGGCGATGCCGCGCTGATTGAGTTCGAGTTGTTGCTCTGACATGGCCCAGCCTTGGGCGCGAACGCGTGCGGCTTCAAGCTGCATGCGCTCCTTGTTGGCAATGGTGTGAGGCGTGTAGACCGCCAGCGAATGCGTGGCCAGCCATTGGGTCAGCCATTCAGGCCCGCGCAGTGCCATCAACAGCAGCCCCGCCGCCGTGACTTGCGCTTGCACGCGTGCGCCCATCACATAGCCGGTGTGCATGGCGCGGGTCGATCCGTTGCGGGCGACGTACACGATGTCGTCGCCGTCGAGCACGCTCACATACGCGCTTTCTTGCGTACCGGCCGTCACGCGCTGCAAAAAGGGCTGCACGATGCGCGGCAGCCTGGCCGATTCGAGGTAGGACTGGCCCAGGCGCAGCACGCGGGGCGTGAGCCAAAACAATTTGCCGTCACCCGCCACATAGCCCAGGTGCTGCAAGGTCAGCAAATAACGGCGCGCGGCGGTGCGCGTGATGCCGCAGCGCACGCCGGCCTGGCTGGCGGTCAGGCGCGGGTTGGCGTCGTCAAAGGCTTCGATGAGGGACAGGCCTTTTTCCAGGCCGGCGATCCAGTCGCGCTTTTCCAGCGGGGGCGCAGCTTGCTCCATGTAAAACCCTTGTTTCGTGCGTTTAACGCTCATTGTCGTACGCTAATCGCGCAAAATCCACACGGCAAAGCCTTCCAAGGCGGCTTAGCCCTTAAAGTCAGGGCATGACCTCCAACTTCACAGCCGCGCCCGACCGCGAAGCCATTCCCGAAGCCGCCAACCCCCTGGGTCTGGATGGCATTGAATTCATTGAATACACCACCGCCAAGCCGCAGGCCCTGGGCCAGGTTCTCGAGATGATGGGCTTTCGCCCAGTCGCCCGCCACCGCTCGCGCGAAGTGCTGCTGTACCGCCAAGGCGGCATCAACGTCATCGTGAACGCCCACGCGCCTAACTTGCCCGAAGCAGGTGAGCCGGCCGACAAGCCGGTGATCGCAGCCATCGGTCTGCGCGTGCGCGATGCCGCTGCGGCCTACCGCCGCGCGCTGGAGCGTGGCGCCTGGGCTGTGCCTTCGCGTGTGGAGGTGATGGAACTCAACATTCCGGCCATTCACGGCGTGGGCAAGAGCCGCATTTACTTTGTGGACCGCTACGACAAGTTCTCGATTTACGACGTGGACTTTGTGCCAATCCCAACGGTGGATCAGCGCCCGCCTGCGATTGCTGGCCTGCATTTTTTCGGCGTGGTGCAGTACATCGGCAACGACCGCAGTGAAGACTGGACCGAGTTTTACCGAGAGCTGTTTGGCTTTAGCGAGCTGCCGGCCGAGCAGCGCTTTGGCATCTTGCCCAAGGGCCGGATTTTGCAAAGCCCGTGCCCGGCTGCCTCGCGCTTTTACATTCAGTTGATCGAGCCCGAGGCGGGCCTCTTGGACGTGGAAGACGACGAGGCTTTGCAACGAATTGGCCTGGGCACCGCTGACGTTTTGGCTACCGTGGCCGAGCTGTCCAAGCGCGGCGTGGAGTTTGTGCAGTCGCGCGGCGTGCAGACTGAGGGCCGGGGCGCGCTCACGCGCACCTGGCTGCAAGGCGTGAGCTTTGAGCTGGTGCACGACGAGCGCAGCGCCGCCGGAAAGTAAGCCATGCAAGCCACACACCACAGCGGCAATATCGACGATTTCGGGATGGACACCATCTCGCTGGCCGGCACGCTGGAGGCCAAGCTCAAAGCCGTGCGCGAAGCGGGCTTCACGCAAATCATGCTGGCCGCGCGCGACCTGGTCGGCCACCCGGACGGGCTGGACGCAGCGATTGCAGCCGTTAAAAACAGCGGCCTGCGCGTCACTGGCTTTCAGGTCTTGCGCGACTTTGAAGGCCTGTCCGGCCACTTGCACGACTACAAGATTGACATTGCCAAGTCGATGCTGGAGATGTGCCACGCGCTGGATTGCCGAGTGCTCTTGATCTGCTCGTCCACATCAGTGCACGCCACGGGCGACCGTGCCGCCTTGGTCAAGGACTTGCGCAAGCTGGCCATGCTCGCCATCCCCATGAACATCAAGATCGCCTTTGAGGCGCTGTCTTGGGGCCGCGTGATCAATGAGTTTCCGCAAGCCTGGGACATCATTTGCGAAGCCGACATGCCCAACCTCGGCCTGGGCTTTGACTCCTTTCACATGTTCGCCACCAAGACCTCGCTCGACGAGTTGGAGATGTTGGACCCGGACAAAATTTTCTTGGTGCAACTGGCCGACTTCATGTGGACCGAGATCAAGTCAGTCGAAGAGCGCATCACCACCGCGCGGCACTTTCGCGTGTTCCCCGGTGAAGGCGTGCACAGCCAAGACCTGGCTGCCCTCGTCAACAAGCTGCACAGCCTGGGCTACCGCGGCGACTACAGCTTTGAAGTCTTCAACGACGACTACCAGGCCATGCCGCTGCCCACCGTGGCCGCGCGTGCCTGGAAGTCCGCGCAATGGCTGGGTGAAGACGTGCTGCGCCGTTCGGTGCCGCTGCCCAACCAAATCAGGCTCAAACGCGTATGAGCAGCGTCTTCGAGAGCTTTTTGTCCACGCCCGAGGTGCTTGAAGCCTTTGGCGAGCGCAACTTTTTGGCCGCCATGCTGCGCTTTGAAGCGGCGCTGGCCCGTGCGCAAGCGCGCTGCGGTTTGATCCCCGAGGCAGCGGCGCAGTCCATCATCGGCACTTGCAAGGTCGAGCTGTTTGACGTGGACAAGATCCTGCGCGAGAGCGGCCGTGCCGGCAGCCTCGCGATTCCGCTGGTCAAGAGTTTGAAAGACAACGTCGGCCTGTTTAATCCGGCGGCCGTGCCTTTTGTGCATTTCGGCAGCACCAGCCAGGACGTGATCGACACCGCGCTGGCCTTGGTCACGCGTGAAGCACTGGCCCTGGTGCAGGCAGATGTGAGCCGCGCTGTGGCGGCTTTGATGGATTTGGCCGACCGCCACGCCGCTGACCCGGTGCTGGCACGCACGCTCCTGCAGCCCGCCTCCGTCACCAGCTTTGGCCTGAAGTGCGCGGGCTGGGCCGCGCCTCTGGTGCGCAGCCAGCAGCGCCTGTACGCAGCCGCCGCCGAGGCGCTGAGCCTGCAATTGGGCGGTGCTGTCGGCACGCTGGCGCAAATGAAAGGGCAGGGCGCGGCTGTGGTCGCGCTCATGGCTGAAGAACTGCAGCTCAAGGCCCCGCTCGCTACCTGGCACACGCAGCGCGACGAATGGGTGGCGCTGGGTTGCGAGCTGGGCGTGCTGGTCGGCAGCCTGGGCAAGATCGCGCGCGACATTTCGCTCATGGGCCAGTACGAAGTGAACGAAGTGGCCGAGCCAAGCGAAGCCGGGCGCGGTGGATCGTCGGCCATGCCGCACAAGCGCAATCCGGTGGCCTGCATGGTGGCGCTTGCCGCTGCGCAGCGCGCACCGCAGCGCGTGGCCGCGCTGCTGGCCACCATGCCGCAAGAGCACGAACGCGCACTGGGCAACTGGCAGGCCGAGCTGGCCGAATGGGCTGGCCTCATGATGTCGGCCCACGGCAGCGCACGCGCCATGGCGCAAGCCTTGCCGGGCTTGCAGGTCGATGCAGCGCGCATGCGGGCCAACCTCGAAACTTTGCGTTCGGCCCTGCCGGCTGACGCGGCTGAAGAATGGTTCAGCCCGGCCTTGGCCGAAAACGCGGCGCTGCTTGCTCGCACACAGATCGCGGCTCTCAAGAGTGTTTTCGCATCGCCAGTGCCCGCTGCGCTGACTGCCCAACAGAAAGTTGCTCAATGACAAGCAAAGAAGCTCCCGCCAGCGCAAGCGGCCAAGATGGCCGCGCCGCAGACTACGCCAGCGGCATGGTGAATCGCCGCCGCGTGTTGGGCAATGCCTGGGTCGATAAATCGCTGGTCAACGTCAACGACTTCAACGGCGAATTCCAGAACCTGATCACCCGTTACGCGTGGAATGAGGTCTGGGGCCGCGAAGCTTTTGGCGACAAGACGCGCCGTCTGATGGTGCTGTCCACCATGATCGCGCTCAAGGCTTATGAAGAATTCGCGCTGCATGTGCGTGCCGGCCTGGACGGCCCGCCCGAGTCGCGGCTCACGCCCGACGACATCAAGGAAGTGATTTTGCAGGCCGCGATTTACTGCGGTGTGCCGGCGGCCAACCACGCGTTTTCGGTGGCGGGAGCTATCCTGAAGGAAAAGGGTTTGATCTAAAGCGTTGGATCAAACCAGCCAGCGCAAGGCCAGCGCTGAGCCCCAGGCACCGGCACACAGCAGCAGGCTCAGCAGCACGGCCGCGCTGCCCAAGTCTTTGGCCCGCTTGGACAGCGCGTGCCAATCCGGCCCCACGCGATCAATCGCGCTTTCAATGCCGGTGTTGAGCAGCTCCGTCACCAGCACCAGCACGACAGTGGCCAGCAGCACCACCGTCTCTACCCAGCTGCGGCCCAACCAAAAAGCGGCCGGGGTCATCACCATGGCCAGCAAGGCCTCTTGCCTGAAGGCGGTTTCATGCCAGCCGGCCTTGAGCCCGGCGATGGAGTAGCCGCCGGCAAAAAAGATGCGTGTGAAACCCGTGCGCAGTTTTTGCGGATTGGCGGGTGCATTCATGGCTTCGTGATCGGTCATCAGTGGCTTCGCTGCGCAGTTTGAATACAGGCATCGTAAGCGTCTTTGCCGCTTTGATACACCTGCGTCTTGACGTGCATCAGCCCCAGCAGGGAGTGAAACAGATGGTCATGCGTGACTTCAAGCTGCGCACGCCCGCGCAGGCAATCGGTCTGCAAATTGCGTGACTTGGCAAAGCCCGGCGACAGCCAGGTGATCCACGGAATCTTCTTTTGCACTTCAGGGGCGATGGCGTAAGGCATGCCGTGCAGGTAAATGTTTTTCTCTCCCAGCGACTCGCCGTGGTCTGACAGGTAAATCATGGCTGTGTCGTGTTCGGCTTCATGCTTTTTGAGCCAGTCGATGGTGGCGCCCAGCACTTGGTCGGCATAAACAATGGAGTTGTCATAGGCGTTGATCAAGCCTTCCTTGCTGCAGTCCTGCAAATTGACGGTAGTGCATTCGGGCAAGAATTTTTTGGCGTCTGCCGGCGAGCGCTTGGAATACGCTGGCCCATGGCTGCCCATGGTGTGCAGTACCAGCACCGTGCCGCGCGCGCGCCGCTCTGCGGGCAGGCTCTTGATGCGCTCGTCCAGGCCTTCAAGCATGACGCCGTCCAGGCATTCACCACTGGCGCAAAGCGTGGGGTGCTTGCTGGCCGACACATTGACGTTGGGGATGCGCTCGCACACGCCCTTGCAACCTGACTGGTTGTCTATCCACATCACGGCCAGGCCGGCGCGCTGCAAGACGTCGAGCACGTTTTCCTGGTTGCGCGGCCGGTCTGCAAAACCTTCGCGACCGATTTGCGAAAACATGCAAGGCACTGACGCAGCCGTGCTGGTGCCGCAAGACCAGGCATTGCCAAAGCTGATCACGCCGCGTTTTTCAAGCTCGCTGTTGGTGGGCCGGGCATAGCCGTTGAGGGAGAAGTTGGCTGAGCGCGCCGTCTCGCCCAACACCAGCACCAGCAGCGGTGGCCGCTTCGACGCGGGCGGTGCTTGCGCGTCCAGGCCGATGGCCTCTAAGTCCTTGTTGTCGCGTCGAAAGGGCTCGCTGGCCACGCGGCCCAGAGCCCACACGCTGTTGAGCGGGTTCATGAGGTAGCGCAAGTGCCGGTGGTTGCGCATGCTCGACGACAGTGGTTGAAAGGCCGCAAGGGCCACCAGCACGGCCAGCGCCAGGGCCGCTGCTGCTGTGCCCAGGTTGCGCAGGGCCTGGCGCGGCCAGGGCACCGCTGTCAGGCGCACCCGCCACACCACCGCGCCCGGCAGCAGCGCCAGCAAGACCAGGCTGACGATCAGCCAGGGACTGAAAAGCGCTGTTGCCTCATGCACATCGGTCTGCAGCGTATTGGTGATCATGCCGGGGTCAATCACCACGCCGTAGGCCAGCATGAAGTAGCTTGCCAGTGCGCTCATGACCAACATCACGATGATCACGGGCTTGACGCTTCGGCCCCAGGCCAAGAGGCTCATCATCGCCGTCAGTACAGCCGCCATCATGATCCCCATGGCCACGGCCATGCCCCAGCCGGCAAAGCCTTGCAGCAGGCCCAAGGCACCCAGTTCGCGCCAAAGTGCCAGGTTGCACACGCTGGCCATCCACGCGCTGGCCGCCACCACGACTGAGGTGGCCGAGTAGCCGCGGCGAAAAACACCAGGCTTGGTGGGCTGAAAAAGTCGTCGGAGGGAATGAGTCATGTGGTGCTTCAAGGCAGCTTCTTATTGTTGAGATTGTCGCGGCGCTTTAATGCGGCTTCAAACTTGGGCCAAATCCCGTCCATTGCCCAGAGCAACAGCCAGCACAGCCAAGCCGCCCACAGCGTGTGGCTCATGAAGTGCGCGCCGCGCCATTGCTGGGCCAGGCCCAGCAGCAAACCGGCCAGCAGCGCACTCCACAACCATCGTTTGGCCAAGGTCGGGTTGGCGTGGCGAAACACGAAATAGCCCGCCAGCATGGCAAAGCCATGCGCGGCATGTCCGCCCGGAAAGCAGCGGCCTGAGCCGCCGTCCGGCAAAAAATTCCAGTGGCTCCAGTACCGCGCCACCCCACCAAATTCATGCAAATCCCAGGGGCAGCTGGTCAGGCTGAAGGCCTTGAACAGCGTGACCGACAAGCCAGCGATCAAGGGCGTGAGGGCCAGCTGCAGCCGCCGGCTGCCGGTCAATTGCCTGAGCGGCCCGACGGGCCACCACACCGCCGCGCACAAGGCCAGCACCAAAGCCCATGACAGGCGCTTGGCACCGTCATGGGCCACGCCGCTGAAGAACCAATGGTGGCGCAGGGCAAAGCCGTTGGCGTCGCCCGCCCAGCGCGCCATGGCCATGTCCGCGCCGATCAAATCCCAAAGCACCACAGCCAGCAGGGCCACGATGGTCCAGAACGCCAAGGGCATGCCGGACGCGCTCGCTGCAGGGCTTGCCTGCACATCGGTCGTTGGCTCGGGCAAGGCGGGCGCATGGCTGGATGTCATGCCGCCATGGTCGAGCTGCCACATTAAGGCAGCCTTAAGGCCGCCCATAACCGCTTAATGCCGACTCAAGGGGCGCGACAATCCCCACATGCGCGCACTCTTGGTTGAAGACGATGAAGGCATTGCCAGCAGCCTGGCCAGCCACCTGCAAAGGGCTGGCTGGGCGGTGGACCGGGCTGGCACGCTGGCGCGGGCCTGGGCAGCCCTGACGGCCGAACCCTTTGACGTTGTGCTGCTCGACCTTGGCCTGCCAGATGGCGATGGCTCTGACCTGCTGCGCCGCCTGCGCCAGAGCACCGGCCCTGGCCTGCCGGACGCGGCCACGCCTGTGCTGATCATGACCGCTCGGGACCAGGTGAGTGCCCGCATTGCGGGCCTGGACCTGGGCGCTGACGACTATTTGACCAAGCCCTTTAACCTGGACGAGCTGGCGGCCCGGCTGCGGGCCTTGCACCGACGCGCCCTCGGGCGGGCGACGGCCACGCTCGACTGGCAAGATATTCATTTGGACCCAGCCGCACGCACCGTGCAGCAGGCCGGGCGGCCCGTCGAGTTGTCGGCACGCGAGTTTGATGTGCTGCTGGCCTTGCTGGAGGCCAGTCCGCGTGTGCTGTCCAAAGGGCAGATCGAGACGCGGCTTTACAACTGGGACCAAGCCCTGGACAGCAACGCCATCGAAGTGCATGTGCACCACCTGCGCCGCAAACTGGGCGAGCGGGTGATCAAGACCGTGCGCGGCGTGGGCTACCACGTGCCGGGGGAGCCGGCATGAGCCGCAGCCCCACACTCACGCGCCACCTGCTCACCTGGGCCCTGGGCACGCTGATTCTTCTCTGGGCCATCTTTGTGTTCCTTGGCTACCGGGCCGGGCAACACGAAGCCGATGAGCTGACGGACGGGCACTTGGCCACGGTAGCGGCCTTGCTGCTGCCGCAGGACGGCGCGGGCAGCAGCGAGGGCGCCGTGCTTGCGCCGCCTCTGGGGGGCAGGCGGGTCTTGAAGGCGCATGAATACCAGCAGTCCTTGAGCGCCATCATCTGGAACCGCAAGGGTGAAGTGCTGAGCCGCATCGGTCGGCCACCCGAGATGGATTTTGATTCGCCGGACGGCTTTGCCCTCATGAATCTGGGGCCAAACGGCCAGGCTTGGCGCACCTTCACGCGCTGGGACGACGCTGAAAACCGCCGCGTGATGGTCTTGATTTCAGAACGTGACCGCGATGACCTGGGTGACGACATTGCCGCGCAGATCGGCGAGCCTGCCTGGTGGTTGCTGCCTTTGATGCTGTTGGCCCTGGGTCTGGCGATTCACCGCGGTTTGCAGCCCTTGCGGGAACTTTCAAGCGAAGTGCACGCCCTGGAGGTGCAACACCCCAGGCCCTTGGCCGCCAAGTCGCGGCATGAAGAACTGCGCGCCGCGGTGGACGCCATCAACCGCCTGGTCAGCAAGTACGACCAGGCCTTGGTGCGCGAGCGGCAACTGGCGGACACCTTTGCGCATGAACTGCGCACGCCTTTGACCGCCCTGGGCCTGCGCCTGGAAGAACTGCGCCAGCAAATCAACGCGCCGCACCAGCAGGCCGCGCTGGAACAAGTGCAGGCCGAAGCGCGCCGCGCCAATCAGGTGCTGACCCACTTGCTGGCCCTGGCCCGCGCAGGCCGCGCCAAGCTGGACGAAGACGCCGTGCCCGTGGACCTGGCCGCGCTGGCCCGGCGCGTGATTGCCGAGCATGTGCCAGCGGCCGACCTGGCCGGCCATGAGCTTGGCTTTGCCGGTGCTGAAGACGCCCCGCCCGTGCTGGTGCAAGGCCATCCGGTGTTGATAGAGATTGCCCTGCGCAACTTGCTTGAAAACGCGATGGCCCATGCGCCTGCGCACAGCCTGATCGACGTGCAGGTCAGCGCCTTGCCCGATTCGCCTCAGAAGTGCCTTCAGGTTTGTGACGGCCCTCGACAAGTTGGCCTGCATGCCCCTACTCAAAACCTTGGACCTGAAAAAGCGATGCAGGGTTTGGGCCTGGGCCTGGGCTTGGGTCATCAGGTGATCCTGCGCATTGCCGAAGTCCACGGCGGCAGCTTTGAAGAAGTCCCGGCTCCTGCAGGCCTGCGCCGCTGCTACCGCCTGTGCTTTCCCTGAACGCCTGATTCAGGAACCATCGCGCATGACCAAATCCCCGCTCTACCCCATCGACCCACGCGAGGTCGAAATCAGCGCCATCCGCGCACAAGGTGCGGGTGGGCAAAACGTCAACAAGGTGTCCAGCGCGGTGCACCTGCGCTTTGATATTCCAGCGTCCTCACTGCCCGATGAAATCAAGGCCCGGCTGCTGGCCCTGAACGACAGCCGCATCACGCAAGAGGGCGTGCTGGTGCTCAAGGCCCAGCAGCACCGCACCCAAGAGATGAACCGCGCCGACGCCCTGGCGCGCCTGCAAGAAGTGGTGGACAGCATTGCCGTGCCGCCCAAGGCGCGGCGTGCGACCAAGCCAACGTATGGGTCCAAGCAGCGGCGGCTGGAGGGCAAAAGCCAGCGCTCCAGCATCAAAAGCTTGCGCGGCAAAGTGCAGGACTGAAGGCCTGTCTTTAGCAGGGCGTGGCGGTGTAGCCGGCTGGCAATTTGGCGCCGCAGGTGTTGGCGCCTTCCAGCAAGGTGCTGCCCATTTCCGCACCTGTCAGGTCAGCGTTTTGAAGGTCGGCGTTCGACAGGTTCACGCCGGTCAAGTCAGCCTTTTGAAAATTGGCATCGCGCAGCACCGCGCCGGTCAAGTTCGAATACGCCAGATGCGCGCCCGAAAAATTGGTGAACGACATCAAGGCGCGCCGCATGTCGACAGACGGCAAGCGTGCGCCAGACAGATTGGCCCCCATCAAGTTGGCGTTCATGAACTGCGCGCCGCCGCCCTGCAAGCGGCTGAAGTTGGTATAGCGCAAGTCCGCGCTCATGAAGTTGGCCATTTCAGCAAAGGCAGAGATGAAGCTGGAGCCGCGCATGTCAGCCGTTGACAGGTCGGCGTTGGACAGGTCTGCCGCGTCAAAGTTGGCGTCGCGTGCCACCACTTGCTGCATGGACGCACCGATCAATGTGGCGCCGGTGAGCGTTGCCGCCGACAGCGTGGCACGGTCTAGCCGTGCGCCGGACAAGTCCACCCGCTCCAGGTTGGCGGTTTGCAAGTTGGCGCTCTCGAGCAAGGCGCGGTTCAGCCTTGCGCTGTAAAGGTTGATGTTGAACATGTAGGCGCCGCGCAGGTCCACCCCTTGGGCCACGTTGCGGGCTGCGTTCTCGTAGCGCAGGTCGCAACGTGGGCAGGCTTGACCCTTTAAAAAGCGCGCGAACTCCAGCGGATCGCCAGCCCAGGCAGTGCTTGCCAGCAGGCAAGCCGCCATGGCAAAAAGCGACGCGCGCAGTGGCTTGTCAAAAAGAGGTGGGCGCATAAAGAGGCTTCGCATCAGTAGTAAAGAAAGCCCAGCGCCTGCCGCAGGCGCGAGCCGGTGGTGTTGGCGCGGTCCCAGCTTTCCAGGGTCACGTCACCGGTTCTGAACTCGCGGTACAGGTCGGCCGCGTTCAGGTGGTGAAACACCGAGGCCAGGTTGGGGTAGGGCTTGAACCAGTCGCTGTAGCGGGCACGCAGCACGTCCAGGCTGGGCGTGAAAGGATCGTCCGGATTGCGCGCGAACTCAGCCTTGGATTCTTCGGACAGCCAGGTGTAGTTGGCCGGGCGCGGCGTGATCAAAATCAGCACCGACTTTTGGTAGTCGGTCTTGGACTGCTTGGAAAAAAGGTACTGAAAGCCGGGTACGTCTTGCAGGCCGGGCACGCCGTCGCGGTTGGTCGTGCTTTCTTTTTCGCTCAAGCCACCCAGGATCAAGGTGTCGCCCATGCGCATCACCACGTTGGCGTTGGCCAATATTTCCGAAATCTCCAGCTTGTAGGTAAAGCCGATGTCTGAGCTGGGCGGCTTCAAGAAGGTGCGGGACGCATCGATGGACAGCTTGATCATGCCTTTGTCCAGAATCTGCGGCAGCACCGTGAGCTTGACGCCGTAACGCTTTTCAATCGACACCGCACTGCCTGACAAACCACTTCCGCCCGACACCACAGCCGCGTTCAGCACCGTGCCTGAAAAGAACTCTGAGCGCAGGCCTTCCAGCGCAGCCAGCGTGGGTCGTGCCAGCACTTCGTTGAGGTTGCTGTTGGCGTTGGCGATGTTGAGCGAGTAGGCCAGCGCCGGAATGGTGATGGCGCGCGTCAACATGGTGGACGATTCGCCGTCAGAGCCCTGCATGAAAGTGCGGCTGAAAGCAGCGGCGCTGGTCGAGCCAAATTGCAGGCTCAGCGCACTGAGTAAGTTCACGCCCTTGCTGGTGCTCACCGAGTCTTCGGTGCGCACCATCACCACGTCCACCAGCACCATGCGCGTTTCGCCTGAAGAAGGTGCCTGGTTCGGTGATTGGCCTTGCTGGCCCATGCCAAAGCCGCCTTGCCCCTGTTGAAACTGATTGCCCCCACCGCCGCCCATGAACTGCGTCTTGACCATGGCCGGCGGACGCGATTTGTCGTTGCTGGCGTCTTTGCCCTCGCGGCTTTTATGAAAAGCGCGCCAGTTGCCCACGCGCTGGTCTGTCCAGCTGAGTTGGTCGCCCGTTGCACTGGCTTTGAACAGCTCGCGCTGCACGGCGGCCTTGTCGAACTCGGCGCACGCGGCGTACACCGAGATGCTGGCTCGCACAAAGGAGGAGCCTTGTGAGTCGCCCTGCTTTGGCAAGCCCGCAATACGGTCAGCCATGGTGCAAGCCGTGGCGGCGTCTCCGGCCATGTACGACGCAGCCATCATGCGCAGCAAGGCTTCGTTGTCGTCAGGCTTGGACAGCAGCACTTCGGCAAACGCCGTCTGGGCGCGGCCGTACTGCCGCTGCTCGACAAAAGCCAAGCCTAAAAACTCGTGCGCGATCCAGTTGTTCGGGTCAAAGCGAATGGCTTGCTGGTAGCCCTCAATCGCGGTCGTGGTTTTGTCGGTGTCGCCTTGGCGCGCTTGCAGGTGATAAATCAGGCCATTGAAAAAATGCAGATACGAGTTGCGGGCGTCCAGCTGCAAAGCCTCGTTGATGGCTTTGCTGGCTTGCGGCAGCTTCAACTCCGAAGCCAGCTGCAAAGCCTTGGTGGCGCGCGCGAGCGACTCGGTGTCAGCCGCGCGTTCCAGGTCAGGGCGCAAGGCGCGCATGACTTCGGCCACGCTGGGCGCTGCCTGCGGCGCGGCGGCCCAAGGCCCGGCGGTGGGCGCCATCAGGGCGGCAGACAAAAGCAATGCCCGGGCGGGCAAGGTCTTGAGCAGTTTGGGCAAGGTGAAACGGCGAGACATTCGGTCAACAGCGTAGGACGGGCTCATGGCTTTCGGACCTGCAAGGAGCGCAAGGCGCCGGGGTGAAGGGGCACAGCGATGGACGTCAGGTCGTCACTGCGCAAAGGCCGCATGCTGGCCAAATAGGGCTGAGCCTTTTGCATGGACTTTGACTTGGCATGAATGAGCTGCGTCACGCGAAAGATGGCTTCTTCGTCAACGTCTGCATTCGCGATCAAAAGGTTGCGCATGCCCAGCGTCTTGACTTCAGCCTGGGCCGGGTCGTACATGCCGGCTGCAATGTCCATGGGTCGCAACCAGTCGTTGTCCGTCATCATGCGTTTCATCACCTCGGGCGGGATGTCCAAAAACTCACCGCCGCAAGCGCGCAGCCGGCGGTACAAAGCAGACGGATGCGCGAGCGCATTGATGATCACATCGACCTTGCCTTCGCAAAACGCACGTTCGAATTCAGGGTTGGGCAAAAAGGTGACGCCGGCCAGGTCTTGTTCTTCAAGTTGCAATGCCTTGAGCACGGCCGTGGCGTTGGCATAGATGCCCGAGCCCTTGTTGCCTTTGTTGACCACGCCTTGGCGGATCTGCGAGAGTTCGGTAATGCCGGAGGCTTTGCGCACAATGATGCCGATGGGCGAGTTGTGCAGCAGGGCCACGGCGCGCAGGTCTTTGCCGCCCTTGGCGCTGGGGCTGGCGAAGGCTTCTGCCACCAGGTCTTCCTGGCCCATGCCCAGTTGCAGCGAGCCATTGGCCACTGCGTAAATATTGAACACCGAACCCGCCGAGCGCAGCGGAACGCAGCGCACCAGCGTTGTTTTGCGCGCTTCGTTCAAGGTGTCGCACAAGGTGTTGCCAATCGGCCCAAAGGAGCCGCCTTCAGGGCCGGCGCCCAGCTGCATCAGCTTGTCATGAAAGTTGTCTGCGTCCTGCCCCTGCCACTGCGCCTGTGCGGCGGGCACCGCTGCCAGCGCGCCCAGCAGGCACAGCGCATGCAGGGCTGCACGCCAATGGCAAATCGATCGCATAAAAAGCACTCCTTGGTAGTGGCTTAGTAGTGACAAAGGGGCCGCAACGACATTGCGCTGCGGCCCCGAGGGACTTCTTACTTAAGAAAAGTCAGGCGCTGATCAGCAGCACTTGATCTTCTTGAAGGTCTTGGACACAGCATTGCCAGCGCTTTTGCCTGTGTCGGCAATCGCGTTACCCGCGTCCTTGCCGGTGTTGGCGACTGCATTGCCGGTGTTGGCTGCGGTGTTGCCCAGGTCTTTGCCGGTGTTGACGATTGCATTGCCCGTGTTGGCTGCGGCGTTGCCAACGCTGTTGCCGGCGTTGCCCAGGGATTTGCCAAAGCCTTTGCTCAAGTCTTTGCCGGCGTTGCCCATGCCACCAAAAGCATTGTTGGTGTCTCGGCCCATGCCGCCCAGTGACTTGACCACGGTCTTGCTGATGCCGGCGGCGCCGCCAGCAATGGCCGCAGCGGCGACGGCGCCGGTGTCCACCAGCTGGTTGGACGCGTTGACCACATTGCCCGCAGCGTTGTAGCTGGTGTTCTTCAGGTCGTTACCAGCGTACTTGACGGCGGACTTGGCGTAGTTGGTGCCGCGGTATTTGACCGAGCGTGCGTCGTTCCAGACGGCCTTGGCTTCGTTGACGGCGAACTTTTTGTTGCTGTCAAAAAACGCTGCGGTGCGCTTGTAGTAAGGCGCGGCCGCGTTGGCCATCAGGTCGCCCGTGGTGAACACGCACTGGTTGGCCGCGGTGCCAGAGGCAGCGCACTTGGCCGCCTGGGCCACGGCGCGCGATGCAAAAGGCTCGGCACGGTTGATGATGTTGCCGTAGTTCACGCTGCCGTTGACGCAGAGGTCCACACCCACTTGAAAGGCCAGTGTGCCGCACATCGCGATGGACGCCACACCTGCCGTGAAGGTCATGCCGCCGCACAGGCCAGCACCTTCGCCGCCTGCGCCCACACCGGCTGAGCTGCCTGCGCCGCCGTATTGGCTGGTCGTGCCTGTGCCCACGGTTGCGCTGCACGATGTGCCAGTGCTCACGTCAGCGCAGACCATCAGGCCATTGGCGCCGGCAGAGCCTTCGCCGGTGGCGACGGTGCCGCTTTGGCAACCCGTTTCCAGGCTGGCGTAGGCGTAGGGGTTGGCGTAGCCGATGGTGTTGGTGCAACCGACCACAGAGCCGACGGTACCGCCGCCCGAGACGTTGTTGTTGGTCACGGTGCCGCTGGCGCTGGCGCCAGTGGTGGCGCTGCATTCCGCCGTGTTGTAGCCGCCGTTACCGAGGTTGGTGGTGTTGGACACGCCAACGGTTTGTGTGCTGCCGACGCTGCCGGACTGCGCCAGAGCGGCCAGGGGCAGGGCCAGGGCCGTGATGACGGCGGCCGAGATAAAGCGAATGTTCATGTGAGCTTTCGGGTTGTTCTTAAAAAGGTTTGCTGTGCCTGACTGGCGTTCAGTCGTTCAGGTCGCGCAAGATGTCGAACTGCTTTTTCAGGTTGGGGTGGAGCTTTTCGATACGGTCCATCTCGGCTGCCACTTGGGTGTATTGCTTGTCGTTGAGTGCGTTGATCGCATCCACCGCATTGCGCATGTCGGGGTTGAACTTGCCCATGCGCTTGGCGATGCCCACGCTGGGGATCGCAGCATTGAGGCGCTTGTGGTTGTTCACGTAGGCGTTGATCTGCGAGTTCAGGTAGCCCTCGTAGCCCACAGCCACGTCTTTGGAATTGACCTTGGCCATGTCCTTGAGCATGTTGTCGAGGTCGGCCTTGTGAGCGTTGACTACGGCGGTGCTCATTTCCTCAGCCTTGGCTTGAGCTTGACCGGCTTGTGCCCGTGCTTGCTCTGCGGCTTGATACGCTTGGCTGGTCATGCGGCTACCCGTGTTGGCCTGGGCCAGGGCAGCGCTGGTGCTCAGCGCCAGGGCCAGGCCCATGGCGGCTGCAATGGCCGTGTTCTTCAAAGTGATGTTCATGTGCTTTCCTTGGGTTGTGAAAAAGTAGAAGGCTTGGGACAAACGAGGGCCACCGCTGCGCAGCTGCCAATGACGGTGACGGTGGTGCGGGCCATGGCGCAGATCGGGTCCACGGCGACGAACAAGATGAAGGCCGCCTCAAAGGGCAGGCCCAGGTAGCTGCAGACCGTGCCCACCAGCGAGATGGTCAAAATGCCAGCCATGCCGGCCGAGGCAAAGCCCGACAGCACGGACACGCCGACGACCAGCACGACATCAAACGCGGTCAACGGGCGGCCATAAAGCGCGGCGACAAACAGCGCGGCGCACACGTAGTACGCAATGGCGCCCATGCGCAGCAGCGACACGCTCAAAGGCACCAGCAACTCCACGCGCGAGCGGGCGAAGTTCAGGTGCTCCACCAAGCCGTCCACCATGGCGGGCATGCAGGTTGAGCTGTTGTTGGTGGCGACACCCAGCGTGAAGGTGTCGCGCATGGCATTGAGCGCCACGCTGTAGGGCTGGCGCGCGCGTTGGCTGAGCACTGCGATGGCCAGGGCCAGCAGCAGCGCGCTGATGGCGAGAAACGCCAGCACGAAGCCCATCATGGTGTACAGCGGCTCCAAGCCGGTGTTGGCGATCTGGCTGGCCGTCATGCACACCAGCACTAGGGGCACAGGCAGGTTGACCCAGCGCGTCAGCGTCTGGCAGGCGTGGTAAATGGTTTCGAGCGACTGGCTCAGGCCTTCAGACAAGCGGCCCGGCACCTGGCCCACCGCAAAGCCAAAAAGGAGCGCAAAGACCAGGGCCTTCAAGGTTTCGCCATTGGCCAGCGATGCAAAGATGTTGGACGGAATGAGTGACGAAAAAACGTCTTGCAAGTCCAGCGCCTTGGGCGGTGCCTCGACGTCGCGAAAGGCCATGTCGGTGTTGCTGCTGTCGGTGTCTGCGCCCACCAGATTGCCCAGGGCCATGCGCGACTCGGCGGTCATTTCACCGCCCGGCTGGATGGCCAGCGTGCCGGCCGCCGACACCAGCGCAGCCAAGACGGACAGCACTAAAAAGACCACCACCACACGGCCCAGCACTTCGCCGGCGTCGCCGTCCTTGAACAACTTTTGCAGGCTGAAGATGACCGCTGACACCATGAAGGGCAGCACGATCATTTTGAGCAAGTCAACATAGACCGTGCCGACCACGGCCAGGTTTTGAGAGAAGGCGGGCGCGGCCCAGCCCAGAAAGCCGCCTGACAGCACGCAGGCCAAAACGGTCCACGGGCTGCTGGCAAAAGTTTTAAAGCGCAGAAGGCGCGAGGTACGCACGGGGGAGCTTGTCATTTCATTTGCTTGAGCAAGGCGCTCACGGTGAGCTTTTCAGCCTGGTTCGAAACAATTTCATTGACGAAGGACTGCAGCACCACGTCGCGCGAGCCGACCATGACGCTGAGCATGGATTGCAGGTCGCTGAAGCTGACGGTGCGCAAGTTGAGCGCCAGGCTTGGGTCTGATTGCATGATGGTGCGGACCTCGATGGCGTCGCGGTAAGCGGCCACCACCTCGCCTTTTTTCACGGCCTCAATGCATTTGGCCCAGGTGGGGTAGGGCACCACCGTGGCCTTGGTGAAGTTGCGGCGCGCAAACTCTTCCCAGGCTGAGCCGGCGAGCACGGCGATGGTGCCGTTGAAGCTGCGCACCGCCTGCGTCACGGACTGCTCTCGGGCCACCTTGGCAAAGGCCAGGCGGTTGATCAGCAGCGAATGCTCCAGCCGCATGTAGGGGTTGGAAAACATCACGTACTGCGCGCGCTTGAGCGTGCGCGCCAGCTTGCTCACGCCCAGGTCAGCCTGGCCGGTGGCCACCAGCTGTACCACTTCGTCATAGGTCTTGGCTGTGCGGTCAAAGCGGATCGGCACTTTGAGTTCGTCGCTGACTTGCTGCACCAGGTCGATGTCCACGCCGCTCAGCACGCCGTCTTTGACGAAAACGAAAGGCGGTGTGTCTTTGCTCAGCACGGCCACGATGAGTTCACCGCGCAAGATGATGCGGGCGATGTCAGGTGCCAGCAGGCGTCCGTCAGGCACGCGCACCAAGCCGCCTTCGGCGCTGGCTAGCGTTGGTAAAGCCATGGCGACCACCGCCAGCATGGCAGTGGCAACCGCATATCGCGCCGACTTCAACAGGCGGCGCATCATGCTGCCACCGCCGCGGCATTGCTGATGGCCGCCAGCTTGACCAACTCGGGCACTGCAAACTTCGCAATCACGGGCGAGGTGATCTTGTGCATGTCGACCACGCTGGCGTCTGGTGGCATGGGGATGCGGGGCGACATGGCCATCAGCTCGCCCGTGTCAAAGCCCGCGTCAACGCGATGCAGCGCCGCTGTGGTGTAGCGGTGTCCGTCGTCCTTCAGGGCCTGAAAGGGGTTGGGTCCTGCGTATTTGGATGGCCAGCCGTCTTCAGTGCAGGGATGGATGTTGAAAAACCCGTGCTTTGGAAATTCAAACAGGCGCGCATCAATGCGCTGCCCAAACGTCGCCGTGATCGACAGGTCGGGCTGCCACTGGTTTTCATACAGTTCGTAAAACGCGGCGTCTTTGACTCGGCCCTTGTAAGCCGGCAAGCCGTGGTCGGCAGCCAGGTCTTCGACCATGCTTTCTTCAGCCTCGCTGTGGGCGTACTGCCACACGCGCTTGCTCGCGCTGACGTAGCTTTGCTGTGCGTCGTCGGTGGCGACGCCCACCACTTCAAAACGATCTTTCAAAGGCCCGTGCAGCAATTCAGCCAGCAGGAAATAGCCACGGTAAAAACTGCCAAAGACGGCAATCCTGATTCTTCGGGTGCTCATGGGATCCAAGTGGGGAGGGCTCGGCAGCGCAAGAGCCGGCGGAGCGCTTGAGACGGCTGCAACGAAATTTGTGATTGCTGACTTTGACACGCAGCTCATCTTTTCGGTGCACTTCCACCAGGCTGCACGGCCTCTATTACGGAACCGTAATCAAACTGCGGTCAGCCCACCACAGCTGCCGATCCGGCGTTCAATGTCGCGCCGGCAATCATTGGCAAAACCGAATTCAAGTATTTCATTTGAATGTGTTTTGCTCGACTATGCTGCCACCTCTTTTCTGATTGGATGCAGGGCAGCGGTGCAAATTTTGTTGATTGAAGATGAGCCGCGCATTGCCGACTTTGTCGCGCAAGGCATGCAGGCGGCAGGCTTTGGCGTCACGCATGTCGCTGATGGCGAGGCCGGTTTGCGGGCGGTGTTGCAAGGCGCGCATGACCTGGTGGTGCTCGACGTCATGCTGCCCGGTTTGAACGGCCTGGCCTTGCTGGCGCAGGCGCGCCAGCAAGGCGTAGTCACGCCGGTGATCATGCTCAGCGCACACGGGGACTTGCCAGACCGGCTCAAGGGCTTTGAAAGCGGCGCTGATGACTACCTGCCCAAGCCCTTTTTCACTGAAGAGTTGATTGCACGCGTCAAGGCCTTGCTGGCCCGGCGGCGGGGCGAGGTGTCGCAGGTCTTGAGTGTCTCGGGTTTGTCCTTGAACCGGGTCAGCCGGCTGGCGCACTGGCAGGGCACAGCGGTGGTTTTAAGCCAGCGCGAGTTCAGCCTGCTGGAATACCTGATGCGATCCCCCGGCCACATCTTTTCGCGTCGGCAAATTCTTCAGCAAGTCTGGGGCATTGACTTTGATCCGCAGACCAATGTGGTGGACGTGTGCATTCAGCGTCTGCGCAAAAAACTGACGCCTGCGACGGCGAAGCCAGAAGACAAAGACTTCCCCATCGAGGCCGTGCGCGGCGTGGGTTACCGCATTCAAGGGCAGGACGCCGCATGATCAAGTCGCTGCGCAACCGCCTGTTGGCGCGGACCCTGATCGCCCTCGTGCTGATCGTTGGTGCCAACCGTTTTGTCAGCCATCAGCTGTCTAGCGATTACGTGATGGAGGCGGTGGAGACTGGCATGGCGCTGGTCCTGGCCCGTTGCGATGACGAAGGCCGTCAGGGACAGTCGGCCTTTCGGCGCTGCGCGCGCGGCGCAACCGAGCAGGTATTTTTTGAGCATCTGGCGCTCGACCTGACGGCATGTTCGCTGAGCGGCCAAGCGTACAACTATGCCCTGCAGCCGCCGATCTGCGGGAAGCTGCTGGCGGACCGCAGCGCCATCGACTGGCAAGCGGCCGCGATTGACGGCGCCACAGGCTTGCAACGCGCAGAGATGGTGCAAGACACGACGCGTTGGCTTTTGTACCGTGCGCATCAACCTTCGGTAGAGGTGGCCGGGACAAGCGCTACGAATGTGGTGGTGCTGGTGCGTGATGACAACATCAGCGGCTTTTTGCACAAGATTTGGGACATGCGCGACTGGATCTTCATCTACGTGGTGCCGCTCACCTTCTTGGGCATCGTCGGCATGACCTGGGTCATGATGGAGCAGTTGATGACGCCGCTGCGGCAAATGCAAAACACCATCACGGCCTTCAGCTCCAGCAACCTGGACCGGCCGGTGAGCCTTGCCAACCCTTACCGGGAGTTCAGCGGCGTGATGGCCGCCTTTGACGACTTGCGCGGCAGGCTGCACGCCAGCTTCATGCAATCGCAGCGCTTTGCTGCTGATGCCTCGCACGAGCTGCGCACGCCCCTGACCATCTTGCGCGGCCACGTGGAGCAAGCCATCGACGCCTTGCCTGCGGGATCAGACACCCAAGTGCAACTGCGCGTGATTGAAGACGAAATATCGCGCTTGGTGGGCGTGACTGACAAATTGCTGCTGCTGTCCCGCGTGGATGCCGAAGCTCTGCATTTGACGCTGGAGCCGCTGGATCTGAGCGAGTGGATGCAAGAACTGGTGAGCGATGTGGAAGGCTTTGAGCCGAGCCTGAAAGTGACTGCCGACATAGCGCCCGGCATCACCTGGCATTGCGACAGCCAATTGGTGCGCCAACTGGTGCACAACCTTTTCACCAACGCCGTCAACTACAACGTCAGCGGTGGCTGGGTCCACTTTCAGTTACGTGCAGCCAGCGGCTGGCTGACTTTGACGCTGGAGAACCCCGCGCAAGACTTCACCCCCGAGCAAGAAGCCAAAGCCTTCGACCGCTTTTATCGCGGCTCCGCCTCACGTACCCGAAAGATCGACGGTCAGGGCCTGGGTTTGAGCCTGTGCCGCGAGATTGCGCATTTGCACGGCGGGGAGTTGACGCTGACGGCTGCGCGCAAGGGGACGGGCACGGAGCCGAATGTGGTTTGTGCCAGGCTGCGGGCGCCTTTGATGGCGGTGGCTTCTAGGACTTAACGCTCGCTTTGGCCAACTTGGCATCATCCTCGGCCCATCCTTCAATCGCCGGGTAATACCGCGTCGAGCGCCCGCCACCGTATCTTTTGAGCAGCCCCAGCCGTTCCAGCTCGATCAGGTCTCGCGCGGCAGTGGGCGTTGAGGTTTGGGAAATTCGCTCGTGCTTTCGTATCAAAAAATGATTTGAAAAGGCGCGCAATCATGTCTTGAGGTGTATGGCCCCCTATGCGCGCAGGTCCTTAGAAGCCAAAGCCTTCGACCGCTTTTATCGCAGCTCAGCCTCACGCACCCAAAAGATCGACGGCCAAGGCTTAGGCCTGAGCCTCGAGATTGCGGGCCAGCCCCACCTATTGTGCAAGATGGTTTTTGTAAATACACTAACCATGTGCCGATCAGTTACGACCCAGACAAGCGTTCCAAAACCCTCGCCGAGCGATCGCTCGACTTCAAAGACGCGAAGTTCGTCTTTGAAGGACCGCACTTCGAAACCGAGGACGTCCGCCAGGACTATGGCGAGAAGCGGATCATCTGCTTCGGAATGTTGCGCGACAGGATGGTTGTCATCGGCTACACACCGCGTGGCGCGGATCGCCACGTCTTTAGCATGAGGAAAGCCAATGACCGCGAGCAAGCAAGCATCGCCCCGCTCCTTGGGCTCTGATCTGGCCAAGGTGGCAGCCCACGTCATCAAGCCCGAGGAATATGACGAACTGCCTGAACTGACCGGCGACATGCTGGCACGGGGTCAGGTCAACAAGGGCGGGCGTCCACGATCCGATAACCCGAAGAAGTTGATCTCCATTCGCCTTCCTGAAGACGTCATCGAAAAATGGCGAGCGACGGGCCCAGGATGGCAAACGCGCATGGCCGAGAAACTGGCTCACGCCGCGCCGAAGTGAGGCCTTGACCCACTGCACGGCTCTCTTTGGCGGGCTGCTGCTTTGCGTTTTCAGTTCTTAGCCTGAAGAGCCATGCGCACAGACATACCTGCCAAGACCGTTCCCATGAGCCACCGCTGTGCCACCAGCCACTGTGGCTTGTCCGTCAAAAATCGCGCGATTGCGCCCGCCGTCAGCATGATCAGACCGTTACCCATGAAGCTGATGAAGATCTGAATGAAGCCCAGCGTCAAAAACTGCTTCAAGACTTGACCTTGTTGCTCATCGATGAATTGCGGAAGCAGCGCCAGATAAAACAAAGCTTGCTTCGGGTTCAGCAAGTTGGTGAACAAGCCCATGAAGAAAAGCCGCCGAGGGCTGTCCTGCTCCAATGCACGCACTTCGAATGGAGACCGACCGCCAGGGCGTACCGCCTGCCATGCGAGATAGGCCAAATAGATGGCGCCCGCAATGCGCAGAGCGTCGTAGGCCATGGGAATGGCAAAGAGCAAGGCGGTAATGCCGAAAGCCGCACACGCCAGATAAAACAGCGACCCGACGACCAAGCCCGCATAAGAAGTGAACCCCGCCTTGACCCCCTGGCACAGCGTGCGCGAGATCAGGTAAATCATGTTGGGTCCAGGGGTGAGGACAAATCCTGCGGTCAGCAGGGTGAAGGTCAAGATGCTTTGAGGATGGTCCATCTGCCGGTTCAAAGTTAATTACTTTAGCCTATAGCAGAGGATGGGTGCTTCGTCTCAAGGCCGGAACAGAAGCCCTTATTGGGGGGGCGGCAAGCGCTTGCAGCGCCAGGCGCTTTACTTCTCAATTCCCAACAACTCAACCTCAAACGTCAGCGTCGCATTTGGCGGCACCACGCCACCCGCACCACGATCCCCATAAGCCGTCGCTGGCGGGCAAGTCAGAGTCGCTTTGCCGCCGACTTTGATTTTTTGCATGCCTTCGGTCCAGCAAGGCACCACGCGGTTGAGGGGGAAGGTGGCTGGCGTGCCGCGCTTGTAGGAGCTATCGAACTCGACTCCGTTGGCCAGCGTGCCGCGGTAGTGCACTTTCACGGCGTCGGTGGCTTTGGGGTTGGCGCCGGTGCCGTCTACCGTGTGCACGACCTTCACGCCCGAAGGCAGGGTTTCAGCCGGGGCGGCGGCGAAGCTGGCAGATGCCAGGCCCAGGGTTGTGGCGGCGATGGCTGCGAAGGCGAATGTCTTGGTCATCTTGATTCCTACAAAGTTGGGTGGCATCAAAAAAGGATCGCTCAAGCGTAATCGGCCACAGGCACACAGCTGCAAAACAGGTTGCGGTCGCCGTACACGTTGTCCACACGGCCCACGGGCGGCCAGTATTTGTTTTGCTTGAGGCTGGCCAGCGGGTAGGCGCCCAGCTCGCGTGAGTAAGGGCGGTCCCAGTCGCTGCTCAGCAGGCTGGCGGCTGTGTGCGGTGCGTGCTTCAGGGGGTTGTTGTCTTGCGGCCAGACGCCGTTTTCAATCTGCGCAATCTCTTGGCGGATCGAAATCATCGCGGCAATGAAGCGCTCGATCTCGGCCAAGTCTTCGCTTTCGGTCGGCTCAATCATCAAGGTGCCGGCCACCGGGAAGCTCAGCGTAGGCGCATGAAAACCGTAGTCCATCAAGCGCTTGGCCACGTCTTCGGCGCTCACGCCGCAGCTGTCTTTCAATTGGCGCACATCCAAAATGCATTCGTGCGCCACATGGCCGTTGGCGCTGGCGTACAGCGTGGGGAAGTGGCCCTTGAGTCGGGCGCTGATGTAGTTGGCGCTGAGAATTGCGATTTCGGTCGCGGACTTCAAACCCTCGGGGCCCATCATGCGGCAGTACATCCAGCTGATCGGCAGCACGGCCGCGTTGCCCAGCGGCGCGGCAGACACCGCGCCCACGCCGTTGACGGGGTGGCCTGAAGACGCATGACCGGGCAAGAAGGGCACCAGGTCAGCCACCACGCACACGGGGCCGACGCCCGGGCCGCCACCGCCGTGTGGAATGCAGAACGTCTTGTGCAAGTTCAGGTGGCTCACGTCGCCACCAAACTCGCCCGGCGCGGCCACGCCCACCAGCGCGTTCATGTTGGCGCCGTCCACGTACACGCGCCCGCCGTGCTGGTGCACCAGCGCGCAGAGTTCTTTCACGCTGGTTTCAAACACGCCGTGGGTGCTGGGGTAGGTGATCATCACGGCGGCCAGGTTGGCGCTGTGCTGTTCGCACTTGGCCTTCAGGTCGGCCATGTCCACGTTGCCCTGGTCGTCGCATTGCGTCACCACCACGGTCATGCCGACCATCTGCGCGCTGGCCGGGTTGGTGCCGTGGGCAGACGATGGGATCACGCAAATGTTGCGGTGGCCTTGGCCGTGCGCTTCATGAAAAGCCTTGATGACGAGCAAGCCCGCGTACTCGCCTTGCGAGCCGGCGTTGGGCTGCAAGCTGATGCCGGCGTAACCCGTGGCCTCGCACAGCCAGTCGCGCAGTTGGCGGTCCAACTGGGCATAGCCTTCCAGTTGGTCGTGCGGCGCAAAGGGGTGCAGGCTCGCAAACTCCGGCCAGGTGATGGGGATCATCTCGCTGGTGGCGTTCAGCTTCATGGTGCAGCTGCCCAGCGGAATCATGCTGCGGTCCAGCGCCAGGTCTTTGTCGCTCAGGCGGCGGATGTAGCGCAGCATGGCGGTTTCGGAATGGTGCGTGTTGAAGACCGGGTGCGTCATGAAGTCGCTGGTGCGGCGCAGCTCGGCCGGGATCATCGGCTCCAGGCCTTTCTCAAAAGCGTCCAAGCCCGGCAGCACTTGGCCGCTGTTGGCAAACACGCCCCACAAGGCTTCGATGTCCTGGCGCGTGGTGGTCTCGTCCAGTGAAATCGCGATGCTTTGCTCGCAGGCCTGGCGCAGGTTCATGCCGGCGTCGCGTGCGCGCTGCAAGATCGTCGGGGTGGCGTCTTTGGTCAGTACCCAGATGGTGTCAAAGGCGGTGTCTTTGCGCAGCTTGTGGCCCATGTCTTGCAGGCCGCGCGCCAAGATGGCGGTGTAAGTGGCCACGCGCTGGGCAATGCGCTTCAAGCCTTGCGGGCCGTGGTACACGGCAAACATGCTGGCCACCACGGCCGGCAGCACCTGCGCGGTGCAAATGTTCGACGTCGCTTTTTCGCGGCGGATGTGCTGCTCGCGGGTTTGCAGCGCCAGGCGGTAAGTGGGGTTGCCATGCGCATCCACGCTGACGCCCACCAAGCGGCCGGGCAGCGAGCGCTTGAAAGCATCGCGGCAAGCCATGTACGCGGCGTGCGGGCCACCGTTGCCCATGGGCATGCCAAAGCGCTGCGTGGTGCCGACCACGATGTCGGCGCCCATGGCGCCGGGTTCTTTGAGTAGGGTCAGGGCCAGCAGGTCAGCCGCAACGATGAAGGCGCCTGACTGCGCATGGGTTTGCGCGGCATAGCCACTCAGGTCTTCCACCAAGCCTGTGCTGTTGGGGTACTGCACCAGCGCGGCAAAGTGTTCGCCGTTCAGGGCGGCGGTAAAGGCGTCAGCGCTGGGTGGCACCAGCACCTCGATGCCCAGCGGGCGGGCGCGGGTCTGAATGACTTCAAGCGTCTGCGGGTGGCATGCGCGCGAGACGATGAACACGCGGCTTTTACTCTTGACCGAGCGCATCGCCAGCGTCATAGCCTCGGCGGCGGCTGTGGCCTCGTCCAGCATGGACGCATTGGCGATGTCCATGCCGGTGAGGTCCGTGATCATGGTCTGGAAGTTGATCAGCGCTTCCATGCGGCCCTGCGAGATTTCGGCTTGGTAGGGCGTGTAGGCCGTGTACCAAGCGGGGTTCTCCAGGATGTTGCGCAAGATCACGCCGGGCGTGTGGGTGTCGTAATACCCTTGGCCAATGAAGCTTTTGAACAGCTTGTTTTTGCTGGCAATCGCCTTGAGTTCTGCCAGCGCGGCTGCTTCAGTAATCGCCGCTGGAATCGCCATGCCGGTGCTGCGCGCAATCGAGCGCGGAACGATGCCTTCAATCAAAGCGCGGCGCGAGGCCGAGCCAACCACGCTGAGCATGTGCGCTTCATCAGCTTCGCTGATGCCGATGTGGCGGGCCACGAACTCGGTGGCGTTTTCAAGGTCGCGAAGGGGCTTGGCGGATTGCATCAGCATGGCGGTGTCCAGCGGTAATCAGGCTAAAAGAAGTTAGGCGGAAAAAGCTTTGTAAGAGGTCTCGTCCATCAAGGCGTCGAGTTGGCTCTTGTCTGACAGCTTGACCTTGAAGAACCAGCCAGCGCCCAGCGGGTCGCTGTTGGCCAGCGACGGGTCGGCGCGCAGGGCTTCATTGACTTCCGTCACTTCGCCAGTCACGGGCATGTACACGTCAGCCGCTGCCTTGACGGACTCGACCACGCCGGCCGTGTCTTTTTGCGCCATCGTTGCGCCGACTTCTGGCAGGTCGACAAACACCACGTCGCCCAGCGCGTCTTGCGCGTGCACGGTGATGCCAACGGTGGCGGTGTCGCCTTCAATGCTCAGCCATTCGTGGTCTTCGGTGTACTTGATCATGGTGTTCTTTCGGTTGGGTTGGGTGGGGGGATGGGGAGGCTTCGACGGGGGGCGGTTTCAGCCGCGGAAGTAATTGGTTGGCACAAAAGGCATGGCGCAGACTTCCATGGCCACGGGCTTGCCGCGCACGATGGCGTTCAGGCGGGTGCCGATGGCGGCTTGTGCGGGTGTCACATAAGCCATAGCCACGGGCTTGCCTGTGGTGGGGCCGAGCAGGCCGCTGGTGACTTCGCCTACGCGTTCGCCGCTTGTTGTTTGTAGTTCAGTGTGTTCGCGCACCGGCACGCGTTCAAGCGCAACTAAGCCCACTCGTTTGCGGTTAAGAATTTCGGGCTGGTCCAGTTGAGCCAGCACGGTAGCCGCGCCCACAAAGCCGCCCGCGCGCTCGCCTCCGGTGCGGCGCACTTTTTGAATCGCCCAGTTCAGGCCGGCTTCCACGGGTGTGGTGCTCGTGTCCAGGTCTTGACCGTAAAGGCACAAACCGGCTTCAAGACGCAGAGAGTTGCGTGCGCCCAGGCCAATGGGCATGACTTCAGGCTGCGCCAACAGCGTGCGGGCCAGAGCTTCGGCTTGCGTGGCCGGCACGGAGATTTCAAAACCGTCTTCACCCGTGTAGCCGCTGCGGGTAATAAAGCAGTCGCAACCGGCCACGTCAAAGCGCGCGCCGGTCATGAAGACCAGCTTCGCCACATCAGGCGCGAGGCGGGCGAGGGCGGTCACGGCGGCCGGGCCTTGCAATGCCAAGAGCGCCATTTCAGGCATAGGGATCACGTCGCACAACTTACCGATGCGCGCTTGAATGTGCGCGATGTCGCCGACCTTGCAGGCGCCATTGACGATGAGGAACAGGTCGCCTCCGTTGGCAACGTCCCGGTTCACAAACATCAGGTCGTCAATGATGCCGCCGGCTTCGTTCAGCAACAGGCCGTAGCGCTGCTTGCCCACGCCCAGGCCCAGCACGTCCATGGGGATCAATGTTTCAAGCGCGGCGGCAGCGCCAGGGCCTACCAGGCGCAACTGGCCCATGTGCGACACATCAAACAACCCTGCCGCGCGGCGGGTGTGCAAGTGTTCGGCCATGAGGCCAGCCGGGTACTGCACCGGCATGCTGTAGCCAGCAAAAGGCACCATGCGCGCGCCTAGCTCGGCGTGCAAGGCGGCCAGCGGGGTGGTCAGCAGGGGGGCGGTGTTTGTAGCGGGGGCTTCGGACATGGCGGGACGTTTCTCCAGGGCAAAGCGCCATTCACGGCGCGACGGGTCACGGCTTGCGCCGTGGTTTGCCCCTTCTGTCCTTGGTACCTGAGAGATTCACCCGGTGATGCGGGTTTGCTCCTTCGGTGAGCTGTCTGGCTTTGCACATTTAGCAAAGTGCGGGGCCGACAGCTTCTCTCCAGCAGGGTAGTCGCCGCGGCTGACTTGGGAGTCTGCGCGCGGCGCTGGCCAGTCCTTTTGCCTGAGCGTTCAGCCCACCATTGAGGGTGGGCTTGCGCCTTCGGCGGCTTTTATTTCACGTCTTGAACGCGGCTTGAAAAGCTCTCTCCTGACCGGCTGGGATTGTAACGGCCCGAAGATGGGGGCTCAGGCCCTGGGGTTCTCGCGCAGGTACTCGGCCACGATGGCGTCAAAGTCCGTGTCAGCTGAAAGACCTAGGCGGGCGGCGCGCTGCGAGTTCACGTAGGCCGGCCAGCTCAGCACGATGCGGGCAATCACTGGGTCGGGCGTCCAGTCGATCAAGTCTTGCACCGACTTGCCGGCAATGCGGCCCAGCGCCTCGGCCATGGCGCCGGCCGTCGTGGTTAAGGCCGGCAGGTTCATGGCGGTGCGCGGGCCCCACTCGGCGTCGGTCGCCTCGGCGCTGCGCAGCAGGCCTTGCATGGTGCGGCTGGGGGACAGCAGGGCCACAGCCGTTTCAGGCGGCACCGGGCAGGCGGCGCGCACGCCGGCCAGGGGTTCGCGGATCATGCCGCTGAAAAAGCTGGACGCCGCTCCGTTGGGCTTGCCCGGCCGCACGCTGACTGTCATCAGGCGCAGGTTGCGCGCGCGCACAAAACCCTTGCGGCCGTAGTCGGCCACCAGCTGCTCGCCAATGAACTTTTGAATGCCGTAGCTGCCTTGCGGCGTGGGCAGGGTGTTGTCTTCAATCACAGCCGGCAGCGGCTGTTCGGGCGAGCCGCCGAAGACAGCGAGCGAGCTGGCAAAGACGAAGGTGGGCTGGCTTTTCAGGGCGCGACAGGCTTCCAGCAGGCCGCGTGTGGCGTCCAGGTTGCTGCGCATGCCCAGGTCAAAGTCGGCCTCGCATTCAGCGCTCACGGCAGCGGCCAAGTGAAACACCAGGTCGTCGTCTGCGCGCACCACTGGGGTCAGCGGGCCTGCGGCCAGCAAGGCATTGAGGTCGCCCACCAGGGGCTGCACGCGGGGGTCAGCGCGCAAGTCAGCGGGCGGGGCCACCTGGTCGACCAGCGTCAGGCGTTCGATGGGCTGCGCCGGGGCGCCGGCCAGGCTCAAGGAACCTTTGGCCAGCAGCGTGCGGGCCAGCCGCGCCCCCAAAAAACCGCCGCCGCCTGTGATCACGATCTTCATGTGCTTGTCTCCTTGGTATTGCTTTGTTTATTGCTACGAAGTCTAGCGCCCGGTCAATGCCAGCTGGGCCGCACGAAGCACAAGGTTTTGGCGAATCTTCCGCAATTCATTGCAGGGTGTGAGTTGTGTGTACTTCTGTCGAAGCCAGCCGCTTTTGTCCTACAGATCTGCGTGGGCAGGCCTCGAATAATGATTTTTTCCACTTACCGAGGCGCGACGGCTCATCCATGCGGACACCGAACAATGCAAGCCACTGCCTCAACACGGAGGTGGCATGTCAGACATAAATCCGGCGCGAGCCTCAATGAACGTGGACCAAGATGCGTCCGGCGTGAATGGCGTGAATGGCGTGAAGGACGACGGCGCGCCCAGCGTGCAGTCTGCCGCCGCCTGGCTGGGCGGGCGCGAGTCGCGCATGGCCGGCCTGGGCCGCAGCCATGTGTTCACCGTCATAGAGGCGGGGCTGGACCCGCTGATCCTCGTCTTGTCTTTGTGGGGCCTGGCCTGGTACGCCGAAGGCAGCATCGAGCCGGCCTACCTCATCTTGTCTGTGCTGGTGTTCTCGCTGTCCTTTCCTGGGGCGTCGCAGTTGCGTGTGTCTTTTTTCAAGATGGTGTTCAACATCGTCTTCAGCTGGGCCTGGATCGCGGGCTTGCTGCTGCTGATCGGCTTTACCACGCAGTACACCGACGTGTTTTCCATGCACGTGATTGGGCTGTGGCTGTGGGTGGCGCCCAGCGCGCAAGTGTTGGCGCATCTGGCTCTGCGCGCCACGGCGCCGCAGTTGCTCAAGCTGCAAGGCCCGCCCCGGCGGGCGGTCATCGTGGGGCTCAACCCGCAGGGCCAGACGCTGGCCAAGCGCATCAGCAGCGCGCCCTACAGCGGCATCGAGCTGCTGGGCTTTTTTGATGACCGTGGCGGCGAGCGGCGCGCCGGCGTGCCCGAGCATCGCTTGGCCGGCAAGATGAGCGAGCTGCCCGCCTACGTCAAGAAGAACCGCGTGCAGTTCATCTACCTGTCGCTGCCCATGGCCTCGCGCCCGCGCATCTTGCAGGTGCTGGATGGCCTGAAAGACACCACGGCCTCGATTTATTTTGTGCCCGACATGTTCGTGACCGACCTGATCCAGGGCCGCAGCGACACGGTGTGCGGCGTCACGGTGATCTCGGTGTGCGACACGCCTTTTCGCGGCTTCAACGGCTTTTTAAAGCGCGGCAGTGACATCGTGCTGTCCTTGCTGATCTTGATGCTGATCTCGCCTTTGCTGCTGCTCATCGGTCTGCTGGTCAAGCTCGAATCACCCGGGCCGGCCATCTTCAGGCAGCGGCGCTATGGCCTGGATGGCGAACAGATCGTGGTTTACAAATTTCGATCCATGGCCGTCACAGAAGACGGCGGCGCCATCACGCAGGCCCGCAAGAACGATGCGCGTGTGACCCGCCTGGGCGCCTTCTTGCGCCGCACCTCGCTTGACGAGCTGCCGCAGTTCATCAACGTGTTGCAAGGCCGCATGAGCATCGTCGGGCCGCGCCCGCATGCGGTGGCACACAACGAGCTGTACCGCACGCTCATCAAGGGCTACATGGTGCGGCACAAGGTGCGCCCGGGCATCACGGGCTGGGCGCAGGTCAATGGCCAGCGCGGTGAAACCGACACGCTCGACAAGATGCAGGCGCGCATCAATTGCGACCTCGACTACTTGCGCAACTGGTCTTTGCAACTGGACTTTCACATCATCTTGAAGACCATCCGCCTGGTCTTCAGGGACAGCGCCGCGTACTAGAAATCCACCACGACGAAAGAGGGAAAAGGACCACCATGAAAAACAAAAAGCCAAAGCACAAGCTTTCAAACATCCGCTCAGCCGCCGCATTCGTGGGGCGTTGGCCCGCCAGCTTGCTGGTCTTGTTTTCATTGGCGCCCGTGCTGCCGGCGCTGGCGCAAACCGCGCCTGAACTCCCGCCGTTTTCGCCGCCGTCTGACTTGCCGCCCACTTTGCAGTTTAGGGTCGGCCAGAGCCTTGTTCGCGACAGCAATGTGTTCAGGAGCCCAGAAGCCACCCGGCGTTCAGACACCTACGGCGTGACCACGCTGGGCGTGAAGCTGGACAAGCGCTACAGCCTGCAGCGCATCGAGCTTGACGTTTATGCGCAGGACTACCGTTACCAGGATTTTTCCGAGCTGGACTTCACGGGACTCAATTACGACGCGGCCTGGCGCTGGAGCGTCACGCCCAAGCTGCGCGGCAACCTGACGGCCGACCGACGGGAGTTTGTGGACAACACGGCCGATGTGCTGGTGGGCCCCGGTGGGGTGGGCAGTGTCAATCGGCGCACTGAGAGCAGCCTGGGCCTGGACGCCGAATACGAACTGGGTGCGGCCTGGCGGCTGTTGGGGGGTGCCTTCCAGCGCGATCTGGAAAACACACGCAACACCGCCGAGGCGGATTCGACCGTGACCGGCGCCGAGTTGGGCGCCGGCTACGTGTGGCGCTCTGGGAACACGGTGGCCTACCGCTTGCGCGAAGGCGACGGCAAATACCGCGGCCAAGTTGGCGCTGGCTTGCCGCAAGACTTCACAGACACCGAGCATGAGTTCCGATTTCAATGGACACCCACCGGCCAAAGCACCGTGCAGGGCCGGCTCGCTCACTTGGACCGCGAGCACACCAGCGCGCCTGACCGAGACTTTTCAGGGCTCACGGGCCGCGTCAACGCCAACTGGGTGTTGACGGGCAAGACGCAGATCGACGCCGGCTACATCCGTGAGCTGAGCAGCTACCAGACCACCAGCACCAACTACTACGAAGGCGACCGTCTTTACATCAGCCCGGTCTGGAAGCCTACGGCCAAAACAGCGCTTCGCCTTCGCTTCGAGGAAGGCAGCCGCAACTACAAAGGAGCACCGGTTGGCCAGGTGGCCTCGGGTCGGCGTGACAAGACCTCGCTGGCCAGTTTGAGCATGGAGTGGGAAGCACTGCGCGCCCTCACGGTCGCCGCCACGGTGCAAAGCGACAGGCGCACGTCCAACACGGCGGGCGCCGATTACCGAGCCAACTCGGTCGGTTTGTCGGCCTTGTTCAAGTTTTAGAAATCGCTGCTTTTGCTTTCGGAGGGTATCAAGATGAGATGGACGATTCGCCGTGTGTGCGCTGTGGGCATCGCTGCCCTGAGCATCGTGGCCACGCTGACCTTGATAGGACTGCTGACGCAGAACGCGGCAGCCCAGACCCGGTCCGGCGCCACGCGGCCGGTGCCGGCCACGGTGATGCCCTCGCCAGCGCCCGTTGCCAACACCGTCGTCAGCCAGGACTACCGGCTCGGCCCCGGTGACGCGATTGGCATTCAGGTGTTTCAAAGCCCGGACTTGAGCGTGGACGCGCGCGTGTCTGAAAGCGGCGTCATCAGCTACCCGCTGGTCGGCTCTGTGCAACTGGGTGGCCTGTCGATTTCTGAAGCCGAAAAGCGCATTGCCGACGCCTTGCGCACGGGCGGCTTTGTGCGGGCGCCGCAAGTCAACATCACGCTGCGCCAGGTGCGTGGCAACCAGGTGGCGGTGCTGGGACAGGTCAATCGGCCCGGCCGCTTTCCGCTGGAGACTTTCAACACGCGGGTCAGCGACATGCTGGCCGCTGCCGGCGGCGTGACGCCTACCGGGGACGACGTGTTGATCTTGACCGGCACGCGGCAGGGTCAGCCCTTTCGCCGCGTGATTGATATCCCCGGCCTCTTTCTAAACCAGACACCTGAGGCCGATGTGGTGGTGGCCGGTGGCGACACGCTGTACGTGAACAAGGCGCCGATGTTCTACATCTATGGCGAAGCACAGCGCCCCGGCCCTTACCGCATTGAGCGCGGCATGACCGTGATGCAGGCCCTGGCCCAGGGCGGCGGGCCTACCGCGCGCGGCAGCCAGAACCGGCTCAAGCTGCACCGCCGCGACGCCGAAGGCAAGGTGATTGAAACCGTGCCGCAGCTGACCGACCTCGTGCGGCCTGAAGACGTGATCTACGTGCGCGAAAGCATCTTCTAAACCCGACGAACAACATCAAAGCCCTGCCATGTCCTTGCACCAGTTTCTGCTCATCCTGCGCGCGCGCTACCGCATCGCCTTACTGATCGCCGTGGGCGCAGTGGCGCTGGCGCTGGCGGTCAGCCTTGTGATGCCGCGCCAGTACACCGCCCAGACCGCCGTGCTGGTAGACCTGCGCACCCCCGACCCCGTGACCGGCGGCACGCTGGCTGGCGTGGTGGCGCCCAGCTACATGGCCACGCAGGTGGACATCATTACGGGCGAGCGCGTGGCCCAGCGCGTGGTCAGCATGCTCAAGCTCGACCAAGACCCGGAGGCCGTCAAAAACTGGCAGGACAGCACCGAAGGCCGAGGCTCCCTGCAGGTGTGGCTGGCCGAAGGCCTGCAGCGCAAGCTGGACGTGCGCCCCGCCCGCGAAAGCAATGTGATCAACATCACCTACAAAGGCCGCGACGCCGACCAGAGCGCGGCCATTGCCAACGCCTTTGCCCAGGCCTATCTGGACACCAACCTGGCCCTGAAAACCGAGCCGGCCCGTATCTACGCCGAGTGGTTTGACGAGCAGGCCAAGGGCGCACGCAACAAGCTTGAGTCCGCGCAGGCCCGGCTGTCTGACTATGCGCAAAAGGCTGGCATCGTGACCAGCGATGAAAGGCTGGACTATGAAACGGCGCGCCTCGCTGACATCTCTGCGCAGCTGACCCAGGTGCAGGGTCAGACCACTGACAGCCAGACCAAGCGCGGCGCCAATGCCGATTCGGTGGCCGAGGTCATGCAAAGCCCGCTCATCAACGGTCTGAAGGCCGACATCGGCCGCTTGGAGGCGCGGGTGCAAGAGCTCAACGCCTATCTCGGCCCCAACCATCCGCAATTGCAGCGCGCGCAGTCTGAGCTGCAGTCGCTGCGCCGCCGCTTGCAAACCGAGACCAGCAGCATCACCACCTCCATAGACACCGCCTACCGCGTGGGCCGCGACCGCGAGCGTGAACTGCAAGGCGCGATTGCCGCCCAAAAAGCACGTGTGCTGGCGCTGAACAAAGAGCGCGACGAACTGAATGTGTACCGCCGCGATGTGGAGGCCGCCCAGCGCGCCTACGAGGACGTCAGCAAGAACGCCTCGCAGACGCGCTTGCAGAGCCTGACCAACCAGACCAACGTGGTGCGCCTGAACACAGCCACCGCGCCGCTCAGCCCGTCCAGCCCAAAGACCTTGCTCAACCTCTTGATCGCCGCTTTCGGCGGCACGTTGCTGGGCCTGGCCACCGCCTTGCTCATTGAGCTGAGCAACCGCCGCGTGCGCTCGACCGAAGACCTGTCGCTGGTGCTGGACTTGCCGGTATTGGGGCGCATCAGTTCTGCGCCGGTGGCCTACCCCGGAGGCGGCCAACCGCGCCTTGGCGGGCCGGGGCGTCTGGCACTGGGCCTGGGTGGTTTGGGTGGACTGAAAGGAGGCCGCGCATGAGCATGAGCAATCCCCACGTGATGCGCTCTGTGCCGCTCACCATTCCCAGCAAGCCGGCCACAGGCGCCGGCCGCGCCATCGGCACCATCCTGGTGGATGCAGGCCGCATTTCCGAGCAGGATGTCGAGCGCATTTTGGATTTGCAGCAAGACAACGGCGCGCGCTTTGGCGACGCCGGCCAGGCCCTGGGCCTGATGACCGAGGACGACGTGCGCTTTGCACTGTCGGTGCAGTTTGACTACCCCTACTTGCCGCGTGACAGCGGCTTGTCGCGCGAATTGGTGGCGGCGCACCAGCCCGCCAGTCAAGTGGTCGAAGAACTGCGCGCCCTGCGCAGTCAGCTCATGCTGCGCTGGTTTGACACCGACGCTGAACGGCGGGGTCTGGCCATCGTGAGTGCGGGCCACCGCGAGGGGCGCAGCTATCTGGCGGCCAACCTGGCGATTGTGTTTTCACAACTCGGCGAGCGCACGCTGCTGGTGGACGCCGACCTGCGCACGCCCAAGCAGCACCTGCTTTTCAATCTGGGCACGCACGCCGGCTTGTCCGACATGCTGGCCGGCCGCGCCGGGCCGGAGGCCGTGGTGGGCATCAGCTCGCTGCGCGACTTGTCGGTGCTGCCTGCGGGCGCCATTCCGCCCAACCCGCAAGAGCTGCTGGGCCGGCACCAGTTCGCCAACTTGCTGCAGTCGCTGGGGGAGAGCTTTGACGTGATCATCATTGACACGCCAGCGGCCCATGCCTACGCCGACGCGCACACCGTGGCCGTGCGCGTAGGCGCGGCCTTGCTGTTGGCGCGGCAAGACAGCAGCTCTATGCCGCAGCTCGCGCAGCTGACGCAAGGCCTGCGCGAGTTTGGTGTGACGGTACTGGGTTCGGTGCTCAACGATGCCTGATGCGGCGGGCGCGCAGCTCTTGCCGACCAGTCTGCGCCTGGCCGCTGCGCTGCTGATCTTGCTGCTCACGGCGGGCTTGTTCATAGGCGGCGCGCAACCTGTGGCTGCTGGCCTTTTCAAGTCGGGCTGGGACAAGGTGGCGCATATCGTGGTGTTTGCCGGCCTGGGCGCAGCCTATGGCGTGGCCTCGGGCCGGCAGGGCTGGCGCCTGCTGCTGTGGAGCGTGCTGGGTGCGCTGGCCGTGGGCAGCATGGACGAGCTGCATCAGCTCCGCCTGCCTGGCCGCAATCCGGGGTGGGACGACCTGCTGGCCGATGGCGTGGGCGGTCTGCTGGGCGGCTTGGGCTTGCTGGCGTTTTATGCGCTCTTGAGGCAACGCGGCAAGCGCCGCCGCGTTTCGCGATCAGGCTCGGCAAGTGCGGTGGCCTGATGCAGTTTCAGCCGGTTCAGGCCAAGCCCCGGCCGCCTCGACCGCCCAGACACTGGGTGGTGCGCTGGCCGGCTTTGCTGAACAAGATCGAACGCGTCCCTGACGAGAGCAAAGCCAGTGCGCTGCTGGCGCGCCTGGCCCGGCCCAGGCGGCCTGGCGTGCTGGCCTTTGCCAACGCCCATGCCCTGAACAGCGCCGCCCGTGACCAGGATTTTTTTGAGGCCTTGATGCGCGCCGATGTGCTGTTGCGCGACGGCTCGGGCATGGCCACGCTGTTCAAGTTGCAAGGTCTGGCGCCTGGGCTCAACCTCAATGGCACAGACTTGATTCCCGCGCTGATCCAGCGCTTCAAGGGCCAGCCCATCGCGCTTTTTGGCACGCAAGACCCTTACTTGCAGCGGGCGCTGGAGCGCATTCAAACGCAGCTGGCGCCCGGCAGCGACTTGGTGCGCGCGCACGGCTTCAACACAGTCGATGTGTATGTGGGTCTGGCGCAGGCCCAGCAAAGCGCGCTCATAGTCCTGGGCATGGGCATGCCGCGGCAAGAAGAAGTGGCCCTGGCCCTGCGGGAGCAACTGACGCACCCTTGCCTCATCGTCTGCGGCGGCGCGATTCTTGATTTTTTAGGCGGCAAGACACCGCGCGCCCCTGGCTGGATGCAGCGCAGCGGCACCGAATGGCTGTACCGCCTGACCTGCGAGCCGCGTCGGTTGTTCAGGCGTTATGTGCTGGGGAATCCGGTGTTTGTGTGGCGGGCACTGCAATTGAAATACCTGGGCTGGCGGCGGCGCACTTGACGCGAATTTGACGCGTTACTTGCAGCGAAGTTCAAGCGAAGTTACAGCGAAGTTGATGGTGGCCTCAAGCCCGGCCGTGCAATCCTTCTTCGCGTGCGGGCTTGGCATGCGCTTGGCTAAACCAGGCGGCAGACTCGGCCAGCCCGGCTGCGTAAGGCGTGTAGCGCACACCCAGTTCGCGCTCTGCGGCGCTGCCGTCCAGCAGCAGCTGTTGCTGCCACAGGCGCAGCAGTCCGGGCGGCAAGGGGTCGGGCAAGGCCCAGGTGCCTGTCCAGCGCGGCCCCAGGGCTTTGCTCAAAGTCCCTTGCAGTTTTTCGGCCATCTTCAGCGGCGGTCCCGCCAGCCAGGCGTCGAGCTTGACCTGATGCTTCAAGCGCCGCACGGGCGTGGCACCGATGGCCAGTGCGAGGTCGATGAAGTAGCGGTTCCAGCGCGGGCTGTCGGGCGCGGCCAGGTTGAAAGCCGAGGCTGCTTCGGCTGCTGGGTTTTCGGGCAGGGCCAGGCGCAATGCGGCCAGCACGGCGCTGCACACGTCTTCCACATGCACCAGGTTGCTGTAGCCGTCGCCGCCCGCGCCCAGGTCGCCCAGGCGGTGCGCTTGCAGCCAACGCCCCACGCGCCCCACCCACAGCTGGCTGCCTGGGCCATACACGCAGCCTGGCCGCAAGATCACGGCGCTCGCGCCTTGCTTTGCGCCAGCCGCACGGTAGGCGGGAGAGGCCACACAGGCTGAGGCTGCATAGGCCTGAACCTCGTCTTCGGCCACGCACTTGGCGCGGCCGTACCAGCCCAGGCTGGCGTCCAGCGGCGTGGCTTCATTCACCCGGCCCGTGGCCGGGCCGTACACAGCCATGCTGCTCAGGTGCACCCAGCGCGGCGGGCTTTTGCAGGCCAGCGCGGCCTGGGCCAGCACTTCGGCGCCTTGCGCGATGGACGCGGCATCGCCCGCCACGCAATTGACCACGGCGTCTTGCCCTTGCAGGGCGAGGTGCAGCGCGCGGGCATCACGGCTGTCCAGTGCGAGCCAGCGCACAGCCGATGCCTGGGGTGCCAGCGGGCCTGCTGCCGTGCTCGCCACGTGCCGGGCCGCACCCGTGACCTCTGCCCAGCCGCTGGCGGCCAGCCGCTTCATCAGGCGCTGGCCGATGTAGCCCGTTGCGCCCAGCACCAGGACTTTCATACGGGCTCAAGCTCGCGGAAGGGCTGAACTTGCAAGGGCGGCGGCACAGCCAGCCGGGCCGCCAGCGTGTCCGCCAGGCGCAGCGACAGCGCCAGCAAGGTCAGCGTTGGATTGGCCTGGCTGGACGTGGCAAACACCGCGCTGCCCGCCACGAACAAATTGCGCACGCCATGCACTTGGCAGTCGGCGTTGACCACGCTGCTGCGCACGTTTGTGCCCATGCGCGTGGTGCCCAGGTGGTGGCCGCCATAGGCGCCAAAGCGCAGCAGGTCTTCTTCCAGCGTTTCGCGCTGGTACGTCAGTTGCGCTGTGCCACTGGCTTCAAACTCTTCAACCATCACATCAAGCGTGCGGCGCAGCGAGTCAATGTCGCTTGAGCCGTAGCGCCAGTCCACCCTCAGCTGCGGCATGCCCAGCGCGTCCAAGCGCTCGCTCAATGTCACGCGGCTTTGCGGCCTGGGCATTTGTTCGCCATGCACTTCCAGGCTGAAGCGGTTGCTGCGGTTGCGCAAGATCACCGACGGGAACTTGCGACTGGCCAGCGTGCGCCGCCTGAGCCAGTGCGCTAAAAAGGCCGCGGTGTCCAGCGGGTCAGTGGCCACATTCAGCACATGGCGCGCATAACGTTGCAGGCTTACGTCGCCGTCTTGCAGGCGCTTGGCGTATTCGTAGCTGATGAGCCGGCGCGCCAAATAGAGGCCCGACAACACACCACTTAGGTGGGCCGGGTCGGTGATGCGCGAAAAGTGCAGACGCGCCACCGCGTTGGCCAGGCCCAGCCGGCGCTGCTGGTCGGGCGCGACTTGCAGGCGGCGCCGGCAGTAAATGCCGTCGGCCGAAATCTCGTAACCGTGGCGCACGTTGCCGGGCGCACCCTTGACCTTGAGCAGGCCCACGTTGCCGGCGATGTGGCACATGTAGTGCCGGCCCACCTGGTCGTGCGCGTTGCCCACGCCGGCCGGCTGCACGTCGCGTGAGGCCAGCAGCAGGCGGGCGGTCTCTAGCCCACCGGTGGCCAGCACGGTGTGGCGTGCGTTCACACGCCAGGGCGCGCCCTGCAAGCTGCGCACACTCAAGCCCTTGATCGACGCGCCATCGGCCGCCAGATGCAAGGCCGTGCAGTTGGCGCCCAGCACCACGCGCACGCCGGGCGAGGCCTGCAGGCGCGCCGCATAACGCTCACCAAAATGCGTTGGGCAAGAAAAGCGCTCCAGCCCGCTGCTTAGCACGCGCGCGCTGTCAAAGCCGGCCAGCAGGGGCGGCACGCCCGGCAGGGCGTCGGCCGAGTCGTAGGCAAAGCGGCCCGCCTCGGCCAGCTCGTTGGCGGCGGGGTAGTAGGGCAGCAGGTCGTCATAAGAAATCGGCCAACCGCTCAGCGGCACTTGCGGTCGGGTTTCAAAGTCGATGGCGTCAAAAGGCATGCAGCGCCCGCCCCAGATGGCGCTCGAGCCGCCCATGCGGCGGTGGCGGTACTTGTCGGGCGGGCTGTGCAGGGTGGCGTCGGTCACCTCGCCTTCGTACAGCGCCTGCGTGGCGGCGTCGGGCTGCAGGTGGCCAGATTCAAGCAGCAGCACGCTGATGCCGCGCTCGGCCAAGGAGAGCGTGAGCGCAATGCCCGCGGGGCCAGCGCCGATCACGCACACATCGGCCTGCAACACGCTGCCCGCCGGGATGCTGTTGGCGTCGAGCATCATGGCTGGGCTTCCAGCTTGGCGACCTGGGGTTGGGGTTTGCGCACGGCATCTTCTTGCGCGGCTTGCAGAGCTGGCGATGGCTGGGCAGGCAGCGATGCAGGCAGCGATGCAGGTGCCGCAGCCGCAGCAGCCGCAGCCGCGCACACACCAAAATGCCGCCGGTGGATGCGTGCTACGCCTGCGAAGAAACGAGCCAATGAAAAGTGCTGCGCGTACAGCGCCCGGCCGTTGCGTTCGAGCCGCTGGCGCAATGCCGCATCCAGCGCCAGCTTGCGCAACGCCGCGCCCAGTGCGGCCACATCACCGGGCAGCACCAGGAGCGCGGTTTCAGCGTCGCTCAGCACAGACGGGATTTCGCCGACCGGCGTGCAGACCACGGCCACGCCATTGGCCAGCGCTTCCAGAATCACCAGCGGCAAGCCTTCGTCGTACGAGGGCAGCACCAGCATGTCGGCCTCGGCCATGAGCCGCGCCACATCGGCCTGGTCTGACCAACCGGCAAAGCGCACACGCTCGGGACCCAGGCCCAGCGCGTCCGCCTGGGCTTGGTAGCCCGCCACGTCGCCACCACCGGCCAGCGTCAGTGCAAGTGGTATCGGCAGCGCAGCCAGCTCAGGCAAGGCCATGGCTTGCAAGAGCTCGGCCACGCCTTTGCGGGCCGACAGGTTGCCGACGAACAGCAGCTTGAGCACCGGGCCCGGAGCTGCACGGCGGGCAACGGTGGGGGCCGGCACGCCATTGATCAGGATCTCGACACGGCCGGGGGCCACGCCCAGCTCTTCCACCACAAAGCGTTTGCTGGCCGTGCCCAGCACCACCACGCTGGTGGCCAGTGAAAACGCCCAGCGCGTGAGTGCGCGCAGCGGCAGTGGCAGGCGCCGGTAAAAGTGATGCAACTGGGCCGCGTGCAGGTGCAACACCACAGGCAAGCCCAGCGCCCGACAGGCGACGACCACCGTGCCTTTGCGCAAGAGGCTCAGTCGTTCGGCCATGTTGACGTGCACGCCGGCCAGCCGTCCGCTGACGCGGCCGCGCAGCAAGAGCATCAGCGCGTGTGTGAGCACGGCCAAAGAGCTGAGCGCGTTGCCGTCGCCTCGCGTGTCCAGCGGGCGCAGCACTGCCAGCGCCGGCGTTTGCCGGCTATCCGGCGCTGCCTGCGCCTGGATCAGGTAGTCAGCGACCTTGTACATGCCGCCGCCCTTGGGCGTCCACGGGCAGGCCAGGTAGATGTAGCGATCTGTGGCGCGATCCTTGGCGCGATCCGCTGCGCGTTTAGCCGGCATGGACTTGCTCTCGGAGAGATGCGGTGCTCACGGTCAGGGGAGTTGCCGCTGCAACAGGGTTTGCAACGGGGCTAGGGAGTGGGCTTGCAAGTGGGCTTGAAAGAGGCGCTGCCCCTGTCCCGGCCTCTTCGCCGGGCTCCGCGTTCAGGCCCAGGGCCGGCGTGCCGTGCGAGCGTTCAGGCTCGGGCGGCACGGGGAAAACTTCGCCTTCTTGTAACACGTGGCTTGCCACCGGCAGCGCCGCAGGAAGCTGCGGGCGCAGCATGCCGCGCACCAGGCCCAAGGCGTTGAAGCACCAGGACACCACCGCGTACACGCCGCGCTCGACTGACTTTTTTCGCCAGCTCATGAGCGCCACAGGCGCGGCCAACAGCACGGCGGCCCAGGCCAGGCGGGGCAGCGGTGCGGCCGGCCACAGCAGCAGCAAGAACACCAGCGCCAGCAGGCCCAGCATGGCCGCGTACAGGCGCAGCTCGCGCACTTCGCGCAGCACCAGCGCCAGGCGCGGCTGCTTTAAGGCGGCGCGCAGTAGCTCACCCAGCCCGCAGATGTAGCTGCTGCGCCAGCGGCGCATCAGCAGTTCGTAGGGCGGCGTGTCGTGGCCGAAATGCCTGACAGCGTCTATCGGCATGCGCCACAGTTCCCAGCCCAGGCCGCGCAGCCGAGCGGCCAGGTCAAACTCTTCATAGCTGTGCAGATTGCGGTCGGCAAAGTAGCCGGTGCTGGCCACGGCGCTGCGCCGGTACAGGCCGCCGCAGTCCAGGCGGCCGGCGGGGCCGGGGGTTTCTTCAAATTGCTTTTCGCTGCGCGACTTGAACTCCAGGCTGTCCAGGTTTTGCTCCACCACGCGCCCGCCGACCCCGGCGATGTGCGGATGCCCGCGCAAAAAAGACAGCGCCTGCGGCAAGAAGTCTTCGCGCAGGTGCATGTCGCCGTCCAGGATGTAGATGAACTCGCCGCGCGCATGCTGAAAACCCAGCTGCGCTCCGACGCCGCAACTGCGTTCATGCGCGTGGGCCAGTTGCACGATGCGTATGGGGTAGGCGCGGGCGATCTCCAGCGTGCGGTCGGTCGAACAAGAGTCGGCCAGCACCACCTCGCCGCCCACGGCCTGGACGGCACGCAGTGCGCATTCAAGCGTCTGGGCGATGCGCTGCTCTTCATTGAGCACCTTGATCACCACCGACACGCGGCAGGGGCCCGCGTAGTTGGTGGTCGCTGCGGCCGAGGTGTTTTCAGATCGGGTGCTTTGCGTGGTTTCCATCAGGGCGGCCTCCTTAACCGGCTTGGCGCAAAGTGGCCACGGGGCTGCTGCGGCTGACGCGCCAGGTCTGCCACTGGCTGACCCACTTGCCGGGCACCAGCAGGGCCATGCCCAGCGTCAGCCACCAGCGGCGCGTGCGTGCGCCGTACAGGCTGCGCATCAGCCAGCGCAGGGCCAGCACCCGTTGGCCATGCGCAATGGCGTGGCGCGCATGGGTGACGTGCTGCTGCGCCACTAGGCGCAGCGCAGAGCGGCGCTGAGCCGGGAGCAGTTGGCCTGAGTACGCACGCTGGCGCATACGCAGCAAAAAGGGCGGCACCGTGTGGGGCGTGTGCGCAGCGCTCAGGCTGCCTTGCAGGGCCACGCGGTAGGCGGCCAAGGGCGCATGCACCAGGGCCACCGGCGTTTTTTCGGCCAAGCGAAACCACAGGTCCAGGTCTTCACCCACGGTTTCGCCCACTGGAAAGCAGGGCTGCATGCGCAGCAGCACGCTGCGCTGAACGGCCACCGAGCTGCTGCTCAGCGTTGGCCCCTGCATCCAGCGCGTGGGCAGGTCGCGGATCAACTCAATCTCGTGCGCGGCCATGCTGCCGACCTCCCAATGCGGCGGCCAATGGCCTTCGCTGTGCGGAATCAGCAAGATGTCGGTGGCCACCACACCAGCGGCCGGAAAACGCTGCTGCGCCATCTGCAAGGCGGCCAGAAAGCTCGGGTGCTGCCAGTCGTCCGCGTCCAGAAAAACCACCCAGTCGCCGCGCGCTCGCTCTATGCCCATGTTGCGCGCTGCGGACACGCCGGCGTTGCGCTGGCGCACCAGGCGCAGGCGGCCGTCCGTCTGGGCACGGGCCAGCGCGGCCACCGTCTGGTCCGAGCCATCGGTGGAGCCGTCGTCCACGACGACGATCTCGAAGTCGCGCACGCTTTGCGCCAGCACCGATTCAATCGTGCCGCGAATGAAAGCGGCCTTGTTGTAAAGAGGAATGACGACGCTGAACTTCATGGGCTGTAACCTGGCGTGGCAAAGGGATCGGACGGTGGGCGGGCGGGGCGGGGAGGGCGTGGTGTGCGTGATGGGCTTGAAGGGCTTAATGGACGCGCTGCACGCGCTTGATGTGCCGCAGCGGCCAGCACCATCAGCAGCAGCACGTGGATCACCAGGTCAGGCCCATAGCCAAACATGACCATGGGCACCTCGCTCACGGCGCGCAGAAAAAGCGCCAGGAACAAGGCCACAGACAGGCCGCGCGTGGCGCGCGCAAAGCGCAGCGACATGCCCATCAACACCACCACATAAAACACCAGGCCAGTGGCGCCGACGGTGCCGGCGCGCGAGAGCGTGTCCATGAACTGGTTGTGCGCATGCGTGGCGTTGCTCATACCGATGATGGCGCGGAACTCTTCGTTCCAGATGCTGGGGCCGTAGCCAAACACGGGGTTGCGGCGCCACTCTTCCCAGGCAATCGCCCAGATGCGGTCGCGCCCCGTGAGCGAGGCCAGCTGCGCGCCTTCTGGCGTGTCAAAGAAATTGCTCAGGCGCCCGCCCACGTCGCCAAACATGAAGACCAGCACCAGCAGCGTCACGCCCAGCATGAAAGCCACGAGGCTGAGCATGCCGAAAGTCGGGTGCAGCGGGTCGCCCACGCGGCGCCACCAGTCGGGCGCATGGCGCACCAGCATCATGGCGCCCGAGCAGATCAAAAACGCCAGCCAGGCGGTCTTGGACTGCGCCAGAAACAAGGCCAGGCCAATCACCACCCAGGCCAGGCGGTTGAGCCAGCGGCGCTCGTAAGGCTGGGCCAGCAGCATGAGCAAACCGAGTTGCGCCATCAGTCCCAGCGTCACCGCATGCGGCGTGATGCCGGCCAGGCGCGGCACGCCGGGAAACAGGCCCTGTTTGTAGGCCGTGTCCATCACCAGACCGGGCTGGATGGGAATGAGCAGCAGGCTGGCCAGCGTGATGATGAACAGCCCGTTGCGTGTGGCCTTGAGCGCCTGGTCGCGCTCCAGGCCGGAGGCCAGCGCCGCTGCCACGCCGATAACGAGCGTATACACGTAGTCGTGCGAAAACTGGGGGTGCGCGCCAAAGAGCGCGGGCGAAACCACCGTGGTGAGCCAGAATACCAGGAAGGCGATCAGCAGCAAAGGGGGGGCCTTGGCACGTTCGCGCAGCAACCAGTGCGTGACGATGCGCTCCGCGCTGACGGCCAGGATCAAGAGGGACATGACGGGTTGCAGCACATCCATCAGCGGATGCCGCGTCGGCCCCACGGGTGTGATGTCGGTGCTCATCTGCGTCGCGCTGGTGAGGTCACGCCCCGACAGCAAGCTGGTGAGCACCACCGTGAACAACATCACATAAAAGATGGTGTGCATAAAGCCGCTGTCGCGCCGCGAGGTCACGTGCACGGCCCCGGCCATGCCGAGCGTGGCCAGCAAAGCGGCCACGACCGAGCCGCTGATGAGGACAAGCGTGGTGAGGGTTTCGTGCATGATTTTTCAGGCGGGCAGGGACTTGCTGCGGTGCATGAATGCGCTGGCACCGGGGAAAAACCGCAACACCATGTGGATCACGCTGGGCCCCAGCAAGGCCGGTCGCAGGCTCAAGGGCAGGGCTACGCAAACCAGGGCCAGCAAACCCGATGCAGCCAGCGTCAGCGCGGCGCTGTCATAGTGGACGGTGGCCATGTGGCCCAGCCACACGCCCAAAGCCGTCAGGCACGCAAGCAAGGCACCGCGCCCGGCTTCAGGCAGCAGCTGCGCCCAGCGCAAGTCCAGCGCGCGCAGCGCGGCATGGGCCAGCACGCCGCCGCGCAACACCAGCAGCCCGGCGGCCACCAGCGCGGCGGCGCGGATGCCTTGGCCGGCCAGCGCATAAAACGCCGCGCCGCCCACGAGCACAAGCGGCACTTGCAGCAGACATTCATGCAGCTTGCGGTTGGTGTTCCACAGCACCGGCGTGGACAAACCCCAGATCACATAAGCGGGCATGCTCAAGAACAAAACGCCCAGCACCCAGCCGGCTTCTTGCCACTGGGGCCCGTACAACAGGCGCACCAGATCGGCCGAGATGAGGGCGAGGAAAACGAAGGCCGGCACGCCCAGCACCAGCACCGTGGCCAGCATCTGCAAGAACGCCCGGCCCAGCCGTTCGCGCTGGTTTTGCAGGCGTGCGCCAGCGGCTAAAAATGCCGGCTGCAGCGCGCCCAGCAGCAGGTTGTTGGGCAGGGCCGCCAGGTTGTAGGCGGCGTTGTAAAGGCCCAGCGAATGCGCGTTCAAGAGCCGGCCAATCAAAACCCGGTCTAGGTTGTTGAGCATCCAGTTGACAACGTTGGTGAAGAAAACCGCCTGCCCGGTGCCCAGTGCGTGGCGGGCGCCGGCGTACCAAAAAAGCGGGCGCAGCGCATGCGGCTTGCAGGCGTAGCTGGTTGCCAGCATCACGGCGGCTTGCACCAGCCAGGCGGCCACCAGCGCATTGGCACCCCAGCCGGCCAGGGCCATCGGCACGCCAACTGCCACGTAGCCGGCCGCGTAGCTGCCCACCTGAATCAAGCCCACGGCCCTGAAGTTCAGGTCGCGCTGCAAGAGGTAAGTGGCTGGCGCGGCCGCGGCCGAAAGCAGGCAGGCCAGCGACAACCATTCAATGACGGCTTCGGCCCGCGGCTCCCTAAAGTAAGCCGCCAGCGCAGGCGCCAGAAGGTACACCGCAGCTGTGGTGAGAATGCCGACCAAAAGCTGCCAGGTCCAGGCGAAGCGCACGTCGTCTTCATGCAGGGTGCCGCGCTGCATCAGGCTCCAGCTAAAGCCAAAGCCCGACACAAAATTGGCAAAGGTCAGCACCACCATGCCGATGGCGAAGACGCCAAAAATCTCGGGCCCCAAGGTGCGGGCCAGCACCACCTGCGCGCCCAGCTGCAGGCCAAAGCGCAGCAAGCTGGACACCGTGCTCCATTGCACAGCGGCCACCCCGGGCTTGCTCAAGCCAGCGCTGCTCATGCTCAGCGCTTTCCGCTGCGCCGCAAGGCAATGCTGACCATGAGCACCAGCGCCGCAGCCAGCATGGCCAGCGGTTGGATGGCGTGACTCTCAGAGGGCTCTGAGCTTGGCAAGTTAGGCGATGACTGTGCCCCTGTTGTCTTGCGATCAGGCTCGGCGACCTGGCCTGATGGTGAATCACGCAGGGACGGCCGTGCTTGCGCAAGCATCGACGGCGGCGGCACATAGGCGCTGAGCACGGTGCCGCCTTGGGGCAGGCGTAGCTTCAGGCCCTCGGTGCTGGCCAGACTTGCATCGGCCGCTGTGCAGGCTGCAGCCGGACCGGCCGCTAGGGCGATCAAGGAGAACAGGGCGATCAGCCCGACAAAAGCCATCGAAGCTATTTCGACCCGCACCACCTTTGAGCAAGTGCTGGCGGAAGGCTTTCGGAGCATGAAGATTCCTTTGCGAAGAAGCGGGGTCGAGGCCGTGTGCGTGCTGTGAGTGACTGTGGACGAGCACCCATGAAAGCGGGTGTTCTTACGGGCTTTAGAAGGCATGGGAAAAAAGTGCGACAGCGCCTAGGTGCAAGGCCTACGAAGCCTTCAGGGTCAAATTGACGGATGGGCGAAAGGAAAATTGCAGGCGCAAGGTCAGGCCACTGCGGCATTGATGGCGGGTCTGGCGTCAGCACGAATGACGGCGCTGGCTGCGGCCGTTGCGGCTGCGCTGGCATAGCCATCCGGATTTTTTTGCTGCCAGTGCCAGGCGTCGCGGCACATGTCGTCGATGCTGCGAGTGGCACGCCAGCCCAGCAAGGCGCGGGCGCGCGAGACATCCGCGAAGTTGGCCGCCACATCCCCGGCGCGTCTGGCCACCACGCTGTAGGCAATGCGTCTGCGGCTGGCTTTTTCAAATGCCTGCAACACGCCCAGCACGCTGGTGCCCTGGCCTGTGCCCAGGTTCAAAGTAAAGCTGGGCATGCCGCCGCACAGTTTTTTCACCGCGGCCACATGACCTTCAGCCAGGTCGCATACATGCAGATAGTCGCGCACGCCGGTGCCGTCGCGGGTGTCGTAGTCGTTGCCAAAAATCTGCACCTGCTCACGCTTGCCCACGGCCACCTGGCTGATGAAGGGCATGAGGTTGTTGGGCACGCCGTTCGGGTCTTCGCCAATCAGGCCGCTGGGGTGTGCGCCCACGGGGTTGAAGTAGCGCAGCACGCCGCAGCGCCAGTCCTGGCCGCTGGCGGCCAGCGAGCCCAGCATCTGCTCGCACATCAGCTTGGTGAAGGCGTAGGGGTTTTCAGGCGTGCAAGGTGCGGTCTCGTCAATGGGCAAGCGTTGCGGCCGGCCGTACACCGTGGCGCTGGACGAAAAAACAAGGGTGCGGCATTGGACCGTGCTGGCCTGCATGGCTTCGAGCAGACCGAGCAGGCCGTCCAGGTTTTGCCGGTAGTACAGCAACGGCCTGGCCACGCTGTCGCCCACCGCCTTGAGTCCGGCCAGATGCACCACGGCTTGGCAACGGTAGCGGTCCAGCACGCTTTTGACAAAGCTGCTGTCTTTCACGTCGCCACGCTCTACGGCCAGTGCGCGTCCCGTCAACGCGGCCAGCCTGTCCATCACGGCCGGGTGGCTGTTGGAAAAATCGTCAAGGATGACCGGCGTGAAACCAGCCTCAACAAGCGCTACGGCGATGTGGCTGCCGATGTAGCCGGCGCCGCCTGTGAGCAGTACATGGGTTTGTTCGTGGGTCATTATTTTTACGGCACCGCCAAGGGCGTGAGCACTTCTGGACAACAAGCATTCAGTCTGCCGCGAGGCTGGACAAAAGCTGTCAGTTGGAACCGTATGGCCGTGTGGGAGTCACACGTTGAAACGTAATCCGCCCCAATTGCGCGCACGTAAAAAAGCCTCGCGCACTTGGGCAGTGCGCGAGGCTTTGTTGTGCGGTTTTCTTTGTCTTTACATACCGCTGTAGTTCGGCCCGCCGCCACCTTCAGGCGTGACCCAGACGATGTTTTGCGTCGGGTCTTTGATGTCACAGGTTTTGCAATGCACGCAGTTCTGCGCATTGATCTGCAAGCGGTCCGTGTTGTCGGCGTTCTTCACATACTCGTACACGCCAGCGGGGCAGTAGCGCCCTTCAGGGCCGTCGTACTTGGCCAGGTTGATGCTGACTGGCACGCTCGCGTCTTTGAGCGTCAGGTGCGCGGGCTGATGCTCTTCATGGTTGGTGTTGGACACAAACACCGAGCTCAAGCGGTCGAAGGTGAGCTTGTTGTCTGGCTTGGGATAAACGATGGGCTCGCAGTCGGCTGCAGGCTTGAGCATGGCGTGGTCGGGTTTGGTGCGGTGCACCGTCCACGGCGGGCTCTTGATGCCGATGCGCGGCAGCAGCCACTGCTCAATGCCCGTCATGAAGGAGCCCATGTACAGGCCCTTCTTGAACCACTGCTTGAAGTTGCGCGACTGATTCAGTTCGGCGGCGAGCCAGCTCTTGTCATATGCGGCCGGGTAGGCGCTCAGTTCGTCATGCTGGCGGCCTGCGGTCACCGCCACATACGCAGCCTCAGCGGCCAGCATGCCGGTCTTGATGGCGGCGTGGCTGCCCTTGATGCGCGCCGCGTTCAGGTAACCGGCTTCGCAGCCGATGAGTGCGCCACCGGGGAACACCGTCTTGGGCAAGCTGAGTGCGCCGCCGGCCGTGATGGCCCGTGCGCCGTAGCTGATGCGCTTGCCGCCTTCGAGGTATTGGCGAATGCTGGGGTGGGTTTTCCAGCGCTGCATTTCTTCAAAGGGGCTGAGGTAGGGGTTGGCGTAGTCCAGGCCCGTGACAAGGCCGAGCGTGACCTTGTTGTCTTCCAGGTGGTACAAAAATCCGCCGCCGTAGGTGTCGCTCTTCATGGGCCAGCCGGCGGTGTGCACCACCAGGCCGGGCTTGTGCTTGGCCGGGTCGATCTCCCACAACTCTTTGACGCCCAGCGCATACGTTTGCGGGTCACGGCCTTCGTCGAGCTTGAAGCGGCTGATGAGTTGCCGGCCCAGGTGGCCGCGTGCGCCTTCGGCAAACACGGTGTATTTGCCCAGCAGTTCCATGCCCAGCTGAAAGTTGTCGCCGGGCTCTCCGTCTTTGCCCACGCCCAGGTTGCCGGTGGCCACGCCGCGCACGGAGCCGTCGTCGTTGTAGAGCACTTCAGCGGCTGCAAAGCCCGGAAAGATTTCAACACCCAGGCCTTCAGCTTGCTGTGCCAGCCAGCGCACCACGTTGCCCAGGCTAATGACGTAATTGCCCTCGTTGTGCATGCAGTCGGGCACTAAAAAATTGGGTGTGCGCGTGCTGCCGGTCTCGGTCAAAAAAAGCACATCGTCAGACGTGACGGGCTGGTTCAAGGGCGCGCCCAAGGCCTTCCATTCAGGGAGCAGCTCAGTCAAGGCCTTGGGGTCCATCACGGCACCCGACAAGATGTGCGCGCCAGGCTCCGAGCCTTTTTCCAGCACCACCACCGACACGTCCTTGCCTTGTTCGGCAGCCAGTTGCTTGAGCCGGATCGCGGTGGCCAAGCCACCGGGGCCGCCACCGACCACCACCACGTCGTAGTCCATGGATTCGCGGGGGCCGAACTGGGCAAGGATCTCTGCATTCGTCATGGGGTGCTCCGGGATAATGCTGGCAATGAAGTGTGCGATTTTGTTTCGAATTTTAGGCGCTGCCTGTCCGCGTTTTTTACCCACTCTTTTGCCAGCATTTTGCGCGAGGCTATGCTGAGCGGCGTGCTGGCCGGCTTGGCCGCAGGCGCCTTGTGGGGTTTGGTTTTTGTGATGCCGCGCATGGTCCAAGGCTTCAACGCGGTGGATCTGGCGGCCGGGCGCTTTGCTGCTTACGGCGCGCTGGCGGCGTTCGTCATGTTGATCGGCTTGAAGCAGCGCCGCTGGCCTACGGCGCAGCAAGCGCTGGCGGCTCTGGCTTTGAGCCTGCTGGGCTTTTCAGGCTACTACCTGCTGCTGGTGCTCGCCATTCGCGACGCGGGCACTGAAGTACCCACGCTCATCATTGGCACCATTCCGCTGTGGGTCATGCTGCTGGGCAAGCCGCAGGGCTTGCTTTGGCGCGCCCTGGTGCCGGGTTTGCTTTTGACGGCGGCGGGCCTGGCGCTCATGACCTGGGCCAGGGAAGAGCAAGCGGGGGTGCTCAGCGCGCACTTCGGGCGTGGCCTGGCTTATGCGGTGATCGCCATGGCGTCGTGGACTGCGTTTGCATTGCTCAACGCGGCTTGGCTTAAGCGCCACGTGGAAGTGAACGCGACCGACTGGGCCAATTGGCTGGGCGTGGCCACGGGCGCGGGCGCGCTTTTGATGTGGTCTGTTGCCGGAACAGACTTGCCAACGCTTTTAGCGCTGCAAGACATCGAGATGTTCGCCATGCTTTGCGTCCTCACAGGTTTTGGGTCGGCCTGGCTGGCCACCGTACTCTGGAACCTCGCCAGTCAGCGCCTGAGCGCCAGCCTGTGCGGGCAGTTGATCGTCAGTGAAACCTTGTTTGCGCTGGTGTATTCATTTGCGTGGGACGGGCAGTGGCCGACTGCGACTCAGTGGGCTGCGTGCGTGCTGTTCACTCTGGGCATTTTGGCGTCCATCAGGGCGCATCGCTAAGCATTTCAAAAGCCAAGCAAGCCCAGCTTCAGCGCACCACCCGAAAGCGCGCAGCGTTGGCCTTGAGCCACTCGGCCGCCAAAGCTTGCGCGCCGGGCTTGGCAGGCGGCTCAATCTCCTGGTCCGGATGAAAGTCACGCCTAAAGTAAGCCGCAAGCGGCCCCGCGCACAGCCACACGGCGCCCTTGCGTCCAAAGAAAAAGCGCAGCGCATCAGCCCAAGTTGAAGGCTTGAACAGCGTGCCTTCACGCCACAGGTTCAGCACCGTCTGGCGGCTGGCGTCGAGCGTGAAAAGGACCAGCACATACACATACCAGCGCACACGCCAGGCATGGTTGCCACCCAGCGCTTTGTACAAAGCAAAAGCCACGGCGCGGTGTTCGGTTTCTTCAGCCGCGTGCCAGCGCCACAGCGTCTGCATCACAGGCTCGGCACCGTCCAGCCACTCGGCGTGGCGCAGTGTGCGGTCGGCCAGCACGGCGGTGCAATGCTCGTAAGCCACTGTGATGGCCAGCCAGTGCAGCGGGTGCATATTGCGTTGGCGGCCAAAGGCAATGCGCTTGTTGGCCCAGTCTTGCCAGCGGTTCACCAGGCCTTGCTTGTCCAGGTGCGCGTTGTACTGCGCATGCACATGGCGGTGCGTGGCTTCTTGCCCGATGAACTGCGCCACGTCGGCTTGCAGGGCGGCGTGTTCCGGTGTCTGCGGCAGTAGTTTGGCCGCATCGCGCACGGCATCAATGAACGACTGCTCACCCACAGGGAAGCTCATGGACAGCGCGTTGAAGTACTGCGTCAAAAACGCATTGCGGTGCCAGTGCCGGCCAAAGCCCTGGCTCAGGTCTACATCGAGTTTTCGAACAGTGAGCTGTGTCACTTGCTTTCCTTGACCTTGGGCACACGCCCCATCAGATAAAACTCCGGATTGGGCTGCATGTTGCTAAAGCTCGCCATGCGGTTGGACAAGCCAAAGAACGCTGTGATGGCCGCAATGTCCCAGGCGTCTTCAGCGTCAAAGCCGTGCGCGGCCAAGGCTTCAAAGTCAGCGTCTTCCACCTCGTGTGAACGCTCGCAGACTTTCATCGCAAAGTCCAGCATGGCCCGCTGGCGCGGCGTGATGTCGGCCTTGCGGTAGTTCACCGCCACCTGGTCGGCCACCAGCGGCTTCTTTTCATAGATGCGCAAGATCGCGCCATGCGCCACCACGCAATACAGGCACTGGTTGGCCGCGCTGGTAGCGGTCACGATCATCTCGCGGTCGCCCTTGGTGAGCGAGCCGCCTTCTTTCAGCATCAGCGCGTCGTGATACGCAAAGAAAGCCCGCCATTCGGCTGGCCTGCGCGCCAGAGCCAGAAAAACGTTGGGCACAAAGCCGGCTTTTTCTTGCACCTCCAGCACTTTGGCCCGAATGTCGTCGGGCAGGTCGGTGAGCTCTGGGGTAGGGTAGCGCTGGGCTTTGTTTATGGCGGTCATGGCTTTATCTTAGGCTGCCGCGGCTATCCTTGGCGCCTTTGGTTTTCTTTCCGTTTTTTCACAGGACAAGCATGCAAGCGTCTGACTACGACAAGGGCCTGGCCCTGCGCAAACAAGTGATGGGCGAGGATTTTGTGGCGCGTGCCTTGGGCGGTGCCACAGCGTTCACGTCGCCCATTCAGGACCACATCACCGCGCGCGCCTGGGGCGACGTGTGGCAGCGGCCTGGCCTGGACTTGAAGACCCGCAGCCTGATAACCGTGGCCATGCTGGCCGCGCTGGGCAAGCAGCACGAGCTCAAGGGCCACGTGCGCGGCGCGCTCAACAACGGCGTGACGCCTGAAGAGCTGCAAGAAGTGCTGCTGCACGCGGCCGTGTATTGCGGCGTGCCCACGGCGGTCGAGGCGTTTCGCTCGGCGGCCGAGGTGGTGGACGCACCTAAACCGACCTAAGCGACTTAAGCGACTTGAGCCGGGACAGCGCGTGCCGGCTCAGTCGTCAGCGACGTGGTGATGCCGCTTGAGTGCGGCCACGTCAGCGCGCAAAGCCTTGATTTCTTTCATCAATTCACGCTCGATCTCGCGTTCTTCACTGCCCACGAAGATCGCGGCCACTGAGGCCGTGACCAGGGACAACACGGCCAAGCCGACCAACACCACCAGCACGGCAAAAACGCGTGAGGCAGGTGTGGTGGGAACCAGGTCGCCATAGCCCACGGTGGCGGCCGTGGTGAAGGCCAGCCACAGGCCTTCGTGCAAGGACTCCACGCTAGGCTCCAGTAGCCAAAAACCCGTGCCGCCCAAAGCCAGGATGGCCACGCACAGCCCCAGCGAATAGACCAGGCTGCGCCTTGCAAGGCGGCGAAAAAGGGGTTGGAAGGCGGGCTGGTGAAGGGCGCGATGGCCAGTCGAGGAGTTCATGTTGGGAACTATAGACCGCTGGTTCACGCTGAAGTTTTAATTAACCAGCCATCAATTTGTGCACCAGGTCTGCCGTGGTCGAGGCCTTGTACTTGCGCATCAGCCGCGCCCGGTAAATCTCGACTGTGCGGTGGCTGATGCCCAGCGCCCGGCCGATTTCCTTCGACGTCATGCCGTCCATCAAATGCGCGGCCACCTCGCGCTCGCGGGCCGTGAGCTCGGCCGTCACGGGCCGGCGTGAGCTGAGGTCTTCAAACGTCCAGATGCCGGCTTCATGCGGTTGCTCGCGGTTGAGCGTGCGGCCCGTGACGTGGCACCAAAAAGTCTCGCCCGCCAAGCGCCCGCCCACGCGCTTCATGATGCGGTCGTCGGCATACATGCCGCTGGCGTTCAGGATGGGTAACATGCGCGCGCCGATGCGCTCGTACTCTGCGGCGCTGGGGTACAGCACCTTGAAGGACTGGCCCACCAGCTGCGTTTTGTCCGCGCCAAACATCTCGCACAGGTGCTGGTTGCAGTCGATGATGCTGCGGTTGCGCGAGAGCACCAGACCGACGGGCGCTAGGTCAAACGCCAGTTGGTAATCAACTTCCATGGGGCTTACCTTTAGGGAAAACTACGTAACGGCTTAGGTAGTATCGTAAGGCCCGCGAACATTCAACCGGAGACAGCTTTGAACAAACTCTTCCCTTCTGCAAACGATGCGCTCAAAGGCATCGTGAAAGACGGCCAATTGATGGCGGTCGGCGGCTTCGGCCTGTGCGGAATTCCTGAAGCGCTGATCGACGCGCTCAAAGACAGCGGCGCAAAGAACCTCACCGTTATTTCCAACAATGCCGGCGTGGATGGCTTTGGCCTGGGCAAGCTGCTGGACACGCGGCAGATCACCAAAATGATTTCAAGCTACGTGGGCGAGAACAAAGAGTTCGAGCGCCAGTACCTGGCCGGTGAGCTGCAACTTGAATTCACGCCCCAGGGCACGCTGGCTGAAAAGCTGCGTGCGGGCGGCGCGGGCATTCCGGCGTTCTTCACCAAGACCGGCGTGGGCACGCTGGTGGCCGAAGGCAAGGAACTGCGCGAATTTGACGGCGAAACCTACGTGATGGAGCGCTCGCTGGTGCCCGATATTTCGCTGGTCAAAGCCCAGGTGGCCGACAAGTCGGGCAACCTGCGTTTCAACCTCACGGCGCGCAACTTCAACCCGGCCGTCGCGATGGCCGGCAAGGTTTGCATCGTTGAAGTTGAAGAGATTGTGGAAGTGGGCGAACTGGCACCGGACGACATTCATTTGCCCGGCATTTATGTGCACCGCATCGTGCTCAATGCCTCGCCTGAAAAGCGCATTGAAAAACGCACCATCACTGAAAAGCAAGGAGCCTGACATGCCGTGGACCCAAGACCAGATGGCAGCCCGCGCTGCGCAAGAACTCGAAGACGGCTTTTACGTCAACCTGGGCATCGGCATTCCGACGCTGGTGGCCAACTTTGTGCCCGCCGACAAAGAGGTGTGGCTGCAATCAGAAAACGGCATGCTGGGCATCGGCCCCTTTCCGACGGACGACAAGGTCGATGCTGACTTGATCAACGCGGGCAAGCAGACCGTGACGACCATCAAAGGCTCGTCGATTTTTGGCAGCCACGACAGCTTTGCCATGATCCGCGGCGGCAAGATCAACCTGTCCATCCTGGGCGCCATGCAAGTCAGCGAGCAGGGTGACCTGGCCAACTGGATGATCCCCGGCAAGATGGTCAAAGGCATGGGCGGCGCGATGGATTTGGTGGCCGGCGTCAAGCGCGTGATCGTGCTGATGGAGCACGTCGCCAAAAAGAAAGACGGCACCGAAGACCTGAAGATCTTGCCGCGCTGCACCTTGCCACTGACAGGCGTGGGCGTGGTGGACCGCATCATCACCGACCTGGCTGTGATGGACGTCACGCCCTTGGGCTTGAAAGTGGTGGAGATGGCGCCTGGCGTGACGCGCGAGGCCTTGCAGGCCAAGACGGGTGTGCCCTTGATCTGAGGCACTTGCTCTGAGGCATTCAGGTCTGATTTTAAAAACGCCTGCATCGTGCAGGCGTTTTTATTGGAGTAAGTCTGAATTTTGGCCTTCGTCTTAAAGCGTTATCGAGAAGGGCACGCAGTAATTGCGCATGACGTTGGCGACCCCCGTTTTGTCAGTGAAGAGGGCGCCGGTCGAGTCACTGTCGCACAAGGATCCGTAACGTGCCGACTTGCAATAGCTCAAGGTTTGGCCGACGGCGGGGGCCACCTCGGTCTCCATGCAGATCAAGTCGGGCTCCGCGATCCATACATTGGCTTGCGTGATGGCTCCAGCCGAATGCTCGAAACCATAAGGTAAATCCGGATTAAGGATGTGCATATCGCCCTGCGGTGGGATTGCGAATTGCAGTGGCCCCTGCGGTACTGAAAAGCGGACAAAGATCTTGGTGCCGCTGATCCACCAATTGACAGGACGCACAGGCTCCCAAGGCTGCGCATCAATAACGACTTTGCGGTACACCTTGCCGAACTGCTCTCCATGGGCTCGGGCTGCGTGCGGATGCATATGAATGCGGCTTGTGTGTGGATAGCGTGGCGCCACCACGTACACCTCGCAGCGGTGCGAAGCTTGGCGTAAGGCGATGGCATTTTGGTCATGCTGCAAATCCCAGGCAAACGCATCGTTGATGCGTTCAGATTCGGCTCGGTAGCCTGTCAAATCGGTATAAGCGCTGGCCACCCATCTTTCGTATCCTTCCTGACTGGGCTGCTCTGATGAGGTCGAGTAGTTGATAGTCTCAGCAAGAATCGCCACTCGCTCCTCTTGGCCTGTGATGTCCCTGATGTCAGCTTCTAGATCCCTGCAAAGCTGGGCAAATAAAGCGGGGTAGGCTGCGGTATTGGCCCCGTCAGACTCGCCTTGTTGCCACACGAGCCCGCTGATAACAGGGCGCTTGCCTTGGTCTCGAACCAGCTTTGCGCTGCGTGAAAGTAGCCACATAAACACGTAGTAATGCGTACCGCAGTCAAAGATCGAGTAATCGGTCAGGCTGACCAGCGTCTGTCCGGCGGCTGCAATTCTTCTCTCTGCTGTCTCAGCCGGCAGAGCTTCAATTTCAGCAAGAGTAGGCTTGTCGAGGTTGGCTATGGATTCGCCACCAACACCGCCAGAAAAAGTCATCATGGTGTGAGTGGGATAGGCAGCAGCGATGCTGTCGAGCATGCCATGCGCCGCTCCCTCGCCCGAAAAACCAAAGGGCAATCCGGTGAGGGGGGCGAGGCTCGAGTAATCGGCGCTTAAGGTCAACCCGGCGCTTGCTGGCGTTGCGGTGATTGAGCCGCTTCCATCCGGTGCGCCAGCGTAGTCGGGCGGGTAAACATTCCACGACATCGGCGTGCGCCAAGTTTGGCTGAAGTCAATCGCGCCTGCGCTATTGGACTTCCGGCGGGAATCACAGTTGCCACGGCGCGCGCCATGAAGTCTCGGCGGGTATTGTTCATTTTTACGCAAGTCCCAGGTCAAAGTTTGGTCGGAGCAAGCGGGGCGATGAAATCGCTTGGCGCAGAGCTTTTGAACTAATACTCTAACTTATGATCAGAATATGCGTAAAAGTTTATTACTTTTATATTATTTCAATTCAGGCCGCCTCAGTACTGAGCGCGGCAATCGCGGCCAGCAGCCGGGCTGGCTCCAGCGGCTTGACGAAGTGGTGATGAAAGCCTGAAGCCAGCGACTGCGCCACGTCTTCGGCTTGGCCGTAACCGGTCACGGCAATCAGCATGGCGTGCCGGGTGCCGGGCTGGCCGTTCAGGCGTTGGGCCAGCGCGTAGCCGTCCATGTCGGGCAGGCCGATGTCCAGCAAATACACATCGGCAGGGTCGTCTTCGGACGCCAGCAGGGCCTGTGCTGCGTTGGCCTTCACCGTCACTCGGTGACCTTCGAGTTCAAGCAATTGCCCGAGTGACAGGGCGGCGTCCAGGTTGTCGTCCACCACCATGATGTGCAGCGGTTTGGTTGACGACAGGGTCGTGGGCGCTTGCGAATCAACTTGCGCCGCCGGTTCTGCCCTCGTCAGCGGCAGGCACACGGTAAAGGTGCTTCCCTGACCCAGTCCGGGGCTTTCGACGCTCACCGTGCCGCCATGCAGTTCGACCACGCGCTTGACCAGCGCCAGGCCAATGCCCAGTCCGCCCTGTGCCCTGTCAGGCGTACGAGCGCCTTGGGTGAAGAGTTCGAATACGTGCGGCTGCAGTTCGGGCTCTATGCCACTGCCGTCATCGGTGACGCTGATGCAAGCGTGCTCACCCTTGACCTGCAAGGCCACTGAAATGTGGCCCCCATGGGGCGTGTACTTGGCTGCGTTGTTCAGCAGGTTCGAGACGATCTGCACCAGACGCACCTGGTCGCCGCGCACGCGTGCGGTTTGCTCAAATCCGTCGGTGGTGATCTCATGCAGACGTGCCGCCATATGCGGCCGCGCCTGCTCCAGCGCGCTCTGCACCACCTGGCCCAGCTCCACCACTTCGTCCGCAATGCGCACCAGGCCGCGGTTCACGCGGGAGACGTCCAGCAGGTCGTCCACCAGGGCGGTCATGTGCTTGACCTGTCGGTTGATCAACCGGCTGGCGCGCAGCACGCGGGGCGGGTCGTCGGCTGACAACTCCAGGGTGTGGGCCGCGCTGCTGATCGGTGCCAAAGGGTTGCGCAGTTCATGCGCCAGCATGGCCAAGAACTCGTCCTTGCGCCGGTTCGCTGCCTTCAACTCTTCCTGAAAAACCTTTTGGTCATGAATGTCGGTGCACGTGCCCATCCATCGAAACACGGCGCCCGACTCGTCGCGCACGGGCAGGGCACGGCTGAGCACCCAGCGGTATTCACCCGTGCGATGGCGCAGCCGGCACTCGACCTCGTAGGGCTCGCCTGTCGCGTGGCTGAGTTGCCAGGTGGCTGCGGCGCGCACTTGGTCCTCGGGGGAAAAAAGGCTGAGCCAGCCCACGCCCAGGCTGCTGCCTTCAGGCGCACCCGTGAACTCGTACCAGCGCCGATTGAAATAGTCGTGCAGGCCATCGGCACGGGTGGACCACACCATTTGCGGCATGGCGTCCGTCATGATCTTGAATTTGGCTTCGCTCTCACGCAGCGCAAGTTCGGCCTTGATGCGTTCGCGCCCGTTGCGTTCGCTTTCGCGCAGCACCAGCACGCTGACGATGCTGCGCGCAATGTTGCGCAAGAGGCCACGCGTGTGCTCGTCCAGTCGGCCTGGCTCACTGGCGATCACGCAGACGGTGCCAATGCGCTCGCCGTCCGGCATGACCAATGGCACCCCCGCGTAATGCACCACCTGTGGGCTGTTCAACACGATGGGGTTGTCCGCGAAGCGTTCGTCCTGGCGGGCGTCCTCGACTTCGAACAATTCGTCGCCAGCAATGGCGTGGCCACAAAAAGAAAAATCGCGGTGCGTGCCCCCGCCTTGCGGCAAGCCGACGGCCGACTTCCACCATTGGCGGTTGTGGTCGATCAAAGAAATGAGGGCAATGGGCATGCCCGTCACAGCGGCGGCCAATTCGGTGAACTGGTCCAGCACGACCTCGGCCTCGGTGTCGAGCAGCCCCAGCCGCAGCAGACGCGCTATGCGAAGGTCTTCGTTTTCAATCGCAGGCGGCCGCTTCATGGGAGGGATTCGTCACTCAGCTTTTTGATCAAGCTGAGAGCTTAAGCCCCAAGGCACCCAAAAGAAAAGCTCGACAAGCGTGTTTGGAGCGGGTGAAGGGAATCGAACCCTCGTATGAAGCTTGGGAAGCTGCCGTTCTGCCATTGAACTACACCCGCGTCGGGGGACGCTTGCATCGTGAGCCGATGCTTGAGCAAGTTTACCTTGCCCTTCAACTGAAGAGCGAGCAGCTCGTCGTCGCACGGGAGGCTGCATGGATGAAAAGTTAGGCGACTACAGGCCTTTAAGTGCGCATCTTTGCTCAATTGCAAATGTGAAATAAATCGCGGGATACAATTAAATCACCACATTGAGCATAAAAACGTTAAATGCATTCTTTTCGGATTTTCCGTGTTCTCCGCTTTCCATGAGTCTACCAAGGTGCGCAACACCATGATTAACCTGGAGGCTTGCGCATGAGCGAAAGTAGATGGGCTAGCTCGCGTCATCCTCTGAGCATCACGGTCTCGGTTTATCGGGCTCTCTTTTTACGTGAGGCCTTGGGTCGGTTGTTTTCTCGGCGTGGTGCATGGGCTTGGTTGCTGCTGGAGCCCGCGTTTCACATCGGATTCATGGTGTTCGTCTTTACAGCGATCCGCGTTCGCACCGTCGGCGGGATCGACAGCGCCCTTTGGCTCGTTTTGGGCTTGTTGGGATTTTTCTTGTTCAGGCGCACAGGTTCGCAAGGCAGCAACGCCATTAGCGCCAACCGGTCGCTCTTTACTTACCGGCAGGTCAAGCCGGTGGATACCGTGTTGGCGCGCTGCGGGCTTGAGGCTCTGTTCATGTTTGTGGTGGCCGCTCTCATCTTGGCGGCGCTGGCGCTGTGGGGTGCTCCGGCTTGGCCGCATGACCCGATTGCTGTCATGGAGGCTGCACTGGGTCTTTGGTTGTTGGGAACGGGTTTTGGCCTCGTGGTGTCCGTAGTGACAGACCTGGTGGAAGAGCTGGGCAACGTCATAGACATGCTCATGACGCCTTTGTATTTGTTGTCGGGCGTCATGTTGCCGCTCATGTCCGTCCCACTGCCCCACCGCAACTGGCTGATGTTCAACCCAGTCGCTCATGGGCTTGAGGCCTTGCGCCTCGGCTTTGCTCCGCTCTACCACGCGGTGCCTGAGCTCAGCTTGCTTTACTTGTATGGCTGGGCCCTGACGCTCGTGTTTTTAGGTTTGGTCCTGCAAGTGCGCTTTCAGCAAAGCATGGTGGCGCGATGATCCGCGTGACGGATGTACATAAGCGCTATCAGACTGACCATGGTGCTGGGCCGTGGGTGCTGAAGGGCGTCAACTTCACCATTCCGCCTAAGGTTAACGTTGGCCTGATTGGTCGCAATGGGGCAGGTAAGTCCACATTGCTCAGCCTCATCGGCGGGGTTGACCATCCCACGCGCGGTACTGTGGAGCGGCACTGCCGCGTCAGCTGGCCCATGGGTTTTGGAGGCGGTCTGCAAGGCTCGTTGACGGGCCGGCAAAACGCCAAGTTTGTCTGCCGCGTGCATGGCGAAGAGCGCGACATTCCTGAGCGCCTTGCGCGAATTCAAGCCTTTGCAGAGATAGGCAGCTTTTTCGATGAGCCCGTGAAGACTTACTCCAGTGGCATGAAGTCGCGCCTGAAGTTTGCGCTGTCACTCGCGTTTGACTTTGATGTCTACATCTCTGACGAAGTCACCGCCGCTGGCGACGCCGCCTTCAGAAAAAAAGCTGCTGACGCCTTCAAGCGCCTGGCAAACCACGCCAGCCTCATCATGGTCTCGCACAGTGAAGGCACGCTCAGACAATTTTGCAGTGCCGGCATCTGGCTCCACCAAGGGCAGGCCCACTGGTTTGACCGCATCGACGACGGCATCAAAGCCTACAAAGAGAGCCTTTTGGCATGACGACCCCCACAACAGGGGACGTACTCGCCCCCGCAGCCCAAGCAATCCCAGTGATTGCTCAATCCCAAGCCCGCCGATTCTGGCAGCGTCAACCCATCTTTAGTGCTGCAGCGGTCATCAGCTTGGTTGGCGCACTGTATTGGGGGCTTATAGCGTCTGACCGTTACCTGGCTGAAGCCCGCGTCATCATCCAGCGCGCTGATATCTCAGGCGGGCAGAGCATGGACTTTTCAAGCCTGATCACAGGCGCTGGCGGAGTCAACCGCGCTGACCAGCTGCTCATGCGTGACCACTTGCTCTCACTCGACACTCTGCGCAAGCTTGAAGCTCGTCTCAAGCTGCGCCAGCACTACAGCAGCCAAGGCGATTGGCTTTCGAGACTGTGGGATGCCCAGGTGCCTCTCGAACATTTTCTTGACCACTACCGCGCCCGCGTGACGGTGGAGCTTGACGACTACGCTGGTGTGCTGTCCATTCAAGCTCAGGCCTACACCCCTGAAATGGGCCAAGCCATTGCTGCCGCTCTGGTGGCTGAGGGTGAAAGCACTATGAACGCCATGGCTCGTGCCCTGGCTCAGGAGCAGGTCAACTTTTTGGAGCAGCAAGCGGGCCAGCTCAAAGATCGTGCCCTGGCCACGCGCCTTGCTCTGCTGCAGTACCAAAACCGCAACGGCCTTTTGTCACCCAAAGCTACCGCTGAAAACGTGGCTGGCATCGTCAACCGACTTGATGGCCAATTGGCCGAGCTCCAAACGCGCCGCAATGGCCTGCTGGGTTACCTCCAGCCCGGCAGCGCAGCCGTGGTGGAGCTCGAGCTGCAAATTGCCGCCGTGCAAAAGCAAATAGCCAATGAAAATGCCCGCCTTGTAGCGCCTGGTGGCAAAACACTCAACGCCAACGTTGAAGAGTTTCAGCGCCTCGAGCTCGAAGCATTGTTCGCGCAAGACATCTACAAAACCGCCCTCATGGCGCTAGAAAAAGGCCGTGTTGAAGCGACCCGCACCCTCAAGAAAGTGTCTGTGCTTCAGAGCGCTGGCCTGCCCGAGTACCCACTGCACCCTCGTCGTCTTTACCAAATCTTGGTGTTTGTGCTCGCCACCTTCCTGCTGGCCGGTGTGCTGCAACTCTTGACCGCCATCGTGCGCGACCACAAAGACTAAACCGAACCCATGAATCGCCTAAGCCTCCGAATCTCAGTCGCAACCTTCCTGACGGTGGTGCTTGCGACCCTGCTGCACACCGCCAGCCTGGCCCAGCCGCTAAAAACTGCTAACCCCAACTCTGCCACGTCCGACACGCTCAGCACGCCTGGCACGCCTTCTGCACCCACCTCGCCCGCGACTAACCCCGTCCGGCCAGTCGCCGCTAACGATGTTTTTGGCGCGCAACTCTTTACCGGCGCCTTCAGCAGCGGAGGCGCCACGCAGTTCAACCCGGACTACCTGATTGCAACAGGGGACACCCTGCAATTGCGCCTTTGGGGTGCCTTCAGTTTTGACGCGCCCCTCACCGTCGACCCCCAAGGCAATATCTTCTTGCCAAATGTCGGCCCCGTGCAAGTGCGTGGCGTGCGCAACGCTGACCTGCAACCGGCCATAGATGCCGCCGTGCGGCGCACCTTCCGCGCAAACGTCAGCAGCTACGCCAGCTTGGCTGCAGCCCAGCCGGTGCGCGTGTTTGTAGGTGGCAACGTCGTCCGCCCTGGCCTGTACGGCGGCACAAGCATGGACAGCCTGCTCCACTACCTGGACAAAGCCGGCGGCATTGATACAGAGCGTGGCAGCTTTTTAGCGGTGCAGGTCAAGCGTGGCCAGGCCCTGCGCGCCAGCTTCAACCTGTACGAATTTTTGCTCAACGGCACCATGCCCCTGCTGCAATTGGCTGATGGTGACGTGATTTTTGTGCCGCAACGCCAAAGCACAGTGCGCGTCAGCGGCTTGGCTGAAAACGCCAAGCGCCTCGAGTTTTCAAGCAGCCAGACGCCCACCGTGGCCGTTCTGGCCAACATCGCAAAGCCCCTGCCACAAGCCACCCACGTGCGCGTGGTGCGCAACACTGGCACTCAACGTAATTCCGAATACCACTCGCTGGCCACGGCTGCGAATGTGACGCTGCAAAACGGCGACGAGGTTGAGTTCACCGCCGATAAAAAGCCCGGCACTATCACCGTACGTGTAGAAGGCGAGCACGAAAGCCCGCAAGAATATGTGCTGCCCTACGGCACCCGCATGGGCGTCTTGCTTGCCCAAGTGCAGCCCACGCCAGACGCTGAGCCCCAAAGCGTTCAGCTCTTTCGTACCAGCGTAAAGCAGCGCCAAAAAGACATGCTTGCCATCAGCCTGCGCAGCCTGGAGGCATCTCTGCTAACTGCCCGTAGCGGTAGCAGCGACGAAGCCAGCCTGCGCAAAGACGAAGCTGAACTTACTTTGCAATGGGTCGAGCGCGCCAAACAAATCGAGCCTCTCGGGCAAGTGGTGGTGGCGCAAGCTAGCCAACGCAATGAACTGCTACTGGAAAACGGCGACTTGCTGCGGATCCCCCGCCGCGATGGGTTGGTCTTAATAAGTGGCGAGGTGCTGTTCCCCAACGCCGTTGCCTTTGAGGCAAGCATGAGCCTGCAGCAATACATCGACAAGGCGGGTGGCTACACGCAAGTAGCCGACAACAGCCGCGTTGTTGTGGCCCGCCGTGACGGGAGTTTTGAACAAACCGACGCCACTCGCCTAGCGTTCAGCAGCAACGTTCGACCCGGCGACCAAGTTCTGGTACTACCCAAAGTTGACGAGAAACAACGACAGTTTTGGAAAGATATGACTCAGATAATTTACCAAATTGCAGTTAGTACAAAAGTCGTTTTTGGTCTCTGATTTTTAATTTTAATTCATTGAGGCTAAACGCACTACGTGGAACGCTGAATATGGATACGTTGACATAACTTATTTTTAGTTGCCGTAACGATTATGAATATTATTATTCGCAAGCTTCGTAAGCTGATGCGCCATCCAAGAGCATTCTTTGCTGACCGAAAGCGAAATGTTAGCCAAAAAAATAAAAAAGGCGATGAATCTACAAGAGTAAAAGCTCCAGATTGGTATCGGTCGAATTCTGGGAAAGAATTAAACGCAGCGTTGGAAAGCGGTCATCCAATATTTCTTTATGTTCCTTGGATAGAAGAGCATAGCAACTCTTTAATCTCGAAAATTCGGTCCGAAAATAAATATCGGCTCTCCTCCTTCGATTTTGCAGAAGGTATTGAGAAAAATGCAGTGCGACGGACAGTTTCGAAATTCGCACGTGAAAATCCTCACGTCTACAGGAAGTTAATTGCTAAACGCCTTGTCCCATTGCGGGGCAGAATCACAGGCGTAGTATTTACGTTTGACTGGGCACCTGTCATGCGCGTGATTGCCTCCGTCTGTGAAGAGTTGGAAATTCCTCGAATACTAATTCCCCACGAATCGGTCTTTGTAGACCGTGAAAAATACTACTGGGATCCGACCGCGTTCGCTTCGATCCCATCGGCAGATATCGTAATGGGTTGGGGTCAGCTGCAGAAGCAAATATTCGTGGAGCGTGGCTATCCCGCAGACAGATTTCTGACTGTGGGTGCTCCGAAATTTGATACTTATTTCGATTACCGAGCAACTCTAAGTCGAAAGCAGTTCTGTAGCCTTTTTGGTTTAAACGCCGAAAAAAAAATTGTCTTGTTTGCATCGCAACCACTGGATTCACAGCTTGATCAGGAAGTCGCCAGGGAATCGCAGCGGCAAGCTATTCACGACCTTCTGGACCTGACAGATACTTTGGGCTATCAACTATTAGTCAGACTTCCCCCTTCAAAGGAAGAAATTTTAGGAAATGTCGTGCGAGCACGAATCGATGCAATGCGAGAAGCTGCAATAGATGAATCTATGTACTACTTGGTTCCTCCCGAGGAGATGCTTTTTCATGCGGATCTTGTTACATCGATCAACAGTACCATGATGTTTGAGGGACTCTTGTTGGGGCGACCCGCCCTTTCAGTGAAGTATGTAGAGTTTGATCAAATTTGGGAGCAGGTCGGCATACCTGTAGCAAAAACAAGGAGCGAATTGACAAATCAGTTGCAAGTTCTTACGAGCAAAGATTTTGAACCTTGCAGTCAAGGAATGACTTGGGCTGCCCAGATGTTTGGAGTGGGGAGCTTTGATGGGCAGGCATGCAACAGGATACGTATGGAGCTTGAACGAATTGCCGCGACCGGTTTATCCCTTGGATTGCGGCCAGCAGCCTTGGCGCGTGTTTTCGCAGGGGCGCATCTCGACGTTATCGGCTCCCCAAGTTCTGACATGACAGTGCAGTCGTCTCAGAGGTTTCTGACGCAAATGTTGTTGGCCAGGACTCGTGTTAATAGTGTGTCAGATTCAAAATTTACATCTCTAGCGTCAGTTGAACTATTTATTCAGTGGGGAATAACAGAGAGTCTAACTAAAAAGAGGCAGCGTGAGAAGTCAATCGCATTGGGAAAGCCAGTATTGATTCTTGAGGATGGATTTATTCGTTCAGTAGATATTGGTTTGTCTGGTGAGCCAGGCTTGTCAATCATCATGGACGACATAACTGCTTATTACGATGCGACATGCCCCTCGCGCTTGCAGCGTCTGCTTGAGCATGGTGATGAACTTCAATCTTCATCGGCGCGTCGCAGTCGCGCTGCAATCGAAAAAATCGTACAGGCTAGGGTGTCGAAGTACAACCACGCGCCCAACCTACGACTCAAGATCGGGTCGCCAAACAGACGCAAGGTAATGTTGGTGGATCAGCGATATGGAGATCAGTCGGTTGCTTCAGGTCTGGCCGATGAAAGCACATTCGAGCGTATGCTGCAAGACGTTATCTCTCAGAGGGCGGACTGCGATATTATTATAAAGCAGCATCCGGACGCGATAAAGGGAGGCAAGTCCAGCTATTACAGCAACTTACGGCTGGCGGCTGCAGCCAGTCTAGAAAATATTTATCCCATAACCTTTGACATTAACCCTTACGCGTTGTTCGATTTGGTCGATGAGGTCTACGTGGTCACTTCGGGAATGGGGTTTGAAGCCCTGATGGCAGGAAAAGTAGTCTATTGCTACGGTGCTCCTTTTTACGCAGGGTGGGGTGTGACGAACGACAAACTGGTTATCCCCGGCAGGAGTCGAAAGAGAAGTGTTGAAGACCTCTTTCACTTTGCCTACATTGAAAGTAGCCGCTATTTTCACCCGGTACGCAATCGAGTTGTTCAAGTTGAAGAGCTTGTTGAGCACATTGTGGAGGCGCGTGGTTGGTAGTCTGTGCGAGTGAAAAATAACTTCATGAGAGCTTTCGGGCCCTGCTTTGTCAACGGCACACTAAATAGATTTTGATAACAAGTCCAATTATGAATCAAAAAATTGCTGTTTGCATTAGCGGGCTTCCGCGTACTTTTGAAAAAACCGCTGAAAAAATGCGTAAAGTATTTGGAAATGCCGATTTCTATTTTTCCACTTGGGCGACTGAGGACAATAATTCACTCCCCGAATTATTTAAAAGGCATAAAATTAATTTGGTTGCATATGAGTTCGTGTCTGAGCCACTCCAGCTCGAGAATGAAAAAAAAATCCTCAATATCTGTAAAGATGGCTACCCAGATTTCTTCATACTAAATCAATGGATCGGCGTGAAGCGAGCGATCCAACTGATGCTGGACTACCGCCAAGCCTTACGGAGAGAGTATGACGTTGTATTCCGCTGTCGATTTGATCTAGATCTGAATTTTTCAGTGGAGAATGCCTTGCGAAGAGCCAAGGGCGATGCACTTAATTACATAACAGCCGCAACCGGTGGTGGTGACCAATTTTTGTACGGCTCTCCTGAGACTATGTCGAAATTATTGGGCTTCAATAGTTGGCTAATGGATTATGTGACTCGCTACGGCAGCCGGTACGGCTTCCATGCCAGCCCGCTAGTGCGAGCATACTTCCTCGAATTAGGTATTCCGATCAACCGCGTCGACCTCCCCATGTCAGTAATGCGCCCCGCAGGGGTGTCTGGACGGGCCATGCGCGAGGAAAGAACTCGCAATCACATTCGTCAGTATTTCCCAGAATATGTCGATGTGGCTTGGAAGGCCGAACGAGTCGAGATGGTTGTTGAAAAGCTCACACCTTGGTCAAAAAAATTTCACGATGGAAAGAACTTATTCTACCTTGACGGGCAGCCTGACTGAATATTGTAGTTTGGCAGATATCCTGCGTGCATCGCCTTGCACTGAATCGTTGCGCGAGTATGAGGTGCCTTGCCTGTCTATGCGTGGAATTATTTTAAATTACTGATGAAAAAACTTATAGTTGATCTTGACGATACTCTTAGTTCTACGATGGGTGGAGATTATGAGCAGGCGGTTCCAAGACTTGAGGTAATTCGCAAACTACATGAATATCGTGCAATGGGTTTCGAAATTGCGATAAATACAAGTCGGAATATGCGTTCATATGGGGGTAACATTGGAAAGATCACTGCATATACGCTGCCTGTGATCGTTGATTGGCTCCGGCGGCACGAAGTGCCATACGACGAAATCTATATAGGAAAACCATGGTGCGGACATGAGGGATTCTACGTGGATGACCGTGCGATCCGACCGTCGGAGTTTGTCGATAAGTCATTTGAAGAAATATCGGCCATGCTGGTACGTGAAAAATGATTCTATTGACATCGGCGGCCTACATCGACACTGAGTTTCAGGCTGAGTTCGGTAAATTGCCACCTAGTTTTCTGCCGGTAGGGAATAGGCGATTGTTCGAGCATCAGATCGCATTCGTGAGAAAGATTTTCCCCGTCGAACCAGTCTACCTTTCACTGCCCGCGAATTTTGATTTGCCTGAAAAAGATGGTTTGCGGCTGCGAGAACTTGGCGTAGAAATAATTTTTGTCCCTGAGGGGCTTCCTCTTGCCGACTCGCTGCTTCATGTACTAAATACCATTGGTATTTATGAGGGGCTATTGCGGTTGCTTCATGGAGATACTCTGATCGAACTTTTCCCTGGAGACGAGGATAGTCTGGGTGTTTCTCGAACACAGGATTTCTATAATTGGGAAGTGGAAATTACCGAGGATGTTGACATCCTAGTATGGTGTGGTTATTTTTCTTTCTCTGATATTCGATTATTAGTACGTTCTCTCGCAATGGCGCGGGGAAATTTCGTAGTTGCCGTGCGTCATTATGATGAGCAGCAGCCGTTGAAGCGCAGTAATATTGAAAGATGGCATGATTTTGGACATGTCAACAGCTATTACAAAGCTCGGGCGAGCATTACGACGGAGCGCTCCTTTAATCAGTTGGAGATTCGAGATGGTTGTGTGCGGAAGAGTGGTAATCCTGCAAAAAAAATTATCGCCGAGGCAGAGTGGTTCGCTAGATTGCCGTCCAAGCTCAAACGCTTCACGCCTCAACTAATTGAGGTCGGTATTGATGGGCAGTCTGGCCCATATTATATTCTGGAATATCTCTGTCTCGCGCCGCTCAACGAGATGTATGTACATGGGAGGCACCCAGTTTATTTCTGGAGTCGGATATTTGACCATGCTCAATGCTGGATAAATTTGTGTGTGGATTCCGCACAAAAATATAGCACAGGCGGCGTGCGGCGCAGGCGTGATTCACTCATCCGAATTAAGACCTTGGAACGCATTGCTCAGTTTCCAAACTCTCTTAAATTTGATTTGGATCGACCTGCGCGTATTAATGGATGTCTGCTTCCCTCTATCCGGGATATTGCTACCGATTGCATCCGGTTAGCAACTGACGCTCCTTCATTGCCTGGTGTGCTTCACGGCGATCTGTGTTTTAGCAATATGCTGTTCGATTTGAGATCGGATACGTTGAAAGTAATTGATCCGCGCGGTGTTTCGCCAGAAGACTGTTTTGACGCAATGGTCGGTGACTTGGCCTATGATATTGCCAAACTCAACCATTCGGTAGTTGGACTTTATGATTTCATCATTGCGGGTGCTTTTCGATGCACTCGGCTTGGTCCATCAGAGTTCGAATTTGATATTCAGGTAGATTCTAGAGTCTTGTCTATCCAGGAACAATTTATGAGGCGCCAGTACGGTGAGATTAGTCCGTTGCAAGTCATGCCCCTCACCGTGTTGCTATTTATTTCGATGGCACCTCTTCACGCTGATCGACCCGATAGACAGATTGCTTTGCTGGCAAATGGCCTGCGGCTATACGCTGAATATTTGATGAAAAATTGAGTAATTAAACAATGATCGTTTTTCCTATGGTCGGGAGAAGTAGTCGCTTCTTTCATGCGGGTTATTCTATTCCGAAGTATCAGTTGCCGCTTTACGATGGAACTGTTTTCGACTATTCGGTCCGTTCCTTTGAAGAATATTTCCAAAAAGACTTTTTTGTTTTTCTTGTGCGCTCGGATTTTAATGCCGCCGATTTCGTTAAGGAACGATTAAAAAAAATTGGTATAAAAAACTATGCGTTGATTACCTTTAGCGCCGAAACGCTTGGGCAAGCCGATACCATCTATCATGGCTTGAAGGGGCTTGGAAGAGATGATCCACTGTACATATTCAATATAGATACATTCAGGCCGGGTTTCCTCAAGCCGAAGTTTGTGGATCTATGCGATGGTTACTTGGAAGTTTTCGTTGGAGAAGGGGAGCATTGGTCTTTCGTCGAGCCGCAAGACGATTCGCGAGTTAAGCGTACGACTGAGAAGGTGCGTGTTTCGAATTTGTGTTCGGATGGCTTGTACTATTTTCGTAGTGCTGGGCAATTTTCCGAACTCATGGAGGAAGCGCTTTCCAACAGTCAAACTACTTTAGGCGAGTATTATGTTGCGCCTCTTTACAACAGTATTATCGCTCGTGGCGGTGACGTCCGATACCAGATTGTTAATGTCTCAAATATTGGTTTTTGTGGAACTCCGCAGGAATACTCTGTGTTGCTTGGAAATTCGTTGCGTGGTTAAATAATTTTGATTTTCATGTGTTTGGTTTTTAAGGTTAATAATGATTTCTCTTGCGCCTGCTATAAAACTTAGTAATCGTAGTCCTTTCGTTCTTTTTGGTGGTATTAACGTACTTGAGTCACTCGAGTTCGCGCTGAAATCCTGCGCTGAATATGTGCGTGTTTGCCAAAAATTGGAGATCCCCTTCATCTTCAAGGCTAGCTTCGATAAAGCCAATCGTTCGTCTATCCACTCCTATCGCGGGCCTGGACTTGAAGAAGGGCTTCGTATGCTAGAGGCGGTGAAAGCTGAGTTCGGAGTCCCTTTAATTACGGATGTGCATGAGCCGTGGCAGGCCCCTCTTGTTGCTGAGATTGTTGACGTGTTGCAGTTGCCAGCATTTTTGGCTCGTCAGACCGACTTGGTGGTGGCGTTGGCTAAAACTGGCCGGGTTATCAATATCAAGAAACCTCAGTTTCTGAGCCCGCCACAAGTGCTCAACATCGTTGAGAAGTTCAAAGAAGCAGGGAATGACAAGCTCATCTTGTGTGATCGGGGCACTTGCTTTGGCTACGACAACCTAGTGGTAGACATGCTTGGCTTTGGCGTGATGAAGCGCGTCACCGGCGATATGCCTATCATCTTTGACGTGACGCATGCCCTGCAGCAGCGCGACCCGACTGGGTCCGCCTCGGGTGGTCGCCGGCAGCAGGTGGCTGAGCTGGCGCGGTCCGGTCTTGCCGTGGGCTTGGCCGGGCTGTTTCTGGAGGCACACCCCGATCCAGATCGGGCTTTGTGCGATGGCCCGAGCGCCTTGCCGCTCGACCAGCTAGAGCCTTTCCTCACGCAGTTGAAGGCTCTGGACGATCTCGTGAAATCCTTTCCACCTCTGTCGATTGCTTGACGGTCGACGGTCCTATGACAACTTCTGAAACATTGCCACGCGTGGCGATCGTTATTCCTGCGCGCTACGGTTCCACCCGATTGCCCGGTAAGCCGCTAGCTGATATCGACGGCAAACCGATGATCCAGCATGTGTACGAGCGCGCGCTGCAGGTGGCCGGCATTCACGCTGTCGTTGTCGCCACCGACGATGCTCGCGTGGCTGACGCTGTGTCGGCCTTCGGCGGGCGCCATGTCATGACGTCTGCAGACCATCCTTCGGGCACCGACCGCCTAGCTGAGGTGATGCGTTGTCTCGATGCCGACATTTACGTCAACCTCCAGGGCGACGAACCTTTGGTACGTCCTGCCGATATTGACCGGTTGGCCCGGGGCATGTGTTTGGATGCTTCGTTGCAAGTGGGCACCTTGTGTCACGCCATTGATGCAGAAGAATCTTTGAACCCGAACACAGTCAAGGTCGTTCTAGCCGAACAAGGGGATGCGCTGTATTTCAGCCGGTCACCCATTCCCTACCCACGGGATGCCGAGGCGGCCACTTTCTTGAAGCACGTAGGTGTGTACGCTTATCGGCGGGAGGTGCTAGCGGCCTACGCCGCACTGGCGCAACCCATGATTGAACACGCCGAAAAGCTGGAGCAGCTTCGCTTGTTGTCCGCGGGTTTTCGCATTCGGGCTTTCCAGGTTGAGCCTACGGGCCCTGGGGTGGACACCCCCGCGTGCCTTGAACGCGTCCGCGCGTTGATAGCCGGCGGTTTGGTGGATTCAGCACACCCTGCCAAGCCTGCTTCCCCCTCTTTATCGCGTGTGAAGCTCGTTATCACTGATGTCGATGGTGTACTGACCGATGGCGGTATTTACTACGACGCGTCAGGCGAATGCCTTAAGCGGTTTCATGTGCGCGACGGGTTGGGCATTCGCTTGCTTGAAGAAAGCGGTGTTCGGGTTGCGATTCTTTCTGGCCGGGATTCGGCCACGCTTCGCAAGCGGGTGACTGACCTCGGTGTCACGCTCAGCCAGTTCGGCGTGAAAGACAAGGCCAAAGCTTGCCGCGAATTGATGGCTGCCGCTGGTGTAACCCCAGAACAAACAGCTTGTGTTGGCGATGACAGCATAGACCTGCCCGCGTTTGCTGCGTGTGGGCTGGCATTTGCGGTGGCGGACGCCCCGCTCTACGTTCAAAGGCATGCATCTCAGGTGTTAACGACCAAGGGTGGCGAGGGCGCATTTCGTGAGGTAGCAGACGCTATTTTGCTTGCGCAGGGCAAAGCTCACGTATTCGATTCGGCTGAGGGTTTTTCTTCAGTCATGTCGGGTATGGCGCAGTAGGTAGTTTGATAGATTTTAAGAGTTGAAATGAGCAATATAAAAAATCACCTGGACGTGGCCAAAGAAGTAATTGCTGTAGAGGTTAAAGCTTTGCAGGAAATGGCCGAGCGCCTCAACGGAGACTTTCAGAAAGCGGTTGAAATTATTTTCGCTGCCCGAGGTCGAGTTGTGGTCGTGGGAATGGGTAAGTCGGGTCTAGTCGGTAAAAAAATTGTGGCCACCCTAGCTTCGACAGGGACACCTGCTTTTTCCGTTCATCCGGGTGAGGCCTTTCATGGCGACTTGGGCATGATTAAGCCGATTGATGTGGTTTTGATGATTTCAAACAGTGGGGAAACTGAGGAGCTTATCCGTGTTCTTCCATTTTTGGAGCACCAAAATAACTGCGTCATTGCCATGACTGGGAAGATTGATTCCACTTTGGCGCGCCATGCCAATGCCATATTGGATATTTCAGTGGGCAAAGAGGCTTGTAATAATAACTTGGCACCTACCAGCTCGACCACTGCAACGCTTGTGATGGGTGATGCGCTTGCGGTGGCGCTCTCCACTTTGCGAGACTTTCAGCCCGAAGATTTTGCACGCTTCCATCCCGGTGGTAGCCTGGGTCGCAAGTTGCTTACAAAAGTGGCCGACGTGATGCACAACAAAAATCTGCCTATTTGCCCTCCCGATGCAAGTTTTAGGGAAGTGCTTCAAGTGATCACAGCGGGTCGTCTGGGTGTGGCTGTAGTTATGGATGGGGAGAATATTGGAGGGATAGTTACAGACGGTGATATTCGTCGCGCTTTTGACAAAACTGAAAATCCAATGGCTTTACAGGCGCACGACTTTATGACGCGTAGCCCTAAAACCATCAGTATGAACGAGAGATTTTCGGCAGCTGAGGATCGCATGCGTTCGGAAAAAATCCAATCTCTTATAGTGGTTGATTTTGACGGAAAAACATTGGCTGGCGTACTTCAGATATTTGACATTGATGTCGAATACGAAGGTCTAAAAAATTGAAATTGGTCGGCACTATTTCCCGTGCCATTGCGAGCCTGCCTTTTTTGGCTGACTTCATTGGTTCATCAACTCACTTGGTTGGTTGGAAAAACAAAAAATCACTGAGTGCTTTGCTCTGCTGGGGAAGAAAGCCTAGTGCTATTCGCGCGGGTACTTTTGCATTGAAATTGTCCGTTCCGCTTATTTATTTAGAAGACGGATTTTTACGCTCATTTGCGCCTGGGCAACATCACCCACCTTTGTCATTGGTGGTGGATGAACATGGGATTTACTACGATAGCACTCGGTCCAGTGGGTTGGAGTTATTGCTTGCTTCTGATGTGGAGCTGTTGGGGAGCGTAGGAAACAAGTTGGCGCAAGCTCGGGCGGAGATTCTTGAGCATGGACTGAGTAAATACAACCATGCTGAGGATGAGTTGGTCCTATCTGCTTCCACCCGTGTTGGGAATTGGGGAGAATCGGGTTCAGCCGGTGAGGTCACCTCTGTGCTGGTGATCGACCAGACCGCCGGAGACATTAGCGTCGCCTTGGGTGGTGCCACCGCTCAAACATTCACCGAAATGCTGGCGGCCGCTCGCGCTGAAAACCCACAGGCCACTATTTATATAAAGACGCATCCCGAGGTGAGCGCAGGCCGCAAGGCAGGCTACCTGACGCATGTGCAAGACGGTGTGAGTGAAAGTGGGCAGCGCACTGTGGTGCTGCGCGGGTTGATGAATCCACTGCGGCTGATCGAGCAGATGGACAGGGTGTACGCCGTATCGTCCACCATGGGTTTTGAGGCCTTGCTGGCAGGCAAGCCGGTCACTTGCTTCGGAGTTCCATGGTACGCGGGCTGGGGTGCTACAGACGACCGGTGTATCGCTTCCCCCGCGTGGGCTCGGCGCAAGCGACAGCGCTCGGTTGATGAATTGTTTGCAGCAGCTTACTTTCACTACTCGCGCTACCTGAACCCACTTACGCACAAGCGGGGAACCATTTTTGATGTGATTAGTTGGCTTGCTCGCCAGCGCGAGTCGGCGACCCGCATGCACGGGGCTAGCCGGACGGGCTTGGTTTTGGGCGTGGGCTTTCGCCGCTGGAAGGCGGCCAACCTCAAGCCCATGCTGGGCTTGCATACGCAGCAGGTCATGTTTGCACCCACGGTGCAGGCCGCTGAGGCTCTGGACCCCAAACCAGGTGACACGCTGGTGTGCTGGGGTGCCACGCCCCCAGCTGGATTAGCGGCCATGGCTCAAGGTAGATGGGCACGGCTGCTGCATATTGAAGACGGCTTTGTGCGTTCCGTGGGCTTGGGTTCAGACTTGATTCGCCCGCTGTCACTTGTGCTGGACGAGCGGGGTATTTACTTTGACGCCACCCGGCCTTCAGACCTGGAGGTGATGTTGAACACCCGCAGTTTCACGGCCGATGACTTGGCCCGTGCTCAAGCGGTACGCGCGTTCATCGTCAAGCACGGTATTACCAAGTACAACCTGGAGCCCCGTAGCAACGTGGCTTGGCCTTCTCAGGGCAGGCCGGTCGTGTTGGTGCCAGGTCAGGTGGAAGACGATGCGTCCATTCGGCTGGGGTGCACCAGTGTCAACACTAACCTGGGTTTGTTGCGTGCCGTGCGCGTGGCGTGCCCTGATGCGTTCATCGTCTACAAGCCGCACCCCGACGTGCTCAGTCGCAACCGGGAGGGGCGCGTGGCTCTCGAAGCCGCTCGGCAGTTCGCGGACCACTTAGAGGCAGGGGTGTCTGTAGTCAGTTGCATTGAGGCAGCGGACGAGGTGCACACCATGACATCGCTCACCGGCTTTGACGCACTGCTGCGCGGCAAAAAAGTGGTCACTTACGGCCAGCCTTTTTATGCGGGGTGGGGTCTGACGCTCGACCGGACAGTTAAGCGGGGCGCAGCCACCTCAGCGTTTGACCGCCGTACCCGCCGCCTGAGCCTCGACGAGCTGGTGGCCGGCGCATTGCTGTATTACCCCATTTACTGGGACTGGGACTTGAAGGGCTACACCACTTGCGAGGCAGTGCTGAATCGCCTGCTGGCCCAACGCACCGCGCTGGAGGCCAGTGGCGGTTTGGCCAAGCTGCGCACGGGCTGGCTGCGCAGGCAAGTGCGCAAGCTGGGTGTGCTGTGGCAGGCGTGGACGCAGGGTTTCTGACTTGGTTATGAAATGAATTATTCCTTTTTGCTTTTTGCCGCCTTGTCGATTTTTTCCTGGTCTGCGCATGCGCAGGTCAACCCAGCGCCAGAGTCGGAGTCTGTTTGGTCAGAGTGGCGTGATGACGTGGTGGCTTCCCGTTGGGAGACCGGCATTACCGCCGGGGGCTTGACCGTGCTGGGCTTGCGCAGCTGGAACTGGGGAAGCAGCAAGCACTTCAAATTAGGTTCTGAGGGCTGGTTTGGCCAAAACACCGGCTCAGGCGGCACAGACAAGCTAGGCCATGCCTTTACCAGCTACGCCATCACGAATGTGGTGGCAGATCGACTGCAAAGGCAAGGCCGCTCACCGGAGCGGGCGGGCTTGAGCGCTGCGCTGACCGCGCAGGCACTCATGCTCTATGTCGAGGTGTTTGACGGCCTGTCAGACGACCACGGGTTTTCTCGCGAGGACGTGGTCGTCAACCTGCTGGGTACGGGCCTGGCCTATGCCCGTACTGTTAACCCGGGCCTGCGCGATACCTTGGACTTTCGGATGGAGTACCAGCCATCGGGTTACACGGGGTTTAGGCCGTTTTCTGACTATTCAGGTCAGAAGTTCTTGCTGGCGTTGAAGTTGGGCGGCTTTGGGGCTTTGAGCAACACGCCCTTGCGTTACTTTGAGCTCCAGGCGGGCTATTACACGCGGGGTTTTTCTGAGGGGGAGCGAGCTGACGGCTTGGCCCGAACCCGCCATAACTTTATTGGCATTGGCGTCAATCTGAATGACCTGCTCTTGGGGCGGAGACCGGCACAGGCCGAGGCAGAACTCAAGCGAGCCACCCGCCTTTTCTTTGAGCATATTCAGCTGCCAAACACCGCAGTCAGGGCAGATCATGTGCGTTGAACAAATGCGTCGATTCGGGGGCCGCGCATGGTGACGGGCGGGTTGCGTCACTACAAGGACAAAAAGGTCTTGCTACTGCAGGGCCCGGTGGGGCCTTTTTTTGCGCGGCTTGCTGCCGACTTGCGGGCCGTAGGCGCGGAAGTTTTTAAGGTTAATTTCAATGCGGCTGACTGGCTTTTTTACCGCGGCGGCTTGAACTACCGCGGTACGCCAGCGGCATGGCCTGAGGTTTTTGAGCAGCTTGTGATGCAGTGGGATATTGATGTGGTGCTGCTCTTTGGTGACATGCGGGCTGTGCACGTTCAGGCGCATGCGGTGGCGTCTCGGCTTGGGCTTGAAGTTGGCGTATTTGAAGAGGGCTACTTTCGCCCCAACCACATCACGTTTGAGCGGCACGGCGTGAATGGCCGGTCACGCATTAGCCGGTTGCCGCGCGATTACAGAAGCGAGCCGCCAAGCTTGCCCAAAACCCAGCCTGTGGGCAATGCTTATTGGCACATGGCTTGGTACAGTTTTCTTTACTTCGCCGTTGGGGCACTTGGCCGACCGTGGTTTCGCTTGTATGTGCATCACCGGCCATTAAGCCTTTGGGAGGGCCTCCCATGGATGCGGTCCATTTGGCGCAAGCAGTGGTATCGCCTGCTTGAGCGTGGCATTCAGGCCAAACTGAGTGGCACAGAAAAAGGCAACTTTTTCTTGGTGCCCTTGCAGGTTTTTAACGATGCACAAATCACGTCGCAATCAGAATTTTTCACTGTCGCACGCTTCATTGACCATGTGATGTATTCCTTTGCGGCCCATGCGCCCAAAAAGGCCTTGCTGGTGTTCAAGCACCACCCAATGGACAGGGGCTACACCGACTACGGCCGGGCCATACGCCGTTTGGTTGCCACGACGGGCTTGCAAGGCAGGGTTCTCTACATTCATGACCAGCATTTACCCACGCTGCTCGACGCTGCACGGGGTGTGGTCGTGGTCAACAGTACTGTGGGTTTGGCGGCTCTGCAACATGGTGCGCCAACCAAAGTCTGTGGTTCAGCCTTGTACGCTTTGCCAGGCCTGACGTTTGCCGGTTCGCTTGATATGTTCTGGAAGCAGGCGCGCAGCGCCAAGCCTGACAGAGATTTTTTCGCAAGATTTCGGGGGCATTTGATTGCGCGTACCCAGCTTAACGGGAGCTTTTACAAGCCAGTGCTCGGGCTTGAATCTGTGTCTCAGACCGGGCTTGTTTGGCAACGGCCATCAGAACCTGAAGCCTACATTGGCAAAGATGAACGCGTTCGCCTTGGGGGCGAGGGAGATGTTGACGGTGGTGGTTTGATTCAGCCGGAACTTGATGGTGGGCATGGGGCCACCGATGATCCCGTTGGTGCGGACATACGACTCATACCCGCTTGCAACGATCAATTTGACACCCGTAGACACAACGCTGTTGACGGGGTAGTAAACGCCGTAAGCCCCGTAAAGCGTCGTTCTTCGGTGTGAATTTTCAAGAATGCCCAGCTCAACTTCATCGTTCCAGTTGCCCAAGCCCCGCAGGTGACATGTGAACCCTAGACCTGTATTGACTTCGTTCCAGCCCTCGCGTTTGGAGTAGCGGGTGTCGTAAAAGTGCCTGGACAGTCCGTTGATGTTGAGCTCGCGTGCAGCGCAGGTGTCAGCGGCAGATGCGCTAATCGCGACCGAACACAAGAGTGCTGAAAAAATCTGGGCCTGAAATTGCAGGGGTGAGCGCACTTTTTTCTCCTGTTGAAGTGCATCATTTAGAACTGCAAATATTTTTGATTTAACCGAATTTGTCTTTCGCTTAACAGTTTTTACTGATTGGAAACAATTCAAGTTGATTCGGTGAACGGAGGTCTGCCGTAGGTACCGGCAGACCTTGCTTCACGTGTGCCCGCTAGCTAAGGCTCAGCAGGCCGAACCCGCCCAGTAATACGTGCTAATCGTCGGGTTGTAGCCGGGGTTGGCGAACTTGGCCGAGTACGGCTTGCCGCTGTACGTCACCTGGTTGCCCGCCGCATAGCTCTTGCCCATCACCCAGGCTGGGTGGCTGTAAGGCGCCCAGTAGTAGGTGCTGATGGTTGGGTTGTAGCCGGGGTTGGCGTACTTGGCGACGTACAGGCGACCCGAGTACTGCACCACGTTGCCAGCGGCATAGCTCTTGCCCATGACCCAGCCGGGCAATGTGCAGGCGACTGTGCCGGCGCTCGGCGCTGGAGCCGGAGCTGGCGCTGGTGCTGGTGCTGGTGCTGGTGCTGGTGCTGGCGCTGGCGCTGGCGCTGGCGCTGGTGCTGGTGCTGGCGCTGGTGCTGGTACGGCTACACCGGACACTGTCCACAGGGTGGGCGACCACTCAGGCGGGGAGTTCTCGTTCCAAGCGGTAGAAGACAAAGCCGTGGCAACGTAGTACTTGCCCAGACGCGACACGCCATCCCCTGGCATGTAGCGCTTGGAGCCCACCCATTCAGGGAAGCTCGCAACCGGTGCAGGGGTAGGGGCAGGGGCAGGCGTGGCGGTCGCGGCGCCTTGGGCGGTTCTGAAGATGTTCAGGTACTGGTTGGCTGACTGCACCACGCCGCTGTAAGCGTTCACAGGTAACAGGCCGGCTGAGCCTTGGGCGCGGTCGCGCTGGAATGACCAGTAGGACAGCAGGCCCACGCCGTTGTTGCGCACAAAGTCGGCAATGGTCTTGGCATCTGCCAGGGTGAAGGTCGAGCCGTCGTCATTGACGCCCACCATGGGCGTGATGCCCATCATGGCGTAGAGCTGGGCCGTGGACTTGCCCGGGAAGACCGAGGCCAATTGAGCCACGGTGGCGCGCATGGTGTCGATGCCGGCCTGTGCCACGGTCGAGGGTACGACCATGGTGCGCAGGTTTTCCTTGCCAAAGCTCATGGCCATGACGTTGACCATGCTGATGCGCACGCCAGCGGCGGCGGTGGTCTTGAGCAGGTTAATGGCGTTGGTGTCCAAGCCGCGCAGCCAACCGGGCAGCGTGAACGAGACGTACAGGTCGGGGTACTTGGCTTGCAGGCGCGCCAGCACGCGGGCACGACGGGCCGTGGCCGTGGTGTTGGTCAGCTGGTTGCCTTCGACATCAAAGTCCAGGCGGCGGGTGCCCGAGTCGGTCATCAGCTTTTCGATCATGTTGAAGAGCTGGTTTTCGTCCGTGCAGGCCACTTCGGCGTAGGTGCCTTGCTCGCCGCCCAGAGAAACGATGAGCTTGCCGCCCGAGGCCACGAAGTTGCGCGCATCGGGTAGTTTGTTGAGCATGTTGGCTTCAAAGGCGCAGCTGCCGTTGGTGATGGCAAAGGCCAGCGTGGCACTGTTCAGACCTGAATCGCGCTTGGCTTCTGTGAGCATGCCCGGGGTCCAGGCCTGGAAGTAGGGGGCGATTTCAGTGGCAGCACTGGCGTGGCCTGCGCTGATGACGGCAGCGCCGATGAGCGCGGTGGTGAGGATTTTTCGAGGCGCAAAACGCATGGTGGGACTTTCCTTGAAAGGATGACTGGCAAGCCAGAAGTGATCCGCGATAACCGTTGCAGGACGAAAAGGCCTGCGGTCGCCGCCGCGGTAGGGTCATGTGGGAGTCGGTGTCTGAGGTATGTCGGCCGTCTCCTACAGCGAGGCCGAATCTTCTTTTCATGGCCGAACTGGGTCAACGACGAGCTGTAACACTGATCAGCCGTTTTCAGCGCCTTGGCGATGGCTGCTTTGAACGCACTGTTCAGGCGGGAAAACGGCTGAGCCCACCGCTGAGTTCCACGTTGGCGCATTGCGCTATGTGCGCTGCCTTAGTTACGGCTGCAAAAGCTTTGTCACGCTTGAAGGGCCTTTTCAAGCCCTTTCTTAAGCCCGGTGATGGCTCTCGGCACGAAAAAAAGCCCGCTGGAAGCGGGCTCGGGGCTCAAGCGCTCAAGCGCTCAAGGCATTCGCGTAGCAGGTCAGCGCTGAATATCACCCAGGCACAGGTACTTCATTTCCAAGTACTCGTCCATGCCGTGGCTAGACCCCTCACGGCCCAGGCCCGACTGCTTGACGCCACCAAAAGGCACGTGCTCGGTGGCGATCACGCCAGCGTTGATGCCGACCATGCCGTACTCCAGCGCCTCGGCCACGCGGTAAATGCGGCCGATGTCCCGGCTGTAGAAGTAGCTGGCCAAGCCGAACTCGGTGTTATTTGCCGCGTCAATGGCTTCTTGGTCGTGCTTGAAGCGGAACACTGGCGCAAAGGGTCCGAAGGTTTCTTCTTTGGCGCAAAGCATGTCGGCCGTGGCATCGCCCAGCACGGTCGGCTCAAAGAACTGACCTTGCAGCACCTTGCCGCCGGCCAGTAGCTTGCCGCCCTTGGCCAGCGCGTCAGCCACATGGCGCTCGACTTTTTGCACGGCAGCCGGCTCGATCAGCGGGCCTTGCACCACGCCGGCCTCAAAGCCGTTGCCGACTTTCAGCGCTTTCACTTTGGCCGCGAACTTGGTCACGAACTCGTCGTACACCGCGTCTTGCACATAGATGCGGTTGGCGCACACGCAGGTCTGGCCGGCGTTGCGGTACTTGCTGGCCATCGCGCCGTCCACGGCGGAGTCAATGTCGGCGTCGTCAAACACGATGAAGGGCGCATTGCCGCCGAGTTCAAGCGACAGCTTTTTGATGGACGGCGCGCTTTGCGCCATCAAAATGCGGCCGACTTCCGTGGAGCCCGTGAAGCTGATGTGGCGCACCACGTCACTGGCACAGATCACCTTGCCTATGGCAATCGAGTTGTCGCTGTCAGCGGTCAGCATGTTTAAAACGCCTGCCGGAATGCCCGCGCGAATGGCCAGCTCGGCCGCTGCCAGGGCGGTGAGCGGCGTCAACTCAGCCGGCTTGATGACGACAGGGCAACCGGCGGCCAAGGCAGGCGCCACCTTGCGCGTGATCATCGCCAGCGGGAAGTTCCAGGGTGTGATGGCTGCGCACACGCCGATGGGTTGCTTCAACACCATCAAGCGGCGGTTGTTGTCAAACTGCGGCAGCGTTTCGCCATTCACACGCTTGGCTTCTTCGGCGTACCACTCCACAAAACTCGAGCCGTACAGCACCTCGCCCTTGGCCTCGGCCAATGGCTTGCCTTGCTCGGCTGTCATGAGCCGGGCCAGGTCGTCGGCGTTGTCCACCAGCAGGTCAAACCACTTGCGCAAGATTTGGCTGCGTTCTTTGCCCGTCTTGCTCCGCCAAGCTGGCCAGGCTGCGTTAGCTGCGGCAATCGCTTGCTCGGCTTCGGCCGGGCCCAGGTTGGCCACATCGGCGAGTTTGAGGCCTGTGGCAGGGTCGTTCACGTCAAAGCGGCTGCCGCCTGTGATCCATTGGCCGTTGATGAGCGCGTCAGTCTTGAGCAGCGACGGATCTTTGAGCAAAGAAATGGGGGAGGCTTTCATGTCCATGGGGCTTGTCCTTGCGTGTTTGTGGAGTGTTTATCGGGAGGGCCGCGGGGCTTCGTTCTCAAAGCATAGCGTGCAGGGCCAAAACTATAATGTCGGGTTGAGTTTCGAATGAGTTTGAAATGAATTTCAAAGGCGCGCCGCCCCGGCCGCGCCCAACCCTGAAAGTCCTCCCCGTGAGCCAAGCCAGCCAAGCCAATTTCAGCGTCGCCGATATCCGCAAGTCCTTCCTCGACTTCTTCGCGTCCAAGGGCCACACGGTGGTGCCGTCCAGCCCGCTGGTGCCCGGCAACGACCCGACGCTGATGTTCACCAACTCGGGCATGGTCCAGTTCAAGGACGTGTTTTTGGGCTCGGACAAGCGCCCTTATGTGCGCGCAGCCTCCGTGCAGGCCTGCCTGCGCGCCGGTGGCAAACACAACGACCTGGAAAACGTGGGCTACACCGCGCGCCACCACACGTTTTTTGAAATGCTGGGCAACTGGAGCTTTGGCGACTACTTCAAGCGCGACTCGCTCAAGTGGGGCTGGGAACTGCTGACGCAGGTTTACAAATTGCCGGCTGAAAAGCTGACGGTCACGGTCTACATCGACGACCAGGAGGCCTACGACATCTGGCACGACGAGATTGGCGTTCCTGCCGAACGCATCGTTCGCATTGGTGACAACAAGGGCAAAAAATACGCGTCCGACAATTTCTGGATGATGGCCGACACCGGCCCTTGCGGCCCCTGTTCCGAAATTTTTTATGACCACGGCCCGCACATTGCTGGCGGCCCCCCCGGCAGCCCCGACGAAGACGGCGACCGCTTCATCGAGATCTGGAACCACGTGTTCATGCAGTTCGACATGCAGCCCGACGGCAGCCTGATCAAGCTGCCCGCACCTTGCGTGGACACCGGCATGGGCCTGGAGCGCTTGGCCGCCATCTTGCAGCACGTTCACAGCAACTACGAGATCGATATTTTTGACGCGCTCATCAAGGCTGCTGGCCGTGAGACCGGCGTCAAAGACCTGGACAACAAGAGCCTGCGCGTGATCGCCGACCACATTCGTGCCACCGCGTTTTTGGTGAGCGACGGCGTGGTGCCCAGTAACGAAGGCCGGGGCTATGTGCAGCGCCGCATCATCCGCCGCGCCATTCGCCACGGCTACCTGCTCGGCAAAAAGACGCCGTTTTTCCACAAGCTGGTGAACGACCTCGTGGCCCTGATGGGCGACGCTTATCCGCGCCTGAAGGCTGATGCACAGCGCATCACCGACATCTTGAAGACCGAAGAAGAGCGCTTTTTTGAAACGCTCGCCAGCGGTATGGAAATCCTTGACGCCGCTTTGGCAGGCGGCGCCAAAGTGCTGCCCGGCGAAGTCGCCTTCAAGCTGCACGACACCTACGGCTTCCCGCTGGACCTGTCGGCTGACGTCTGCCGCGAGCGCGGCTTGAGCGTGGACGAAGCTGGCTTTGCCCTGGCCATGGACAAGCAAAAAGCCCAGGCCCGTGCGGCGGGCAAATTCAAGATGGACCGCGCACTCGACTACACCGGCGAAGGTCATGCGTTTACTGGCTACGAAAAACTGGAAGAGCCGGCCAAGGTGGTGGCGCTCTACGCTGACGGCGTGGCCGTGCAGTCGCTGGCCGCTGGCCAGAGCGGTGTCGTAGTCTTGAACACCACACCCTTTTATGCCGAGAGCGGTGGCCAAGTCGGTGACCAGGGCCAGCTCGTCGGCGCCGCGGCTGTGTTCGCGGTGGACGACACGCTCAAGATCAAGTCAGATGTGTTCGGTCACCACGGCCAACTCACCAGCGGCGCCCTGAAGGTGGGCGATGCGGTGACGGCCAAGGTGGACACCGCTGTGCGCGCCGCCACCGTGCGCAACCACAGCGCCACGCACCTGATGCACAAGGCCTTGCGCGAAGTGCTGGGCACGCATGTACAGCAAAAAGGCTCGCTGGTAGACGCCGACAAGACTCGCTTTGACTTCACGAACAACGCACCCGTGACAGACGCGCAGATTCGCCAGATTGAAGCGCTGGTCAATGCTGAGGTGCTGGCCAACGAGGCGGCGAATGCCGCCGTGATGGACCTGGAGTCCGCGCAAAAAACCGGCGCCATGATGCTGTTTGGCGAGAAGTACGGCGAGACCGTGCGCGTGCTCAGCATTGGCAGCAGCAAAGAACTTTGCGGCGGCACGCACGTGGGCCGCACGGGTGACATCGGTCTCTTCAAGATCGTGGCTGAAAGCGGCGTGGCCGCTGGTGTGCGCCGGATTGAAGCAGTGACCGGCGCCAACGCGCTGGCCTATTTGCAGTCGCTGGAAGCCACGGTGCAAACGGCCGCGTCGTCTTTGAAGTCCAGCCCGACCGAGTTGCAGCAGCGGATCAACCAGGTGATGGACCAAGTGCGCAACCTGGAAAAAGAAGTCTCTGCCCTCAAAGGCAAGCTGGCTTCAAGCCAGGGCGACGAGCTGATGCTGCAAGCCATTGATGTCAAAGGCCTGAAAGTCTTGGCTGCCCGCCTCGAAAGCGCCGACGCCAAGACCCTGCGCGAGACCATGGACAAGCTCAAGGACAAGCTCAAAACCGCCGTCATCGTGCTGGCCGCCGTCGATGGCGACAAGGTGCAGATCGCCGCAGGCGTGACCGCTGACAGCGTGGGCAAGGTCAAGGCGGGTGAGCTGGTGAACTTTGTGGCCCAGCAAGTGGGCGGCAAAGGCGGTGGCAAAGCCGACATGGCCATGGCCGGTGGTACCGATGCGTCGAAGTTGAACGAGGCGCTGGCTTCTGTGCAGGCTTGGGTGACTGAGCGGGTTTAAGTGCTGTGGTCTAGAGCGGACCTAGAGCCGACCTAGCCAATAGCCTGGTCGCCGTCGCTGCGCGGCGACGGCCAGCACTTCGACATCGCCGGCCGACTGTCGGTAAAGAATGCTGTACGGAAAGCCCGGCACCAAGCATCGCCGAATGCCGGGCGACAGTTCAATTCGGAATCGTTCTGGGTTTTCGCACACAGTCGCCATGGCTGTTGCGAAGGCCGAGAGGTACCTTGCGCCGAGACCGGCTCTTTGTCCTTCGTAATACGCGACGTGTTCAAGGTGCTCAATTCGCGCCTCAGCGCTGAAGAAGTAACTCACTTCAGCAAGGCTTGAGCTTCTAACTGGACGGCCTCAGCCGAAAAACGCGGCGCAGCACCGTGGTCAATCTCTTGGGCGCGGCGCGCTGCTTCGACCAGCCAAAGCTGAGCAATCTCAGGCTCAGACAAGGAATCGAGGCTAGACAGAAGCTGCTCGGCAAGTTCAGCGCGCGCTTGCGCAGGCAGTGACAAGGCGCTTAGCTTGATGGTTTCGGTATCCATGCTGAAATACTAGCACCCGAGCGGCTTCGCTGCCAGTCCAGTGCCAGCTTGAGCTGGCTCTCAAAACCCCGCGGCCTCCCACTCACCGGATCCTTGAACTCAAGGGCCTGGGCCAGCAGTTGCAGCGGTTTGTTGAAGTCGTCATGCGGCGTGACTTCGACCGGCGGGTAGATGCGGTCGCCTGTGATGGGCAGGCCAAGCGCGTTCATGTGGACGCGCAGCTGGTGCTTGCGGCCGGTCACGGGGCTGAGGCTGTAGAGGCCTTGATCGCCTTGGCGGGCCAGCAGCTCAATTCTTGTTTCACTGTTCGGCTCGCCCGGCGCCTCGCGTTGCCTGAAGAAGGGCTCGTCGGGCTCAATGCGGCTCAGGCGTGTGAGCGGTAGAGCCAAGTCAGCACGCCAGGGTGCGATGGCCAGGTAATGCTTGGTCAAGGCGCGGTCACGAAACAGTGCCTGATACGCGTCGCGCTCGCTGCGTTGCACGCCGAACAAAACGAGGCCCGCCGTTTCACGGTCAATGCGGTGCAAGGGTGCGAGGTCAGGCAAGCCCAGCTGGTTTTTGAGCCGCACCAGCAGCGTTTGCTGCACATAAGGGCCAGAGGGTGTGACAGGTAAAAAGTGCGGCTTATCGGCCACCACCAGATGCGCGTCCTGAAAGAGTATTTGTGCTTCAAAAGGCACGTCCGGCTCCGCGGCCATCGCCGATTGGTCGCGGTAGTAGTACACGCGCAGCGGGGCTTGGTAAGGCCGCTCTGGCGTGACGGGCTGGCCGTATTCATCGGCCATCAGGCCTTGGGCCATGCGATCCAGCCACACGCTGCGCGACACGGCTGGGAAGCGCTCCACCAAGAAGTCAGTGATGGTCAGCCAAGGCCCGGCAGGCAGGCCGACGCAACTCGGGCTCACACCCTGGCGCGTCGGCAGGCCGTGGGCGGCGCTGGGTTTGGCGGAGCGTGTCAATTTGCCGGCTCAGACCCGGCTTAAACCCGGCGGAACACCAGGTCCCACACGCCGTGGCCGAGCTTGAGGCCGCGGTTTTCAAACTTGGTCAGCGGCCGGTAGTCGGGCTTGGTGGCATAGCCGGCTTGGTCGGGCAAAGCGGTGTTGGCCAGCAGTGGCTCGGCGCTGATGACTTCCAGCATTTGCGCGGCATACGGCTGCCAGTCGGTCGCCAGGTGCAGGTAGCCACCGGGCTTGATGTGCTGGGCCAGGCGCTGCACAAAAGGCGCTTGAATCAGGCGGCGCTTATGGTGCCGGCCCTTGTGCCAAGGATCTGGGAAAAAGATGTGCACGCCGTCCAGGCTGTCGGGGCCGAGCATGTGGTCCATCACTTCGACCGCGTCATGCCGCACGATGCGGATGTTGCCGATGTCACCCAGCCCGCAATGCTTGAGCAGCGAGCCTACGCCGGGCTCATGCACTTCGCAGCACAAAAAGTTGTCGTCAGGCCGCACTTGCGCAATCTTGGCGGTGGCGTCGCCCATGCCAAAGCCGATTTCCAGAATCAGGGGCGCCACGCGGCCAAAGGCTGCGGCAGCGTCGAGCCGCTCGGGCTTGTAGGGCAACAAAAAGCGTTCGCCAAACTGGTCAAAGGCCTTGATTTGCCCCGTGCCCATGCGGCCTGCGCGCAGAACGTATGTTTTGATGGGACGGCGGATGGGGGCGACTTCAACCGCTGATAGGTCGGCGGCAGTGGCGTCGGGCAGGGGGGCGTTCGTCATGCGGGAAAAGAGATGAGGGTTGGCGTCGTGTCTGGCCAAAAGCCCAGGCGTGAAGCAGATGCTGGATTATCGCGGCCAGCGAATCTGCCAACGCTTCCGCCAAGCTTGAACCCATGCAGCCAGTGCATCGGACACAGATGGCGCAGACGGTGCGGGCAAGCCCAGCACAGCAGCAGCCTGAGCCAGAGCCGTTATGACGGCTGGCGCATCGCTCAAGTTCAGCGCCGCTGCGCCGTTCTGCTTGCTCAGCTTTTCGCCGTTGGCCCCGCGCACCAACGGCGTGTGCAGGTAAGCCGGCGTTATGAAGCCGAGCGCGCGTTGCAGTAAGATCTGCCGCGCTGTGTTGTCCGTCAGGTCTTCACCCCGCACCACATGCGTGATGCCTTGCGCCGCGTCGTCCACCACCACCGCCAACTGATAAGCCCAGAGCCCGTCAGCGCGTTTCAAAACAAAGTCGCCCACCTCAAGGTCCACCGCCTGCGATTGCGCGCCCAGTCGCCGGTCCGTCCAATGCACCTGCGCGGCTTCGCCGCGGCCCACGTCGAACCGCCAAGCTCGTCCTGGCTTGCCTTTGAGTCCGCCATTCAAGCCACCTTTATCGGGCCGGCAAGTGCCGGGGTAAACGGCCGCGTGGTGCCGCTCGCGGGGCAAGCCTTGGGCGTTCAAGGCGTCTTCAATGTCTTTGCGTGAGCAGGCGCAGGGGTAGGCGCGGCCTTGGTCTTTGAGTTGATTCAATGCGGCTTCATAAGCTGCGCCGCGCTGGCTTTGGACCAGCACGGGGCCGTCGCTGTGCAAGCCGCAAGCGGCCAGTTGCTGCAAGATGAGTTGGTCAGCGCCGGGCACGCAGCGCGGTGTGTCCACGTCTTCGATGCGCAGCAGCCAGCGCCCGCTATGGGCCCGAGCGTCCAGCCAGCTGGCCAGGGCGGCTACGAGTGAGCCGGCGTGCAGTGGGCCGGTGGGCGAGGGCGCAAAGCGGCCGACGTAATCTTCAAACAATGGCCAGCGCCATCTCCAGACCCGACACAAAGCCGTCTTCCACGCGGTGGCCCAGGCACCAGTCACCGCAGATGCCGATGCCGGCCTTCGCGTCCCACAAGTGGCTCTGTCCCAGGGGCTCGGTGGTCTGGGCGTAGCGCCAGCGGTGCACCTCGGCATAAGGTGGCGTGGCGCGGATGCCCGTGACTTCGGTGAAGGCTTTGAGCAGCTTGGCTTTGACGCGTTCGTTGTCGTCTTCCAGGTGCTTTTGCGACCACTCGGGGCTGGCTTGCACAGTCCAGCGTTCCATGGGTTCGCGGCGCGGCTTGGACGACTCGCGCGCCAGCCAGGAAATGCGATGGTGCGTGCTGCGCGCCGCATTCCATTGCGGGCCTATGTGGGCCAGCGTGGGTTGCACCGCCTGCGGAAAAGCCAGCATCAGCGTCCAGCATGGCGCCACGCTCACGTGCTTGATCTGCGCCTGCAAGGCCTTGGCCTGCTGTGAAGACAGTAGCAAGGCTTGCGCCTGCGGCGAAGGCACGGCCAGCACCACGGCGTCAAAGCCTGAATAGACGCGGCTGGCAGCGCCTGCGCCTTCGGTTTGCAATTGCCAGCGCGCCGGTTGCAGCGTGTCGCGCTCAATGCGCGTGACCTGGGTGTCCAGCATCAGGCCGCCTGCGGCCTCGATGGGCTGAGCCCAATGGCGCACCAGGCCGTTCATGCCCGGCGTAGCCACCCAATGCGCTTCCTTGGGCGGCAAGGACGCGGCCACCACGCGGCCGGCGGCGTCCAAGATGCGAACGGTGTTGGCGCTCCAGGGTCGCACCACGTCTTCGGCCGTGGCCAGGGCCTGCACAAAGCGTGCGTCGCGCACGGTGAAGTACTGCGCGCCGTGGTCAAAGCCGCCGAATTCTGTGCGGCGGGTGGACATGCGACCGCCCGCGCCTCGGCTTTTCTCAAACACCGTGACCTTGTGCCCCGCCTGCATCAAGGTGCGGGCACAGGCCACGCCAGCAATGCCGGCGCCGATGACGGCAATATGCCGCGGCGCGCTGAGGCTCGGCTTGGCTGATGCCTGGCTGGAAGGCTTGCTAGAGGGCGAGGCAGACTTGGCGGGGGTTTTGGGGGGCATGTGGTTTTCCAGTTGTCTCGAATCAGTGATCACACTCTACACGCTGGCAGCAGGCGCCAAGCCGCGGGCATACACGCACAGCCTGAAAATTCCGGTGCCGGCCGCCATCAAGGCGCATGGGCCCGCTCCAGTAGCGCAGCGCGCGTGGCTGTTTTTTCAAGTTGCGCCAGCCACCATTGCAGCGCGCGGCCTGGCCGCATGCCGGCATCCTGGCGCCACGCGTAACTGACCTTGGCCACACGCGCCGGCCGCTCGACTTGCCTGGCCACCAGCCGCCCTGAATCGATATAGGGTTGGGCCATGTAGGCTGGCAAAAACCCGCCGCCCAGGCCGCGCAGCTGCGCCTCCAGTTTGGCCTGCATGCCGGGCACCGTGAACACGTCTTGACCGCCCATGAGGCCGACCGTGACGCCGCTGCCGCGTTGAATGGAGTCAGCCACCGCCACGGCGCGGTGCTGACGCAGCAGGGCGTCGCTTACGGGCTCTGTGGCCAAAGCCAGCGGATGCTGCGGAGACACCGCGTAGATGAATTCAATGCTGCCCAGCGGCTTGCTGTGCAGTTCAGCTTGCAGGCTTTGTGTGCTGGGCTCAATGCTCACGCCGAGCGCCAGGTCAGCCTGGCCCGATGTCAGCGCGCCCAGCGTGCCTGACAGCGTTTCTTCGCGCAGCTTCAGGCGCGTCGGCGGATTGAGCGCATAAAATGCCTCGCAAAGCTCCATCACGGTGGTGCGCGAAATGATGCTGTCCACCGCCACCGTGAACTGCGGTTCCCAGCCCGTGGCCACGCGCTTGACGCGGTGCGCCACAGCGTCCAGCTCAGCCATGATACGGCTGCCCTCGCGCAGCAATTCCTTGCCGGCTTCGGTCAGCTTGGCCTGGCGCGACGAGCGGTCAAAGAGCAGCACGTCGAGCGCGTCTTCTAGCTGGCGCACGCGGTAGGTGAGGGCGCTGGGCACCACGCCCAGCTCGCGGGCGGCGCCGGCCATGCTGCCTTGGCGATGCACGGCGTCAATCAGGCTCAGCGCCTCGGGCGTGAGCGCGTGATGCATGGCACTCATGCGCCGCTGGTCTCGCCGTAAAAATCAAAAGCCATGTCGGGCCGCCGTCCGCTGATGAGTTCTGCCAGCGCCTTGCCCGAGCCGGCGCCATGCGTCCAGCCCAAGGTGCCGTGCCCGGCATTGACCCACAAGCCGCGTACCGGGCTTTGGCCGATGTACGGAATATTGGTTGGCGTGGCGGGGCGCAGGCCGGTCCAGAAATGCGGCTCGCCGCCTTCGGCTTCAGTGCGTGTGTCGCACACGCCGGGCAACACTTCTTCAACGCGGCGGGCCAGCAGCGCGCAGCGCGCACGGGCCAGGGGCGAGGTGAGCGACAAGTCGTAACCGCCCAGCTCGATGGTGCCGGCCACACGCAAGAAGCCGGGGTGCTCGGGCGTGGGTCCATTCAAACGTGTCATGGCGCATTTCACCTCGTCGTCAATCGTGCTGACATACGGCGCTGCCTCTGGCTTGAGCAGCTTGAAAGTCGCGCTGTAGCCCTTGCCGGGGTAGATGGGCAAGTTGACGCCGATGCGCCTGAGCAGCGGCGCGGTGTAAGAGCCGCAGGCCGCCACAAAAGCGTCAGCCTTAAGCGTTTGCTCAGCCCCGAAAGCGCCTTCACGCACTTGGACGGACGCCAGCGCGCCGCCCTCGGTATGCAGCTGTTGCACTTGGTGGCCGTAGAGAAATTGCGCGCCCTTGGCGGCGCAGCGCTGAGCCAGCGCCTGCGTGAACACGCGGGCGTCACCACTTTCGTCACTGGCGGTGTAGGTGCCGCCCACGATGCGGTGGCCAAAGGACGCAAACGCCGGCTCGATGCGCAGCAATTCTTCGCGGCTCACCACACGGCGCTGCACGCCGTACTTTTGCATCAAGGCCGCAGCGCCTGCTGCGGCGTCCAGGGCAGCGTTGTCGGTGAAGTAATGCGCAATGCCGCGCTCCAGCCGGCTGAACTCGATGCCAGTGGCGGCCACCACGTCTTTTAAAGCGGCATGGCTGTAGGCGCCCAGGGCCACGATCTGCTGCACATTGCGCTCAAAGGCGCGGTCGTTGCACTGCCTTAAAAACGCCAGCAGCCAGCGCCACTGCGCCGGGTCCATCTGCGGGCGGATCAAGAGCGGTGCTTCTTTGCTGAACATCCATTTCAGCGCCTTGAGCGGCGCGCCGCTGTGCGCCCAGGGCTCGCAATAACTCACCGAGATTTGCGCCGCATTGGCAAAGCTGGTTTCCATGGCGGCATCGGGCTGGCGGTCCACCACCACCACGGTGTGGCCGCGCTCCAGCAAGTGCCAGGCGGTGCTGACGCCGATGATGCCGGCCCCTAAAACGACGACGTGCATGCGATCTCCTCGTTCTTCTCGGGTTTTTGTCGTTCGAATAATTTGAACTATGCCATCAAAATCGTGCAATCTCAAGAGCGGCTTGGCTGCCTAAAGTAGGGCCTTGTTTTGACCGACCTCAAGAGGATTCAAATGCTCACCCTTCGCCCCTCCGCCGAGCGCGGCTATGCCGACCACGGCTGGCTCAAGTCCTTTCATTCTTTCTCGTTTGCCGGCTACTTTGACCCGGCCCACATGGGCTTTGGCAACCTGCGCGTCATCAACGAAGACCGCATTGCTCCCGGCACCGGCTTTGGCACGCACGGCCACCGCGACATGGAAATCATCAGCTATGTCATGTCCGGCGCCATCGGGCACAAAGACAGCATTGGTAACGGTGCTTCCATCCCCCCGGGCGATGTGCAGCGCATGAGCGCGGGCAGCGGCATCATGCACAGCGAGTTCAATCACGCCAGCGACGCGCAGACCCACTTTTTGCAGATCTGGATCGAGCCCAATGTGCGCGGCATCGCGCCGGGGTACGAACAGAAGAGCTTTCCAGACGCCGAAAAACGCGGCAAGCTCAGGCTGGTGGCTTCGCCCGACGGCGCTGAAGGCTCGGTGACGATTCATGCTGACGCGCGCTTGCACGCCGGCTTATTTGACGGCGCTGAAGAATTTGAGATGCCACTTGACCCAGCCCGCAAGTTTTACGTGCACCTGGTGCGTGGCGCGCTGCAGGTCAACGGGCAGGCGCTCAAGGCCGGTGATGCTGCCAAGCTGCAAGATGAAAGTCGGCTGCGCCTGAATGGCGGGCAAGACGCCGAGGTGCTGGTTTTTGACCTGACCGCCTGACTTGGATTCTTATTCGCTTTCCCTTCGGCTTTCTCTTCTGCTTTCCATTTTCAAACTTCAAGAAAGAAAAATCATGTTCCCAGCTCTGCAAAATCCCCTGGCCTTCATCGGTCGTGCGCTCATCGCCCTGCTTTTCATTCCGGCAGGGTTTTCCAAGATAGGTGGCTTTGCTGGCACGGCGGGCTTTGTCGCGTCCATGGGCGTTCCCTTTCCTGAGTTGAGCGTGGCCATTGCCATTGCGGTCGAACTGGGCCTGGGCCTGCTGCTCTTGGTCGGCTTTCAAACCCGTTGGTCGGCGCTCATGATCGCCATCTTCACAGCGGTCATCACGGTCATCTTTCACGCCTACTGGAACGCGCCGGCCGACATGCTGATGTCTCAGCAGCAAGCCTTCTTCAAGAACATCGCCGTGGTCGGTGGCCTGCTGGTCATTGCCGCCTTTGGCCCCGGTGGCTGGAGCGTGGACGCCAAGCGCAACCCTGAGGCAGCCTGAGCCATGGCCCGCCTTGTGGTGGTTTTTCATTCCGGCTACGGCCACACCCAGCGCATGGCCCAAGCCGTGGCCGACGGGGCTGGTGCCGAGCTGATCGCGATTGATGCCGATGGCGAACTGCCGGCCGGCGGCTGGGAGGCTTTGAACGCAGCCGACGCCATCATCCTGGGGGCGCCCACGTACATGGGTATGGTTAGCTGGCAGTTCAAAAAGTTTGCCGACGCTTCGTCCAAACCCTGGTACACGCAGGCCTGGCGCGACAAGCTTTTTGCCGGCTTTACCAACAGCGGCGCCATGAACGGTGACAAGCAATCCACCTTGACCTACATGTGGACGCTCGCCATGCAGCACAGTGGCATCTGGGTCAGCCAAGGCTTGATGCCCAGCAGCACCAAAGCCGCACAGCGCAACGACATCAATTACCTGGGCTCCTACAGCGGAGCCGTGGCCCAGTCGCCCGTGGATGCAGGCGCCAGCGACATGCTGCCGGGCGACTTGAACACGGCACGCGCTTTTGGCGAGCGGGTGGCGGCGGTGGCTGAGCGTTTTGCGCCGAGCTAGAGCCTAGTTAAAGAGGAAAGTCCATGCCCATCGCGCAGAGTTTGAAGGCAGCAGATAAAGATCTGGGTGACGGCTTTGTGGTTCGGCGCCTGCTGCCTTCAGCGCGCTGCCGATCGGTTGGGCCCTTCATCTTCTTTGACCACTTTGGCCCGGTGAGCGTGCAGCCTGAGAGCGCGCACGACGTGCGGCCGCATCCGCACATAGGTTTGGCCACCGTCACCTATATGTTTGAAGGCGCGATCCAGCATCGCGATAGCCTGGGCTTCAATCAGCGCATTGAGCCCGGCGCCATCAACTGGATGACGGCTGGGCGGGGCATCGTGCATTCAGAGCGGCGGCCAGATGACTTGCGCGGCGCAAGTTACACCAACCACGGCATCCAGCTTTGGGCCGCGCTGCCGCTGGCGCATGAAGAGGCCGAGCCGTCATTCAGTCACACGCCCGCGGCTGATATTCCGCAGATTGATTTGCCTGGCGCCACGGTGCGGGTGTTGATTGGCGAAGCCTTGGGGCAGCACTCGCCAGTGCAGACTTTTTCTCAAACGCTGTACCTGGATGTGGCTCTGCAGGCCGGCGCCAGTTTGCAGTTGCCCGCGCTCATGCCCGAACTGGCTGTCTACGCCTTGGGCGAGGGCTTGACGGTGGATGGCGAGCGGGTGCCCGCCAACTCTTTGGCTGTGATGGCGCTGTCATCGCAACCGAACGCAGCGGGGCAGGGCGCGTCGTTTGAGTTCAAAGCTTCCAGCCCGGTGCGGCTCGTCATCGTCGGCGGTGAGCCGCTGGACGCGCCACGCTTCATGTGGTGGAACTTTGTGGCCAGCCGCCGTGAATGCATCGAGCAAGCGGCCCAATCCTGGGCCAGCGACCAGATGGGCAGCGTGCCCGGTGATGCCGAGCGCATTCCCTTGCCAGACCGTAAAGACAGGCCAGTGCCTGGCACACCTCTTTAAAGGCGAATAAAGGCGAAGCAAAAGAATCGTCACAGCGCGGCGATAAGATTCGCCGCATGCGCATCTTCACTCTGCTCCCCTGGCAAGACTGGCTGGCCATCGTCTGGTTTTTCACCGCCTGGATGGCTTACGCCTGGTTTGCCCGCAACCAGGGCCTCAAGCGCCCGTCCATCCTGCGCGCCACCAACCGCTACCGCCACTTCTGGATGCTGCAAGCCACCTCACGCAACCCGCGTGTGCTGGACGGCATCATCACGCAAAACCTGTCGAGCACGCCGGCCTTTTTCTCCTCGACCACCATCATCATCATCGGCGGCCTGTTCGCCTTGATGGGCACCACAGACCGGGCCAGCGAACTGGTCAAGGAAATCCCGTTTGCGGTGCAAACCTCGGTGCTGATTTTTGACTTGAAGGTGCTGATGATGATTGGCATCTTCGTCTTCGCCTTCTTCCGTTTCAGCTGGTCGATGCGGCAATACACCTTTGCCGCGCTGCTCATTGGCTCGCTGCCCGACCCCGACGACTTTGCCAGCGGCAAGTTCGACCGTGAAGCCTTCGCCACCCGCGCCAGCCGCATGGTCGGCGTGGCCGCAGAAACCTTCAACGACGGCCTGCGCGGCTACTACATGAGCTTTGCGCTCATGGCCTGGTTTTTCTCAACGATTGCCTTCGTCATCGCCACCGCCGTCGTGGTGCTGATCCTCTACAACCGCGAATTCCACTCCGAAGTGCTGGAAGTCCTGCGTTAAAAAACGTACGGACTACCCGCTCCCGAATCAACCAGAAAAAGCAGAGCCGAAGACGCTGAGGGGCCTGTCGGTGGCAGCCGATTTGCGGTACCCGCCATGAGGCAGCCGCCGACAGGCCCCGCAGCGGCGCACTACCTTCAAGCGACCTTCAAGCGGCCTTCACGTGACCTTCAGGTGCCCGTCAAGCAAGATCCCGAGCCAAGCGCAAACCACTGAACTGCCACTGCGCCTCAGGCGGAAAAAAATTCCGATAAGAAGCCCGCAAAGACCCCGCAGGAGTCGCGCAAGACCCGCCACGCAACACGTACTGCTGGCACATGAACTTGCCGTTGTACTCACCGGCCAACCCCTCCCAAGCACGAAAACCCGGGTAAGCGCTGTAGCTTGAAGACGTCCATTCCCACACATCGCCCCAGCATTGCGCCATGTACCCATCGGCCCGATCTTGCAGTGGCAGCGGATGAAAGGCCGCTGTCTCCAGCAAATTGCCCTTGACCGCCATCGCCCCCGCACGCTGACGCGCTGCCCATTCCCACTCCTGCTCCGTCGGCAAACGCGCGCCGGCCCAGCGCGCATAAGCGTCCGCCTCGAAATAGCTCAGGTGACAAACCGGCGTGTTCGCATCCACCGCCACATCGCCTTGCAGCGTGAAGTTCCGGTAGTTGCTGCCAGCGCGCCGCCAGTACAGCGGCATCCCGGCTTGCCCGGCACTGCCTGCGCTCGCACGCTGCAGCCAGTCCCAGCCCAAAGACAGCCACAGCTCCGGCCGTGTGTAGCCGCCATCGTCCATGAAAGCCAGCCACTCGCCGTTGGTCACCAGCCGGTTGGCCAGCGCAAACGGCGCGATGTACACGCGGTGGCGCGGGGTTTCGTTGTCAAAGGCAAAGTCGCCGTCCAGCGCAGCCTCATGGCCGTGCTCGACCAGGCCGGGTGCATGCGTCGCCCAGCCCAGCGGCTGCGGGCTGATGCCGGCCATCGGCCAGCGCTGAGCGTAAGCCGGGTGGGCAGGGTTCATCGACAGCGCATGCTTGATGTCGGTCAGCAGTAATTCCTGGTGCTGCTGCTCATGCTGCAAGCCCAGTGCCAGCAAGCTGGCCAGCGCGTGCTGCTCAGCATCCGGCAAGGCATGTGGCGCGGCCATCAAAGCCAGCATGCGCTGGTCCACCTGCTGCCGGTAGGCCAGCACCTCGGCCAAGCTCGGCCGGCTGATGAGGCCGCGCTGATGCCGCGGATGCTTGTCCCCTATGGCGTTGTAGTAGCTGTTGAACAGCACCCTGAAGCGAGGATCGCAAGGCTGAAAGCCAGGCTCGAAGCGCTCGAGCAAAAAGGTTTCAAAAAACCAGCTCACATGGGCCAGGTGCCACTTGGTCGGGCTGGCGTCTGGCATGGACTGCAACTGGCAGTCTTCTGCACTCAAGGGCGCGGCCAGCGCCTGGGTCTGTGCACGCACGCGCTGGTAGGCTAAACCGAGTGCTTGAAGCGCTTTAAGTCCTTCAAGCCCTTCAGTGCCTGCGGCCGTGGCTGGGTTGGTGCTGAAAGGCTTGCCCATGGGTTTGCTTTGCTGCGTCATCCGGACATCATGCCAAAGCGCCAAGTGGGCTTTGCAGGACGGCGCCGTCACATGCAAGCCGTGCGGCGCCCCAGATGGTATGTGTGACTTGATGGACTCGAACTGAATGCTTTGGATTGCATCCTCGCGCTTGCCGCTGGAGAGCGAAATGATGTGCTCAGCGCCCCTGTCACCGCTGAGCCTGCGCCCTAAAATGGTTGGCTATGTTTGTCCACCTGCGCCTGCACACTGAGTTCTCCGTCGTTGACGGTACCAACCGAATCGACGAGGTCGTGGCCGCAGCAGCCAAAGACCGCCAGGTGGCGCTGGCCATCACGGACTTGTCCAACTTGTTTGGCGCGGTCAAGTTCTACAAGCAAGCGCGCGGCAAAGGCGTCAAGCCACTGATTGGCGCTGACTTGTGGGTTGAAGTGCCGGGCAAAGACGCCAGTGCGCCGCCCGCCCGGCTGCTGCTGCTGGTCCAAAACACGCAGGGCTACCTCAATTTGTCCGAGCTGATCACGCGCGGCTGGACGCGCAATGTGCAGCGTGACCAGGCTGTCATCAAGCTTGAATGGCTGCAAGAACTGGGCGAGGGTTTGATTGCGCTGTCAGGCGCGCAGACCGGCGCCGTGGGCCAGGCCCTGTTGCAAGGCGACCAAGCCCGCGCGGCTGAAAGCGCCTTGCACTTTGCCGGGCTGTTTCCGCATCGCTTTTACCTGGAACTGCAACGCGCCGAGCGTGCAGACGACGAGCGGCATGTGGTTGCGGCTGTGCAACTGGCCGCCCGGCTCAAGCTGCCGGTGGTGGCCACGCACCCGGTGCAGTTTCAGACTTACGACGACTACGAAGCGCATGAGGCGCGTGTGTGTATTTCTGAAGGCGAAATCCTGGGCAATGCCCGGCGCGTGCGCAAGTTCACCCGCGAGCAGTACTTCAAGTCGCAAGCGCAAATGGAGGCGCTCTTTGCTGACGTGCCTTCAGCCCTGGCCAACTCGGTCGAAATTGCCAAGCGCTGCAATCTGACGCTCGAGCTCGGCAAGCCCCAATTGCCTGACTACCCGACGCCCGAGGTGGACGGCGTGCGCATGCCGATTGACGCGTACTTCCGCCATGCCTCGCATGAGGGGCTGAACGAGCGTCTGCTGCACCTCTACCCCGACGCCAAGCTGCGCGAAGAAAAGCGGCCCGAATACGTGGCGCGGCTGGACTTCGAGATCCAGGTGATCTTGAACATGGGTTTCCCAGGTTACTTTTTGATCGTGGGCGACTTCATCAACTGGGCCAAGAACAATGGTTGCCCGGTGGGGCCGGGCCGGGGTTCGGGTGCGGGCTCTTTGGTTGCGTACTCATTGCGCATCACTGATTTGGACCCGCTGCAATACAACCTGCTGTTTGAGCGCTTCTTGAACCCCGAGCGGGTGTCCATGCCCGACTTCGATATTGACTTTTGCCAGAGCAACCGCGACCGCGTGATTGACTACGTGAAAGACAAGTACGGCAAAGAGGCGGTCAGTCAGATCGTGACCTTTGGCACCATGGCCGCGCGCGCGGCCATTCGTGACGTGGGCCGTGTGCTGGACTTTCCGTATGGCTTTTGCGACGGCATTTCCAAGCTCATCCCCAACAAGCCGGGGCAGGCCGTGTCGCTGCAGGTGCCGCCTGCTGACAAAGACAAAAACGACAAGATGGTCTACGCGCTGGAAGCCGAGCCGATCTTGGCTGAGCGTGAGAGCAAAGAAGAAGATGTGCGCACGCTCTTGGAGTTGGCGCGCAAGCTTGAAGGCCTGACCCGCAACGTCGGTATGCACGCCGGCGGTGTGTTGATTGCACCGGGCAAGCTGACGGACTTTTGCCCGCTGTACCAGCAGCCTGGCAGCGACTCGGCCGTGAGCCAGTACGACAAGAACGACGTGGAGGCCATTGGTCTCGTGAAGTTCGACTTCTTGGGCTTGGCAACGCTGACGATTTTGGAAATTGCGCGCGAGTTCATCATGAAGCGGCACGCCGGCCAGGAAGGCTTTGCCTTTGAGAATTTGCCGCTGGACGACGCCAAGGTATACCGGCTGTTTTCAGACGGCAAGACCGAAGCCGTGTTCCAGTTTGAAAGCTCGGGCATGCAGCGCATGCTCAAAGACGCGCGGCCCACCAGGCTGGAAGATTTGATTGCGCTGAACGCGCTGTACCGCCCGGGGCCTATGGACCTGATCCCGACCTTTGTGGCGCGCAAGCAGGGCCGCGAAGTGGTGGAGTACCCGCATCCGCTGGTGGCCGACATGCTGAGCGAGACCTACGGCATCATGGTTTACCAAGAGCAGGTGATGCAGACCGCGCAGATCTTGGGCGGCTACACGCTGGGCGGCGCCGATATGCTGCGCCGGGCCATGGGTAAAAAAGACGCCGACGAGATGGCCAAGCACCGGCAGATCTTCCGGGACGGCGCGGCCAAGAACGAGATCAATGAGGTCAAGGCCGACGAGATTTTTGACTTGATGGAGAAGTTCGCAGGCTACGGTTTTAACAAGTCGCACGCCGCTGCTTACTCACTGCTGGCGTATCACACGGCCTGGCTCAAGGTGCATTACACGGCTGAATTCTTCTGCGCCAACATGACGGTGGAGATGGACGACACCGACAAGCTCAAGGTCTTGTTTGGCGACGCGGTGAAGATGGGCCTGAGTTTTGAATCGCCCGACGTGAACCGCGGCAACTACCGTTTTGAGCCGATCACGGACAAGAGCATTCGCTATGGCCTGGGCGCCGTCAAAGGCACGGGCCAGCAAGCCATTGCCGCCATCGTGGCTGCGCGAGAAGAGGGCGGGCCTTTCACCTCGCTGTTTGACTTTTGCGTACGGGTGGACCGCCAGCGTTTGAATAAGCGCACGGTGGAGGCGCTCATCAAGGCCGGCGCTTTTGATAACTTGCACTTGAACAGAGCGGAGTTGCTGTCCTCTGTGGACCGGGCCTTTGAATTTGCGGCCGCCACTGAGGCGAATGCCAATCAAGGCGGGCTGTTTGATATGAGCGATTCGCACGCGGCCAGCACGCAAGAACCGCCGCTGGTGGCCGCCATGCCCTGGGGCGTGAAGACGCGCCTGACGCACGAAAAAACCGCCATCGGCTTTTACCTCTCAGGCCATTTGTTTGACGAAGTCGAAGCCGAAGTACGGCAGTTCGCCAAGCGCAAGGTCGAAGACCTGATCGACTCGCGCGATCAGCAATTGATTGCCGCCATCGTGACGGACTTGCGCGTGATCAACGGCCAACGCGGCAAGCTCGCGCTCTTCAAGCTGGACGACAAGACCGCGGTGATTGAAGCCACGGCCGACGAAGGGGTGCTGAACGCCAACCGAAACACGCTCAAAGACGATGAGCTCGTGGTGGTGCAGGGCGTGTTGCAGCCGGATCGGTTTGCTGGCGGGTTCAGGCTCAAGGTCACGCAGGTGTGGGACCTGGAAGCCGCGCGCTGCCGATTTGGCAAATACCTGCGCGTGGCCGTCAATGGCACGGCGCCTGACGTGGCGCGCATGGTGCGCGACTTCCCGCCGCAGCGTGAAAGCACGGAGCAGGGCGACATCGTCAAAGGTTTGCCGGTGCGGCTATCGCTGCACCGTGACACCGTGACTGCCGAGTTGCAGCTGGGCGAAGCGGCCAAGTTTTATCCCAGCGATGCGGCGCTGGCCAGCTGGATGGCGCAGGCCCATCAGGGACAGTCGCAAGTGATTTACGAAGCGCCCAAGGCCTGAGCTTCAGATCGGCTCCGAGCCTGGGTTAGTCCCTGGGCCTGAAAGAGATGATGAGCGGCGTGGGCACGCGGCCGTCCACGTCACGCGGCAGCACTTCGGTGCGAATGATGGCTTTGATCACCGCGTCGTCCCAAGCCTTGTTGCCGCTCGACTTGATCAGCCGCTGGCTGATGATGGTGCCGTCCAGTGAGGCGCGCACTTCAACTTCAGCCACGGGGTTGTCCTCGATCTGTTCCGTGAAGACCACATTGGGTTTGATACGGGCGCGCACGCGGCCTGCGTAACTGTCTGACGGCCCGCTGGCTTGGGCTGCCGTGCCCTTGGCGTCAGGTGCGCCCGTGCCGCCGGCCATGCCCATCATGCGGGCGATGTTTTGCTGGCGCAACTTTTCGGCGGCGGCCTTGTCCTTGGCCTGCTGTTTGGCGTCGGCAGCTTTGGCGTCTTTACTTTCCTTGGCTTCTTTTGCCTCTTTGGTGGCCTTCGCGTCCTTTGTCGCCTTGGCTTGCGCTGCTGACTCCTGGGCTTTGCGGGCCTTGTCGGCTTTTTCTTTTTCGGCCTTGAGTTTTTCGGCTTTGAGTTTGTCCGCCAACTCTGCCTTTTTCACAGCCTCGGCCTGCTGGCGCTTTCGCTGGCGCTCTTTCTGCAGCGCGATTTCAGCCTCAGCTTCCGCCTCAGCTTTCGCCTCGGCGGCTGCAGCGGCCTGCGCGGCTGCCGTCGGCGGTGGTGGCTCCTCGGCAGCCACTGGCGGCGGGGGTTCGGCCAAAGGTGGCGCAGCTTCCTGCGGCGTTGCCGACCACAGCTCAGCCGAAAAACTGGTGTCAGGGTTCTGGCTCTTCCAGCTCACGCCCCAGGTGAGCGCTGCCGCCAGCAGCAGGTGCACCAGCAGCGCCAGCGCGTAGGCGCGCAATACTCCCGGATCAGCGGGTGCTTGCAAGTCTTCACGTTCTGGAGCGGTGGACATAAAAATCGCCAGTCAGGCTTAGTTGCCAGTTTGCACGGACAGGCCAACCCGCGCCACGCCAGCGCGTTGCAAGGCGTCCATGACATTGACCACGGTCTCGTACTTGATGGATTTGTCCGCGCTGATGACCACCGGCATGAGCTGTTGACCGGCCGGCACGGCCGGCTGCAAGCGCTTGACGGCGGTGCCGATGTCGCTGAGCTTGGCGGTGCTGGCTTTTTCGCCGTTGGGTTTGATCTGCAGCACGCCGGCACTGTCGATCAGGATCTCGATTTTTTGCGGCGACTGCGCGGGCGCGCTGCCCACGCGCGGCAGCGCAATCATGCTCGGCGTGATGAGCGGTGCGGTCACCATGAAAATGATGAGCAGCACCAGCATCACGTCGATGAAGGGCACCATGTTGATTTCACTGATGGTGCGGCGTCCGCGGCCTCGGGATTGAACGGCTGGCATGTCAGGTAGACCTTGTTGCTTTGAGCAGTTCAGTGACCGGTGGCCGACTGCGCGCCCAGGTTGCGCTGCAAGATGTTGGAGAACTCTTCAATGAAAGTCTCCAGCCGGTTGGCCACGCGGTCGATGTCGTGCGCAAATCGGTTGTAGGCCACCACCGCCGGAATGGCGGCAAAAAGTGCAATGGCCGTGGCCACCAGCGCTTCGGCAATGCCGGGTGCCACGGTGGACAGCGTCACTTGCTCCAGCGCGGCCAGGCCCGTGAAGGCGTGCATGATGCCCCAGACCGTGCCAAACAAACCAATGTAGGGCGAGACCGAGCCGACGGTGGCGAGAAACGACAGATGCGTTTCCACGCCGTCGAGCTCGCGCTGGTAGCTGGCGCGCATGGCGCGGCGCGCACCGTCGAGCAAGGCGCCGGGGTCGGCCACGCGGCGCTCACGCAGTTTTTGGTACTCACGCATGCCACTGGCAAAGATGCGTTCCATCGGCCCGGTGTTGCGTGCGTTTTGCGTGGCGGCGGCAAACAGCTCGTTCAAGCTGGTGCCCGACCAGAAGTCGCGGTCGAAGGCTTCGTTCAGCACGGCCACGCGGCGCAAGGCCACGATCTTTTGAAAGATGGCAGCCCAGCTGGTGATCGATATCACCACGAGCAGCGCCACGACAGCCTGCACCACCCAGCTGGCGTGCATCAACAAAGAAACGATGGAGAGGTCTTGGTTCATGGTCGGCTTTCCAGGCGGTCTAGCAAATCAGAAGGAATGCGGGCGGGTTTGAGGCTGCTGGCGTTCACCCACGCAATGCGGATGCTCGCCTCGCACAGCAAGGCGGGCGCAGCGCCTCCACCGTGCGGCTCGGGTTTCAAAAAAGCTTGCTGGCTCAGGCTCAAACCAGCGCGGCCGATGTGCGTGAGCTTGGCAGTCACCAGCAGTTCGTCATCCAGGCGTGCGGGCTGCAGGTAGCGCGTTTCGGTGTCGCTCACGACAAACATACCGCCGGTGTCAGCGCGCAGCTTTTGCTGGCCAATGCCGAGCGAGCGCAGCCATTCGGTGCGGGCGCGCTCAAAGTACTTGAGGTAATTCGCGTAAAACACGATGCCGCCGGCGTCGGTGTCTTCCCAGTACACGCGCAGCGGCCAGGTGAAGATGACAGGCTCAGCCAATCAAACGCTCCAGCCGAACCACGGCTTCTTGCAAATGCGCCATGGAGCTGGCCGTTGAAAAACGCACGAAGCGCTCAGGCGCGGCGGTGCCAAAGTCTCGGCCCGGCGTCACTGCCAGGTGCGCGCGCTCGATCAGCTCAAACGCAAAGTCCCAGCTGCCGCCCGTGCCGTCAGCCCGCAGCGGCGCCACGCCCAGCCGGCGAGCGGCTTCGGTGCAGTCGGCATAGGCGTAAAACGCGCCGTCAGGCATCACCGGCACTGGCAAACCCAGGCGGTTCAACTCAGGAATGAAGTAGTCGCGCCTGGCCTTGAAGGCCGACCGACGACGTTCGTATTCAGCGATGCTGTCTTTTTCAAAGCAGGCCAGCGCGGCGTGCTGCGCAATGGTGCTGGGGCAGATGAACAGATGCTGCGCCATACGCTCAATGACAGGCGCCAAAGCCTCGGGCACCACCAGCCAGCCCAGGCGCCAGCCGGTCATGTTGAAGTACTTGGAAAAGCTGTTGATGCTGATCACGCTCTGGCCCAAGTCACCCGGCATGGCCAGCGCGCTTTGGCCAAAGGCCTCGTCGTAGCTCAGGCCGAGGTAAATCTCGTCGAGCAGCGTGATACCGCCGCGGCTGTGCACCACGCTGTGCAGGCGCTGCAATTCGTCAGGGGCAATCGAGGTGCCGGTCGGGTTGGACGGCGAGGCCAGCAAGACGCCGCGCGTCTGCGGACCCCATGCAGCCTCCACCTTGGCCGCCGTCAATTGAAAGCGTTCTTGGGCCGTGGTCGGGATCAATCGTGCTTGCCCTTCAGCCGCGCCCACAAAGTGGCGGTTGCAGGGGTAGCTCGGGTCCGGCATCAAGATTTCGTCGCCGGCTTCAATGAGCGCCAGGCAAGCCAGGTGCAGCGCGGCCGATGCGCCGGCCGTGACCACGATGCGGCTGGGCGACACGTCAGCGCCAAAGCGCTCGGCATACCACTGGCTGATTTTTTCGCGCAGGGCGGGCAGGCCGGTGGCTTGCGTGTATTGCGTGTGGCCTTGCGAGATGGCGCGGGCGGCGGCTTCTTGCACCAAGGGCGGCGCGCCAAAGTCAGGCTCGCCGATGTTCAAGAAGATCATGGGCTGGCTGCTGCCGGCCACTTGCTGCGCCTTGATATGGGCGGCCTTGGCCACCTCCATCACATAAAAAGGCTCGATGCGCTCAGCGCGTTTAGCGATCCGCATGGCGGGTGTCAGCGTGTCAGCACGTTAGCGGGCTTTGTCGTGGATGACTTCAGCTGCGCGCAACTGCGGCGCCAGCTGGTTCAGCACGCCGTTGACCCACTTGTGGCCGTCGGTGCCGCCAAAGCCTTTGGCCAGCTCGATGCACTCGTTGATCACCACGCGCCAAGGCACGTCCAGGCAGTGCTGGAATTCATAGGCGCCAATCCACAAGATGGCGTGCTCGACAGGAGAGATCTCTGTGATCTTGCGGTCCAGCAGCGGCGTGATGAGTGCGTCCAGCGCAGCAGCGCCTTCGGTGCAGCCTTGCAGCAGCGCGTCGTAATGCGCGGAGTCGGCCTTGTGAAAGCCCACCAGGTCGCGGGTGAAGGCGTCGATGGCGGCGGCATCGTTGCCGCTCACCAAAAATTGGTAGAGCGCTTGCAAAGCGAATTCACGGGCGCGGGTGCGCGCTGACTTGTCCGCGGCTTTTTTGACGCCCGTGTCAGTCAGGCCGGTGCGGCTCTGGGGGGGTCTCTTGGGGGCGGTGGTCATGAGCGTAGGTCTAACTAAGAAGGTTCAGGAAAGATCGTCAAGCAGGTTCGCCATCTCGACGGCGACGCGCGCAGCATCGCGGCCCTTTTCGTCTTGGCGGGCCTGAGCTTGGGCGACGTCCTCGGTGGTCAGGATCGCATTGGCAATCGGCAACTGGTAGTCCAGCGCCAAGCGCGTCACAGCCGAGCCGCTTTCGTTTGCCACGAGTTCAAAGTGATAGGTCTCACCTCGAATGATGCAACCCAGCGCGATCAGCGCGTCGTACTGCTCGCTCTCAGCAAGTGCCTGCAAAGCTACCGGCACTTCCAACGCGCCGGGCACCAGCACATGCTGAATGTTGTCGGCATCGACGCCGAGCAAACGCAATTCATCAAGGCAGGCGGCGGCCAGTGCGTTGGTGATGCTTTCGTTAAAGCGCGCTTGAACGATACCGATGGAGAGCTTGCGGCCGTCGAGGCGGTTGGCCTGGCCCTGGCCTTTTTCTGCTTCAAACATGGGTGGCTCCTTCGGTCTTGCTGATGTAGCCCGTGATCTCCAGGCCGTAGCCGGCCATGCTGGGCATGCGGCGCGGGTTGCCCATGAGTTTCATTTTGTGCACACCGCATTCGCGCAAGATTTGCGCGCCAATGCCGTAGGTGCGCAAGTCCATGCGGCCGCGCTCGGGCGCCTGGCTGGCCTTGGCCGTGCCTTCAAACTGTGCAAGCAATTGTTCGCCGCTCTCACCGCAGTTAAGCAGCACCACCACGCCTTTGCCGGCAGCGGCAATGTGCGCCAGGCTCTGGTCCAGGCTCCACGAATGCATGGGGCGGCCGACTTCAAGTGCATCCAGCACCGACAGCGGCTCATGCACGCGGGCTGCCACCACTTCGTCAGGCTGCCACTGGCCTTTGACCAGCGCCAGGTGAACGCCTTGGCTGGGCTTGTCTTTGAAAGCGTGCGCCGTGAATTCGCCAAAGGCGGTTTGCAGGCTGCGCTTGCCAATGACTTCCACCAGCGACTCGTTACGGCTGCGGTGCTCGATCAAGTCGGCAATCGTGCCGATCTTTAAACCGTGCTCGGCTGCGAAGACCAGCAGGTCCGGCAGTCGCGCCATCTCGCCGTCGTCTTTCATGATCTCGCAGATCACGGCGGCGGGCGAGCAGCCGGCCATGCCCGCCAGGTCGCAACCGGCTTCGGTGTGGCCGGCGCGCATGAGCACGCCGCCGTCCACCGCTTGCAGCGGGAAGATGTGGCCGGGCTGCACCAGGTCATTGACCGTGGCATTGCGCGCCACGGCGGCTTGAACGGTGCGCGCGCGGTCAGCGGCCGAGATGCCGGTGGTCACGCCTTCAGCAGCTTCGATGGACACCGTAAAAGCAGTCGAATGCTTGGTGCCGTTGCGTGTGGCCATGGGCGGCAGTTGCAGCAGTTCGCAGCGCTGGCGCGTGAGCGTGAGGCAAATCAAGCCGCGGCCAAAGCGGGCCATGAAGTTGATGGCTTCCGGCGTGACGTGGTCAGCGGCCAGCACCAGGTCGCCTTCGTTTTCGCGGTCTTCTTCGTCAATCAAGATGACGATGCGGCCAGCGGCCATGTCGGCCACGATGTCTTCAACCGGGGAAATTGCAACGGTCATTGTTCAGGGCTTTCTGGTGTCCTGGAGCATGCGCTCCACGTAGCGGGCGATCAAATCGATTTCGAGGTTGACCGGTGAGTTCGTTTTGAGGCTTCCCAGCGCCGTGTTTTCAACAGTGTGGGGGATGAGGTTGATGCTGATTTCGCAGCTGCCGTCAGCCAGGTCGTTGACGCGGTTCACCGTCAGGCTTACGCCGTTGACGGTGATCGAGCCTTTGTAGGCCAGGTATTTGCTGATGCCGGCGGGCGCCTGAATCCGCAGTTCCCAGCTTTCGCCCACTTGCGCAAAGTGCGTCACTTGGCCGATGCCATCCACATGGCCGGACACGATGTGCCCGCCCAGGCGGTCGTTGGCGCGCAAGGCTTTTTCTAAATTGATGGGGCCGAGTTCGGCCAGACCGCAAGTTTTGCTGAGCGATTCGGCCGAGATGTCGATGGTGAATTGGTTGTGGGCCGCGTCGAGTGTGGTGGCCGTCATGCAAGCGCCATTGAGCGCGATGCTGTCCCCCAGGCCGACGTCGTCAAGATAAGCCACTGGCGTTTCGATGGTGAGTCGCTTGCCATGGTCCAAAGAGCTGCCCAGGCTATGGATGGCGACGATGCGCCCCACGCCGGTGATGATTCCGGTAAACATGCCGTATTTTCGCAGGGAAATGAAGCGGTTCCCGGACCCGAGCCGCAATAGCCTCAATGAGCTTTAAAACGGTCCGCTAAAACTGTCCGCGGCCTTCGAGTCTGGCGACGAGGCGCAGGTCAGGGCCGATGCGTTCGGCTGATATGAATTCAAGGGGCACAGCGCCAGTCAAAGACTCCAAGCCGGGCAGGGCCAGCATGCCTTGACCTGGCCCCAGCCATTTGGGCGCAAGGTAGACCAAGAATTCATCCACCAGCCCGGCGCGCACCAGCGAACCATTGAGCTTGAAGCCGGCTTCGACGTGCAGTTCATTGACCTGCCGTTTGGCGAGGTCGCGCATCATGGCGGCCAAATCGACCTTGCCGCCATCGCCAGGCAGGCAGGTCACGCTGGCGCCTTGGGCTTTCAGGGCCTGGGTTTTTTCAGCGTCCTGGCTGGCGGTGTAGATCCAGACTTCACCGTCGCCTTTGAACAGCTTTGCGTTCAGCGGCGTCTGTAATAAGCTGTCCACCACCACGCGATGCGGCTGGCGCTGCGTCGGCACTTCGCGCACATTGAGTGACGGGTCGTCTTGCAGCACGGTGCCAATGCCCGTGAGCACCGCGGAAGCGCGGGCGCGCCAGGCATGACCGTCCGCGCGCGCCTCGGGGCCGGTAATCCATTGGCTTTGGCCATTGGCCAGCGCCGTGGTGCCGTCCAGCGACGACGCCATTTTCATGCGGACCCAGGGTGTTTGCCTCACCATGCGGCTGAAAAAGCCGATGTTGATTTCCCTGGCGGCCTCGGCCCCTGCGCCTACCTCCACCACGATACCCGCCGCTCGCAGCCTCGCAAAGCCCTGGCCCGCGACCAGCGGGTTGGGGTCTTCAAGGCTGGCAAAGACTTTGGAAATGCCGGCTGCAACAAGCGCGTCGCAGCAGGGACCGGTGCGGCCCTGGTGTGCGCAGGGCTCCAGCGTCACATAGGCGGTGGCACCAGCCACGGCATGCCCTCGGCTGGCGGCATCGCGCAAGGCCATGACTTCAGCGTGCGCACCGCCCACGGCTTGGGTATGGCCCTCACCGATCACGTCGCCAGCGGCAGACACCAGCACGCAGCCGACGGCGGGATTGGGCGCGCTCAAGGTCTGGGCCTGGCGCGCGAGTTGGAGGGCTTGTTGGATCACCCGCGGAAGTTTAGCGGGCGCCCGCGAGACAAAGATGTTCTTTCCTTTGAGCGAAATTAATCACCTAAATAACAATGAATGACAAAATGAAATATGTTTTCCCCCCGCCGCCATGCCGGCTCATCGTCAGGTTTCACTTTCATTGAACTGGCCATGGCGCTGGCGCTCATGGCGGGTCTGGCTCTGCTGGCCTTGCCCAGTTTCCAGGCCATGGCGGCCAAGCGCAAAGTTCAAACGGCCGCGCAGGCCCTGCTGGTGGACATGCAGTTCGCGCGGGTCGAGGCGATCAGACGTTCTCGGCCGGTGGACATCTGCAAGTCAAGTGATGGCCTGACTTGCAGCACGGCGCCAGCCGCGGGTTGGGCTGGCGGCTGGATCGTTTTGGCGGGCATTGAGGTTCTGCGCGTTCAGGGGATTCAGGAAGGCCTGAAGTCCAGCAGCAACCTTCTGAAGATTGGCTTTGAGGCGACAGGACTGGCGCAGGGCAGTGCCGGCAACATGAGTTTCGAAGCCGAATCTTCCACTGGCCTGGTGCAGCGGGTCTGCGTGTCTTTGCAGGGGCGTGCGCGCTTGGCCCCGTTTGGAGCCACCGCATGTTGAGGCGGTCCGTACGCCATGCAGGACGTGCAGCGTTGACAAGGGGCGCTGCGCTGCTGGAGGTTCTGGTGTCCATCTTGCTGTCGGCAACGGCTCTGCTGGCGCTGGCCAGCGTGAATGCCGCAGCGCTGCGCCTGGGCAAGATGAGCCAGCACCGCGCCAATGCCGCCTTGCTGGCCCTGGACCTGGGCGAGCGGATGCGGGCGAACAAGGCCGGATTTGAGAATGGGCACTATGCATTTGCAGTGGCTCTCAGCGGCCAAGGCCTCGTGGCTGCGCCAACGCTTCTGTGTCAGGCGGCTGCCAGTCTGTGCAGTGATGCTGACATGGCCGCTTTGGACATGGCGCACTGGCGCTGGCTCAGCCGCCAGCTGCTGCCGCAGGGCGCCGTTTATGTCCAGACCCAGACCCAGTCCCTTAACTCGATGCAAGGCGCGGCAGACATCTGGCTTGCCTGGCAGGAGCCGGCACCGGCAAGCCTGAAGGCTTCGGGTGGCTCGGCGGAGTCGCCGCGTGAAGCAGCGGAATGCCCGGATGGCCTGGGCGTCAGCGCAGACCTCAGTGTCCGCTGTAGTCATTTGCGGGTGCACCTTTGAACCGCAAGTCGCCACAGCGCCTGCTACGAGCAAGCAATCAGTCGGGCTTTTCACTGATCGAAGTCGTGGTCGCCCTGGCCATTGGCATGCTAGTGATCGCGGCCGTTCTGGCCACCTACCTCAGTACCAGCCTGGGTCAACGTGTGCAGGCGGCTGCAGCGCAGATGGACGAGGACGCGCAGCTGGCCTTGCGGCTGCTCTCCAGTGAGCTGATGCTGGCGGGCTATTCGGAGCCGTCGGGGCTGGTGCAGGTCGGCGTGGGCCAGATTGCTTTCCAGCGCTTGGCGGTGCCGAACTTTTTGCAGGAGTGCGGATCAGGTTCACTCGCAAGCGCTGGCGCCTGTGCCACCAAGCCTGCCAACCAGTCTGGCGTCACGTCCTTGCTGGTCAGCTACGAAGCCACCCGCTTCAATACCTTGCGTGCCAGCAATTCGCCCAGCGACTGCCTGGGCAACAGCCTGGGCACAGCGGCCATCGTGACCAATCGCTATTACCTGAGCAGTGCCAGCGGGCTGACGAGCCTGCAATGCCTGGGCAGCGCGCTGGGTTCGGACGGCAAGCCACTGTCCAGTGCGCCGCTGGTCAGCAACATTGAAGGCCTGACGTTTTGGTATGGCCAGGCTCTTGAGGGCGCCAGCGGTGGGCGCCAGGTCGTCCGCCACGTGACTGCGGCGCAGCTTGCTGCAGCCTCATCTACCTCGCCAACGGCTTCTCCCTTTGACAGTGTGGTCAACGTGCGCGTGTGCGTGCTGGTGCGCAGCGTCGAGCCAGTTGCGTCCTCTGACGCGAGCATCGCTGCGACTTACCTTGACTGTGAGTTGAATACGCAGGTCAGCACTGACCGGCGCCTGCGGCGGGCTTATTTCACCACCGTGGCCTTGCGCAACAAGATGCCGTGGTGAAAAGGACCATGCCCCAATTTTCTCGCGCCGGTCATAGCGGCGTGTCGCTCATCATCGTGCTCATCATGCTGGGCATCATCGGCATGATGTCGGCTGCCGTGATGCGCAGCGTCACGTCCAACGAAATGGTGGCGCGCAATTTCAGGCACCAATTGCTGGCGCAGCAGCAGGCTGAATCTGCCTTGCGCTATTGCGAGCGTCAACTGCTGTTGCTTGATACCCAGCGTCCACCCACGCTGCGGGAAGCCCAGCTGCCCGTCGCCGATCCGACCCAGGGATGGGCCTTGCAGCCCAGCTGGAACGGCGTGGGAACAGCAGGGGCGTCTTTGACCACCTTGCCTACTGACTTTGTTTCCATGCCCGGTGAAGGGGAGGCAGCGGTGCCGCCGCAATGCCTGGTCGAAAAGCGCGCCGGATCGCTGGGCGAGGCTTATCGCGTCACGGCCCGTGGCTACAGCCCGAGTTATGTGCGCGACAGCGCAGGCAACACCAGCGCGGGCACGGTGAGCTGGCTGCAGACGGAGGTCTGGGTTGGGCCGGTAGACGCATCGCCTCAAGCTGCGCGTGTCATCAAGGACCGGCTCTGGAGCCGCATCGTCACCCCGCCTTTTTATTGATTTCATTTTTACGGAGGCAAGTCATGCGCTCTTTGTTCTCGCACGAAAGTTCGGCTCAGTCCCGAACCGCCGGCTGGACCTTGGTCGAGTTGATGATGGTCTTGGCCATCATGGGCGTGCTGGCCGCCATAGCCTGGCCCAGCTACACGACCTACGTGCAGCGCGGCCACCGGGCTGAAGCCGCTGCGGCCTTGATGGACGCGCAGAACTACATGGAGCGTTACTACACCGCGTATGGCCGCTACAGCCTGACGGGCAGCACGGCCGGCGCAGGTGGCGCACTGACGGCGCCAAGCTTGCCGGCAAGGTTGCAGAACATTCCGAGCGGCAATGGCAATGGTGTTATCGCCGCTCGCTACAGCCTGAGCGTTTCCCAGGTGTCCACCAACAGCTACACATTGAGCGCCGTGCCCACCGGAGGCATGGCAGGCGACAAATGTGGATCACTGACCTTGACGCACACCATGGTGCGCGGGGTCACCAGCACCGCAGCGTCTGTTGCCGAATGCTGGCGATGAAAATGACCACTACTGGCTTCAGCGCCGGACTTCGTCCACCAAGGTCTTGAACTCGTCGATGTCTTCAAAACTGCGGTACACGCTGGCGAAGCGGATGTAAGCCACCTTGTCGAGCTTTTTGAGCTCGCGCATGACCAGCTCGCCCAGACGGGCCGACGGCACTTCGCGCAGGCCCAGGTTGAGCAGCTTTTCCTCAATGCGCTCGACGGCGGAGTCCACCTGCTCGGTGCTGACCGGGCGCTTGCGCAACGCCAGCGTCATGGAAGCCATGATCTTGCCGCGCTTGTATTCAATGCGCCGGCCATCTTTTTTGACGATGGCCGGAAAGTTGACGTCTGGCCGCTCGTAAGTCGTGAAACGCTTTTCGCAGGCGCCGCACTGGCGGCGGCGCCGGATGAAATCCGCATCCTCGGACACCCGGGTCTCAACGACCTGGGTTTCGAGGTTACCGCAAAACGGGCATTTCATGAAATGGCGGAGCGTGGGGGCATCATTTTTTACTTGTAGACAGGGAAGCGGCTGGTCAAGGCATGAACCTTGGCGCGCACGGCTTCAATGTTCGCCGCATCGCGCGGGTTGTCCAGCACGTCGGCGATCAGGTTGGCCGTGAGGCGCGCTTCTTCGTCCTTGAAGCCGCGCGTCGTCATGGCCGGGGTGCCGATGCGCACGCCACTGGTGACCATCGGCTTTTCCGGGTCGTTCGGGATCGCGTTCTTGTTGATGGTCATGTGGGCAGCGCCCAGCACGGCCTCGGCTTCCTTGCCCGTGATGCCTTTGGCACGCAGGTCCACCAGCATGACGTGGCTTTCAGTGCGGCCGCTGACGATGCGCAGGCCGCGCTCGATCAGCGTGTTGGCGACGATCTGTGCGTTTTTGATGACTTGCGCCTGGTAGGTCTTGAATTCAGGCGTCAGCGCTTCCTTGAAAGCCACGGCCTTGGCCGCGATCACGTGCATCAGCGGACCGCCTTGCAGGCCGGGGAAGATGGCGCTGTTGATGACTTTTTCGTGCTCGGCCTTCATCAAGATGATGCCGCCGCGCGGGCCGCGCAAGCTCTTGTGCGTGGTCGAGGTCACCACGTCGGCATGCGGCACGGGGTTGGGGTACACGCCAGCGGCAATCAGGCCCGCGTAGTGCGCCATGTCCACCAAAAAGATGGCGCCCACGTCCTTGGCGACTTTGGCAAAGCGAGCAAAGTCAATGGCCAGCGAATAAGCCGAAGCGCCGGCAATGATCAGCTTGGGCTTGGACTCATGGGCCTTGCGCTCCATCGCGTCGTAGTCGATTTCTTCTTTTGCGTTCAGCCCGTAGCTGACCACGTTGAACCATTTGCCGGACATATTGAGCGGCATGCCGTGCGTCAAATGGCCGCCTTCAGCCAGGCTCATGCCCATGATGGTGTCACCGGGCTTCAAAAAAGCCAGGAAGACAGCCTCGTTGGCCGAGGCGCCGCAATGCGGCTGCACGTTGGCGGCGTCGGCGCCAAAGAGTTGCTTGATGCGATCGATGGCCAATTGCTCGGCCACGTCCACATGCTCGCAACCACCGTAGTAACGGCGACCGGGATAGCCTTCAGCGTATTTGTTGGTGAGCTGCGAGCCTTGCGCGGCCATGACGGCGGGCGAGGCGTAGTTTTCGCTGGCGATCAGCTCGATGTGGTGCTCTTGGCGGGCGTTTTCAGCCACGATGGCGGCCCAGAGCTCGGGGTCGGTTTGTTCAACCAGAATATTGCGGTGGTACATGGCAGTCCTTCAAGACGTGGACCTTGTCCGCCAGACTGAAACTAGGTCCAGGAAGGGGAAACAAGGGCTGCCCAGGCGAACGGCTGAACGCTCAGGGCCACATGACCTCAAAGCGGTGCGCTTCCCAGTGGTGTCCCACGTCAGCGCCGGCAGCTTCAAAAGTCTGCCGCGCCTATCGCCAGTTGCGCACCTTTGGAGTGTAGCTGAGGCCTGCTGGGTACCGGTAAGCCACCGGTCTTTCAGTCGAGGCAGAGCCGGTCAGGAGCCGAGCAGGGCGACTTTTTGAGGCGCGACTTCGCGCTCACCGTCGGGTTTGCCCTGCGGGAAGGACACCGGGATGGTGGTCAGCTCACGCGGCGCGTCAAAAGCCGGGCGCTTGCCGTTGACCACGGCCTGCAAGCGGCCGTGTTCGGCCAGCACCTTGGCCGCATAGCCGCCATCGGTCTCCAAGTTGGCAGCGCCCACGTAAGACTTCAGGCCGCCCTCCAGCGAGCCGGCGCGCTCGATGCATTCCTGCAAGACTTTCACGCCCACGCGCAGATTGGTGACTGGGTCAAACGCGGCGAACTTGCCACCGAAGTTGGCGTACTTGTCGTGGTGAATGCCCGTCATCACCTGCATCAGGCCCTGGGCGCCCACGGCGCTCTGGGCGAAAGGGTTGAAGCCGGACTCGATGGCCATGATGGCCAAAATCAAGGTGGGGTCCAGCTTGGCTTTCTCGCCGATCTCAAAGGCACGAGCCACCAAAACGCTCAAGGGTTCAGGCGCGACGCTGTACTTTTTACTCAGCCAGAAAGCCACGGCTGCCTGTTGGGTTGGCAAATCCTTGGGGTTGCCAGCGGTGGCGCGCTCTACGGCGCCGGGTTCGGTAAAGCCGATGGTCGCTTCCTGGCGCTCCAGCAACAAGGCCATCAGACGGGTTTCACCGGCCTCCCGCAGGTCAGGGCGGGCCACCAGGGTCACGGCGACAAAGACCACAGCCAAGCCCAACATGGCAAAGCTGTTGTGGCTGATTTCAAAAAAACCGTCGGCGATGTCTTTCAGTACCTGGCTGGCGCTGCGCTTGGCCTGGCTCAGGGTTTTCTCGATTCGAAATTGCAAATTCAAGGTCGCTGTCATGGCATTCCTTTCTACGTGGTCGGCGTGAGCCGTTCCACTTGGATTGGGAGCCCTTCAAGTGGGCCGCTTGGCGGCAGGGTACTTGTCGGGGCTGGCTGTAGGCGGCAGCTTTGTCTAGGGTTGACCCTCGGTTTTGAGCGTCGGGCGGATTCTAGGAGGGTGTTAAATAACCTGTCAATAATAACAAAACGTTTCTTTATGCCTTTTGTTTGCTTAATTCGCTGTTTAAAAGCCCAGTACTTCAGCCAAATCATGAGCCATGGCGCGCGAGACCTCATCTATTAGGCGACCAGATGAATGGGCGGGGCCAGAGGCCGATTTCGCTCCGGCCCGTCAGACGAAGGCGCGTGTTGAGGCTTTGAATCACAGCAGGCTTTGTGATTGAAACAATGTTCTTGCAGGGGATCTGCTGGGCGATTAATCTGGCGACGCCTGATGAATTTCAGGCACCACCGGGTAGCCAACCCCGGACCCATCGGAGGCAATCACTTGCCTCCAGGCACCAGCAGGACAACGATGCTCTTGTTTGGTGTGCCCCGGCGGCATGAGCTTTTGGCCCGCCGCCAACCCCGGTCGGTTCGCTGACCGGGGTTTCTTTTTGTCCGTATTTGGCCTGTTCAGGGTTCCCCAAGGAAATGCGGCGAAAATAGCGCCTACGCTTTATCCATCAAGCTGTCCTTTTGCGTGAGCGCCGGTTTTGGACTTACTTCCGGCTCCCCGCCTTGCCGCGCACTCCTTGCTGCGTTCATCCCTTAGACGCCTTACTCCATGCTGCCTCCTTCCAAAGCTTCCAAAGCCGACTCCTCCCCCGCCAAGACCGCTGGCAAAGTTCATGACGTCCAGTCCTTGGACGTGCTGACCGGCGGCGCTTTCACGGCGCCCACTTCGGGCGAGCGGACAGCGCGCATTCGCGAGTGGCTGGCCAGTCAGCCCGATGCCGATCAGATGCAAGAGGTCTACCGGGAATTGGCCAACCGGGACAAAGGCGCTGCCAAGGCGGTGAAAGAAAAGCTGGACGAGGTCAAGCGCGCCAAGGGCCAGGAGGCGGTCGCCACCGAATGGGCCGACAAGGCTCAAGCGCTGCTGGCCCTGTCCAAGCTCAATTTGGCTGACGCACTGGCTTGGCAGCGAGACGCGGCCAAAGCCGGCGCGCCTTTGTCACGTGAACCGCTCGCCAGCCTGAAGATTCAGTTGGCCGAGCGGGTCAAAACTATCGAAGACTTGCAGCACCGTGCGCAAGTGCAGCGTGAAGCGGCCGTGTTGATTTCCCAGCGCACTGAAGTTCTGTCCACCAAGCCCTGGCGCGAAGCCGAATCGGTGGCCGAGACGCTGCGCGTGGACGTGGCCCACTGGCAGCAGCAAGCTGACGAGTTGACCCAGCACCCGGTGTGGGCCAGTGTCGATCCTAAATTCCCGCCTTTGCTGGACGCCTCGCGGGCGCAGTTGCTGGCCGTGTCTGACGCTTTCCACAGCGCCTTGGCCTTGGCCGTGGCCGCCGCTGCGGACCCGGCGGCGCCATTGCCGGCCGTGCCGGTGTGGGCCGATGAGTTGCGCGCTACGCATGGCCTGGCCGCAGCGCCGGGCGCTGCGGACAAGCCCGCGCGCGCGCCCAAAGTCAAGCAGGACCCTGCTGTGCTGGCCGCCCGCCGCGCAGAAGCCCAAGCCGCCGTTCAGGCAGCGTTCTCCAAACTGGAGCAAGACGTGGCCGAAGGCCACGGCAAGACCACGCCCAAGTCCGCAGCCGACTTGCGCAATGCCTTGAAAGCGCATGTGCGTCATATAGATGCAGCGCTGGAAGCCGCCGCCCATGCCGCGCTGACGGCGGCTGGCGAGCTGGAAGGCTGGCAGCGCTGGCGCGCCGACCAGATTCGGGACGAGTTGGTTGAAAAAGCCGAAGCCTTGGTGGCCAAGCCTCTGGGCGGGCGTAAGCAGCAAGAAGCTTTGCGCGCGATGCGTGAGCAATGGAAGACCAGCGACCAGGGCGGCACGCCCAACCACGCGCTGTGGAAGCGCTTTGACGAAGCCTGCAACGAGGCTCATAAAGTCGTCGAGGCCTGGCTGGAGAAAACCCGCGAGCAGGCCGACGCCGTCAAGGCGCAACGCCGCGTGTTGATTGACGAAATCACGACCTGGACCGAAGGCAACAAGGGCAACACGGACTGGAAACACCATATCCGCAGCCTGAACGGCTTTGTGGCCAAGTGGCGCGAAGCCGGTCATCTGAGCGAAAAAGCATTTGCCGAGATTCAGCCGCTGTGGAAAGCCGCGATGGACGCCGCCGACGCGCCCTTGACCACGGCAAGGCAAGAAAGCCTGGCCCGCCGCCGCGCCATGATTGAAGAAGCCCAAACCCTGGGCGCCGAGCCGCAGCTGCGCATTGATTCCGTCAAGGCTTTGCAGCAGCGCTGGCAGCATGAGGCGCAGCACGTGCCTATCGAGCGCAAGCAAGAGCAAAAACTCTGGGACGCTTTCCGCAAGCCGATTGACGACGCTTTCCAGCGCAAGTCGGCCGAGCGCGAAAAAGCGGCATCAGCCGTCAGCGAGTACGACCGCATGGTGCTGGAGGCATCTAAAGCCGTGGCAGCCGCCACTGCCGAAGGCGATGCGCAAAAGATTCATGCGGCCGCCAAGGCGCTGGAAGCGATTGTTCGCGGGCAAGTGCCTGTGCCCGTGCCCGTGCCAGTTCCAGCGGCCGTGCCGGCACCGGTTGTGCTGGCGCCTGCTGATCAGGCACCTGAAGCTGCTGACGCCGCCGAAGCCGCTGCATCTGCTGGGGACGCTGCTGAGGCTGGCTCTGAGGTCGCCGCGTCCGTTGATGGTGCTGCAGGCGATGCAAACGCCACGGAAGCTTCAGTTGAATCAGGTGAATCAGGTGAATCGGGTGAGGCAACTCCAGCCGCTGAGCCGGCCGCGCCTGTCGAAGCCGCAGCCCCGCCCAAGCCCGCACCAAAACCTGTGGTGGCGATGCGGGGCGACGATCGGCCTGGCATGCGCAAGCCTGAAGCAGCGCCCGCTGGCCGCCCTGGCAAGTTCGGTGATCGCAAGGACGCGCGTCCGGGTGCCAAGGGTGACGTGCGCAGCCCGCGCACCGGCATGGAAAACAAGTTCGAGCCGCGCCGTGATGACCGTGCGGAGCGCGGCGACCGCCGCTTCCCTGATCGCCCCGCTCCGCAAGAGCGCGGCCCGCGCCTGAGCGACGCGGCCTTCCGCGCCCAGCGCGAAGCCTTTGAAGCGGCCAACCAGACTCTCAAGAAACTGGCCGCGCAAGCGCATGGCGAGGTCTTGACGCAACTCGTCACAGCTTGGGAGCAGCGGGATGCAGCGCAGCTACCGGCTGCGCAAGACCTGGGCAAGGCCGTGCCAACGGCAGTGCGCACGCGTTGGGCTCAGGCCTTGTCGCAGCCCGCGGGTGGCGAGGCAGCCGAGGCCTTGTTGCGCCTTGAAATCGCCACGGAATTGCCAACGCCTGCCGAGCAGCTGAGCGCGCGCCGCATGTTGCAGTTGCAACTGCTGACGCGCCGCAATGCGGCATCGCCGCAGGAAACTTGGGGCGAGGACGTGGCCAAGGTGCTGGGCAGCAGCTTTGACGCTGCGCAGACGCGCCGCCTGCAAAACATCCTGAAGGCACTTCTCAAACGTTGATCAAGCCCTGAGCGCTTCCTTCCTGAAGAAGGCTGCCAGCAGGGCGCTCATCTCAGGAAAGTCTTGCGCCAGGCGTTCCGGATTCATGAAAAAGGCCTCGGACGCGACAGCGAAAAACTCGGCTGGCGCGGTGGCGCCATAGCTGTCCAGCCAAGGGGCTGGCGCGCCAAAGCGCTCGGCCATGCTGACTTGCTCGCGAAAGCGGTCGTAGCTGGTCTGCATCACTTGCGGCCAGCGCTCGCGCAGTGCGCGGGTGGGGAGGGGCGGGCAGCCGTCTGCTTCGCCGCTGCGCATGTCCAGCTTGTGCACAAACTCATGAATCACGACGTTGTAGCCGGCTTCACACGCGGGGTTGTCCGCAGTCCCAGCGACATCGGCCCAGCTCAGAGTCACCGGTCCCGAATCCATGGCTTCGCCAGTCAGATCTTCGGTATAGGCATGCACGACGCCGGCCGCGTCAACGTTTTGGCGTCGGGCGCGCATGGCACCAGGGTGCACCACGATGCCTGTGAAGTCGTCATACCAGCCCAGGCCCAGGTGCAGCACGGGCAAGCAGGCTTGCGCGGCAATGGCCACCCCCATCTCGTCAGTGATTTGCAGGCCGTGTGCGCCGCTGAATTCTTTTTGGGCCAGAAAGCGTTCGGTCAGGCTGCGAAGCTGGCTGATGTGGCTTCCGGCGGCTTTGCCGAGAAACGGATAGCGCAAAAGCGTGGCCTGCCACAAAGGCTCTGGAATGGCGGGTGTGGCTGCTTTCAGGCGCAGTCCTTGAAGCAGCCAGTTGAGCATGGGCCGACGCTCTTCAGTGCGCGAGGGGGATGCGGATGAACTCGCCAGAATCCAGGTTCAGGCGGAGCACTTCGGCCCTCGGCGGCTGGGCTTGCAAGTCCCAGTCGCTGAGCACCAGCCTCTGTTGGCCTGACCCCAGCACGTGCTGGCCGGGTCGGTGCGTATGGCCGTGGAGCAGGGTGGTGGCACCTGCCGCCTTGAGCCAAGCACTGGCAGCGGTGGCGTCCACGTCGGCATAAACAGCATCTGTCTTTTTGCGGGCTTCGCTTCGCGCCCGCAACGCACGGGCGATGGCCTGACGCTCGGCCAGCGGTTTGGCCAAAAAGGCGGCCTGCCAGTCAGGGCTGCGCACCTGGGCCCGAAATGTCAGGTAGTCCACATCGTCCAGGCACAGCGCGTCGCCATGGGAAAGCAGCCAGCGCTGGCTGCCAAATGCCAGCACGGTCGGGTCGTCCAGCAATCGCATCTGGCATTGCGCCATGAGCTGCGGGCCCACCAAGAAGTCGCGGTTGCCATGCATGAAGAACAGCGCCAGGCGCTTGCCTGCTGCCGCCATGACCGCAGCGCACTGCCGTTCAAAGCTCTGTTCCTGCGTGTCTTTGCGCGCGGGCGCTTCCACGAGCACGTCGTCACCCACCCAGACCTCGAAAATATCCCCCAGCATGAACACCGCATCTGCGGGGGTGTCCACCAGATAGCGTTGCCAGGCGGTAAAGGTTTCAGGCTGTTCGGCGCTTAAATGCAGGTCCGAAATGAAATCGACCGTGCGCCAGGCAGCCGGTGCTTGCAGCACGGCCATGGGCGGCACGGTCGTCAAGAGATGCAGACTCAGGTTCAGGCGACGGCGACAGCTTTTTCGATCACCACATCGGTCACGGGCACGTCATCATGAAAACCCTTGCGGCCGGTCTTGACGCCAGCGATCTTGTCCACGATGTCCATGCCGCCCACGACTTTGGCAAACACGGCGTAACCCCAGCCAGATGCCGTGGGTGCGGTGTGGTTCAGAAAATCGTTGTCCGACACATTGATGAAGAACTGCGAGCTGGCCGAATGGGGCGCGCTGGTGCGGGCCATGGCCACGGTGTAGTGGTCGTTCTTCAGGCCGTTGTCGGCCTCGTTCTGGATCTCGCCGTCCGTCGGCTTTTGCTTCATGCCGACTTCAAAACCACCGCCCTGGACCATGAAGCCCGGGATGACGCGGTGAAACACGGTGTTGTTGTAGTGACCCTTGGCCACGTAGGACAAGAAGTTGGCAGCGGATACAGGCGCCTTTTCAGCGTCAAGCGCCAGGGTAACGACGCCGTGACCGGCAATGTGAAGTTCTACTTTGGAGTGGCTCATGGCGATGTGCTTTGGCGTTTAGTTGAGGAGAGACGCGGAGTTTATAAGAACCGGCGTCTTGGGTACGTCACTTGGGAAGGGGCCGCCAGCGCCCGTGGGTACGGCCTTGATCTTGTTGACGACTTCCATACCGCTGACGACCTTACCAAACACGGTGTAGCCAAACAACTCCGAGGCGTTGAGCAGCTGCGCGCGGGGCACGTTGGTGTAAGCGCGGCCCTGGTATTCAAAACGCGGCACCGGGTCGCCCGGTGGGATGGGCGTGGGGTTGAGAAAGTCGTTGTCTTTGACGTTGATGAAAAACTGCGCTGACGCCGAGTGCGGATCGCTGGTGCGGGCCATGGCCAGGGTGCCGATGACGTTCTTGTCGCCGCCTCGGGCCAGGGCTTCACGGCCTTCATGCTGTATGGACACTCGGGTGGGCTTTTGGGCATAGCGCGCGTCAAAGCCACCGCCCTGGACCATGAAGTTGCTGATCACCCGGTGAAACACCGTGCCGTCGTAATGCTTGTCCCGCACGTACTGCAGGAAGTTGGCTACGGTCTTGGGCGCCTTGTCCGGATACACCTCGACGGTGAATTCCCCTTCGCTGGTCACGAACTTCACGCGGGGTGCGTCCGTGGGGCCGGCACCGTAAGCCAGGCCGGGCAGGGCGGCTGCGGCGGTGAAGGCCAGCGCTGCGCCAGCCAGGCGGCGCTTGAAGCGGGAAAACTGAACGGGAGTCAATGCCAGTGAGCTCAGAAGGCGCATGGGGATTTCTTTGAAAAGCTGCAAAAGCCTAGATTGTGCTTTCAAAGAAAATTTTCCATTGCTTGCCCTGGCGCGTCCAGTACTGGCGCTTAGTCATGCCGGTCGCAGCCCCGGCAGGCAGCTCAGCGAATGTCACCACCATGGTGTCCTGTTCGTCTTTCCAGTTCAGGTAAGACAGATCCTTGATGTGCACGGCACGACCCGCCAGCCGATCGACTTCGGCTTGCAACACTGGTGTCCAGGCCTTGAGCGTCCTGCCGTAGCTGTTGAAATCCGGGGTGTAAAAATTGAGCAGCCGTCCCATGTCGCGGCTTGACTTGGCTTGTTTCCACTGCTCGAGCGCCTGTTCAAAGTCAGGTGCCTGACTCTTTGACGCGCCGGGCGCTACCCAGTCCAGTTTGGCTGCGATCACTACTGGCGTCGTTCTGACGGCGACAGTCCGGATGAGCCGATCAAGGTCTGGGTTGGACAGGACGACGCAGCCGTCCGTGGCTTGCGGTGCGCGTGAGAATTGATTTGGCGGCGTGCCGTGCAACCAGATGCCGCTGCCGGTTTTGCCCCGTCTGGTGTCGAGTTGGTTGGGGTAATTGATGGGCAGTGCCCCCGCGCCGTAAAAATCCTTCAAGGCTCTGCGTTCCAGGTGGCTGGTGATGTAGTACACCCCCAGCGGGGTGCGCTGATCGCCTTCTGTTGCCTTGACGATTCCGGACTTGCCCATGGAGACGTAAAAGTCCTGAATCAAGGTGAGACCGGCGGGACGGTTTTCAAAAAGATACAGGCGCGAACGCGACGCGTCCACCGCAATGGCATGCCGGGCGCTGGCCGCCAGATTGAGGAACTGAACAGGAACGTGACCCGCAGGTGGCGCCTCAAGCCGGGCCTTGATGCGCAACTGGGATTCGCGCTTGAGGTCTGCGAACTGGCTTGTTTCGGACAAGGCCGTAAGGCCTGTCAGCGGTCGCCCTTCAGACCCGGCCTTGCCGATCTGGGCCGACAGCAAGTCCGCGTAGGCCAGATGAGCGAGCTGAAAATTAGGCCGGTCACGCAGCAATGCTTGTGCACGCGGCATGGCCTCACGCAGCTTCGACTGACTGATGAGCCGGTAAATCTCGAAGAGCCGGTCCTCCTCGCTGGCGACGCGTGCCTCGTTGCCCGCAGCCCAGGCTGGCAAGGCAGCTTGCAGCCAAAAAACCGCAACCAAGGTGAGCCAGGCTGCGTGGGCCAGGCGGGGTCGGCTCGGGCCTTCAGCCCCCCGGGCAAAGTCCAAACCCATGCGATCAGCCGTTAGAGCTCTCACGAACGATCAGCCACCGGCCACCGCTGAGAACCATCTCCAGCGTCTTGCGGCTGCTGACTTTCAGCGCGTCGGCGCTGTAGGCCTGCTTGAAGCGAACCGTGGCCTTGCTGCCGTTGACCGCGATGTTCACATCGCTGAGCTGAACGCTGATCTTGCTTTTGCCCAGGATCCGGTTGCGGCGCTCTTCCTCCCAAGCCGCTCGTCCGAGCTTGCCCGGCACCTCGAATTCCTTGGCATAGGACTTCAGGTAAGCGTCCATGTCTTTGCCGGCCCAGGCGGCAGCCCATTGGCGTAGAGCCACGTCAACTTCGCCTTGACCGCCCTTGGTGGTGGTCGCTGCACTGGCAGCAGGCACGGCGGCGGTCCCTGCGGCGGCAGGGGTTGGCGGCGTGGCGGTGACCTTGGTTGGGACAGGTGGAACAGCCGTACCGGGCGCAACAGACGCCATGGCCGCAGGCGAGGAGGCGGATTGAGCGGGAACCGCCGCAGGCGCGGGGGCCGGGGCGGCTGGTGCGGCTGGCGTTGGCGCGCGCTGTCCCTTGGGGTCCGGATTGAACAAGGTCCGGATCAGGGCCAACTTGGGCTGCACGGCGGTGTTGCTTGCGTCCAGCTGCAGAGCTTTGCTGTAGGCCTGGCTGGCCAGTCGGGCATAGACGTCGCCCAGGTTTTCATGCGCCGTGGCATAGCTCGGGTTGGTGCGAATCGCCATTTCGAGGGCGGCGCGTGCCTTGTCGAACTGGTTCTGGGCGGCATGCAGCACGGCCAGGTTGTTATAGGGCTCCGGGAGTTCAGGAAAGTCTTCAGTGATCTTCGTGAAGACCGAGATGGCCTCGAAATTGCGACCGCTCTCGCTCAGGATGACGCCGCGAATGAATCGCATCTGAGGATCGCGTGGCTTGCTGCTGAGGTACTGGTCGGCCTTGGTCAGGGCCTCTTTGTATTGCTTGGCGCCTAACAGCTTGGAAACATCGGCATAGTCGTCTGCCTGCGCGGCAAAAGGCAGCAAGGCCACCAGGGCCAGTGCCCCCATCCAATGCCTGACCTTGCCGAGGCTAATCGATACTGAAGTTTTCATGATGTTCAGGCTTTTCGCTCAAAAGTAATACGAGCTTCGATTCTAGGGGCGTAATGAGGCGAAAGGTTGAGCTATCCCGCTGTCGAGCTTGCGTGCTGGAGGCCGCAAGCTCTGGCTATACTGAAAAATCGAGTGTAGCGACGGCTTGTCGGCGGTGAAGATCGCGCGATTGGTATAGTCTGCCGCTGCGCCCAGCCCGTCTGCGCTGCTCCTCTCTTCCAGCTTTTACCCCCCGATTCATGAGTCTTCGCATTTACAACACGTTGTCGCGTGACGTGGAAGAGTTTTCGCCGCTCGAGCCCGGCCATGTGCGCATGTACGTGTGCGGCATGACGATTTACGACCACTGCCACATCGGCCATGCCCGCATGATGATGGCTTTTGACGTGGTGCAGCGCTGGCTGCGCGCCAGTGGCCTGAAGGTCAGCTACGTTCGCAACATCACTGATATTGACGACAAGATCATCAAACGTGCGGTGGAGCGGGGCATCACCATTCGCGCGCTGACCGACGAGATGGTGCTGGCCATGCACCAGGACATCGCTGCTTTAGACATCGAGCCGCCCAGCCAGGAGCCTCGCGCCACTGAATATGTGCCGCAGATGCTCTCGCTCATCAGCCAGCTTGAAGCCAAAGGACTGGCTTACCAGGCGCCGGGTGGCGACGTGAACTACGCTGTGCGCAAATTCCCGGGCTATGGCAAGTTGTCAGGCAAGTCTCTGGACGAGTTGCGCGCAGGTGAGCGGGTAGCCGTGCTGGACGGGAAAAATGATCCGCTGGACTTTGTGCTCTGGAAAGCCGCCAAGCCCACAGAACCCGAGGACGCCAAATGGGACGCCGCCACCTGGGGTCACGCCTTTGGCAAAGGCCGGCCGGGCTGGCATATTGAATGCTCGGCCATGAGCTGCGCCACGCTGGGCGAGAGTTTTGACATTCATGGTGGTGGCGCGGACTTGCAGTTCCCGCATCCCGAAAACGAAATTGCCCAAAGCGAAGGCGCGACCGGCAAGCCGTTGGCACGCTTTTGGATGCACAACGGCTTTGTCCGCGTGGACAACGAAAAAATGTCCAAGTCGCTGGGCAACTTTTTCACCATTCGCGACGTGCTGGCCCAGTACGACGCCGAGACGGTGCGCTTTTTCATTGTGCGGGCGCATTACCGCAGCGCGCTTAATTACAGCGACGCCCACCTGGACGACGCGCGCGGCGCACTCCGCCGGCTTTACACCGCGCTCAGCCTGGTGACGCCCGAGGCGGTGGCAATCGACTGGACTCAGCCTTATGCCGCGCGTTTCAAGGCCGCGATGGACGAGGACTTTGGCACGCCTGAAGCCGTGGCCGTGCTGTTTGATCTGGCGGGTGAGGTCAATCGCACGCATGACGCGAAACTGGCCGGCCTTTTGAAGGCGCTGGGCGGCGTGCTGGGCTTGTTGCAGGGTTCTCCAGAAGCGTTCTTGCAGGCTGGGGTTTCCTTGGATGGGCCAGCCATTGAGGTGCTGATTGCCGAGCGAGCCGCGGCCAAGCTGGCCAAAGACTTCGCGGGTGCCGACCGCATTCGCCAAGACCTGTTGGCCCGCGGCATCGTGCTCAAAGATTCCGCCGCTGGCACGACCTGGGAAGCCAAGGCATGAAAACCCTGGCCAAGACGGGACCGGCCACGGTCGAGCTCACCGAGTCAGCGCCCGTCGTGCTGACCGTGCCCGACTACTGGGCCGAAGGCTGCAAGCACCTGATGAAAAAAGACCGGGTGATGAAGCGGCTCATCCCTCAGTTTGGCGATGTGGGCCTGCAGTCGCGTGGCGACGCCTTTGGCACACTGGCGCGCAGCATCGTGGGCCAGCAGATCTCGGTCAAGGCCGCGCAAAGCGTGTGGCAGCGCTTTGAAGTCCTGCCTAAAAAGATGACGCCAGCCAATGTGCTCAAGCTTAAGGTGGACGACATGCGCGCCGCCGGCCTGAGCGCACGCAAGGTCGAGTATTTGGTGGACCTGGCACTGCACTTTCACGGCGGCGCCGTGCACGTGCAGGACTGGCAAGCCATGGAAGATGAAGCCATCATTGCCGAGTTGATCGCCATTCGCGGCATTGGCCGCTGGACGGCCGAGATGTTTCTGATCTTCTACCTGATGCGCCCCAATGTGCTGCCTTTGGATGACGTGGGGCTCATCAATGGCATCAGCAAGAGCTATTTTTCCGGCGAGTCCGTCAGTCGCAGCGACGCGCGAGAGGTGGCGGGTGCCTGGGCACCGTTCTGCACCGTGGCGACTTGGTATATTTGGCGTTCGCTCGACCCACTGCCTGTGGCGTACTGAGCCGCCTGAACACGACACATAAGGACATGGGATGCCCAAGAAATCCTTCCTAGACTTTGAGCAGCCGATCGCGGACCTCGAAGGGAAAATTGAAGAACTGCGCTACGTGCAGACGGAATCAGCGGTGGATATTTCGGAAGAAATCGACCAGCTGTCCAAAAAAAGCCAGCAGCTCACCAAAGACATTTACAGCGACCTCACGCCCTGGCAGATCACCAAGATCGCACGCCACGCCGAGCGGCCTTACACGCTGGACTACATCAACGAGATCTTCACGGACTTCGTGGAGATGCATGGCGACCGTCACTTTTCGGATGACCTGAGCATCGTTGGCGGCCTCGCCCGTTTCAACGGCACGCCCTGCATGGTGCTGGGCCACCAAAAAGGCCG